>JANMVV010000157.1:0-11284 GCA_031392925.1 Vicinamibacteria bacterium
GGCGCTCGTGTCTTAAGCGGCGCAAACTTCCTGCTGGACGTGATTCCCTATCGACATTCGGATGCGGCGCAGATCCTTGGGGGGCGCTAATTAACGCTTGGCAGGCTTTGGCGCTCACATCCGAAAACGACTTCGGAACACTGTACAGGGCAGGCTTCGCGCTCGGTTCGCTTTTCGGCGGCCTCCTGCTGAGAAACCCACACGAGAACGGCCCATTCGGGGCACTTTTCGAATCCGCGCGGACTCACGTGATGGGCCCTGTCATGACGTGAGTGGGTTGCTTACCGGAGCACGGACCTGGTCCTGGGGCCCGCGGGGCCAAGGACCGAGAGCCCCGCGGAGTTGTCCACGACGCGACGCTGCGTGGTCATGCTGCGGCCAAAGCACCCGGGCGTTCCCTCACATCCGGGGGCCGCAGGTCGTTCTCAATGAATGGAGCGGAGCTGCCGCTCCGCCGTTGACTCAGAGGAGGCTTGCGGCCCCCTACGTTCGGGAACGGTGCTTTGGCCGCAGCAACGCGTGGTCCGCGCGCCAAGGACCGTCCCAGCGAAGCGCGAGGCCCCGCTCTTTGCTCGCACAAGCGACACCGGGTGCCGCAACACCTGAGTCCGACCGACCCTTCCGAGACGCGCCCGGAGTTGGTCCACTCGCCTCGTTCAGAAGGCGGACGCGACGCCTCGATCGATAGGATGGAGCGGGGCCTCGCGGCCTTTGGGGCGCGCTACGGTCCCGGACGCGCAGACCACGCGTCGCGGAGGCCAAAGCACCGTTCCTGAACGGAGTGGGGTGCAAGCCTCCTCTAATACAACGGCGGAGCGGTAGCTCCGCTCCATTCATTGAGAACGACCTGCGCCCCACGGATGTGAAGGAACGCCCGGGTGCTTTGGCCGCAGCATGACCCCGAATGTCGCGTCGTGGACTACTCCGCGGGGCTCCCTGTCCTTGGCCCCGCGGGCCGCCACTCCCAGCGCGATTGGTAACTGAAGTGGACCCCGGCGCTTACGCCCTTCAGGCGGGTGGCGGGGATGACGGAGGTCGGTTTCTGCCAAACGTCACGTCCGAAGGACCTGATGGGCTCGCAATGACGGGTACTTCTCAATGCGTGGGTTCGTCCGTCCCTTCGTCGCTCTCGCCGACGTCCTCGACATCGCCGGCCACCCGTCCCTTGCGGGGCGCGATCATGCGATGCCGCTTCAGCATCTCATTGAGGGTCGTGGGCTTCACCCCGAGAATGCGCGCCGCGTCCTTCTGGATGCCGCGCGCCGCTTCGAGCGCCACCGCGATCATCCGCTGCTCGAAGTCGGCGGCCGCGCGCTTCAGGTTGAAAGTGTCACGGTCCATGGCGCCCATCTCGCCTGCCAGCGCGCCGCCGGGCGAGGGCGGCGTCCGTACCTGCGGCGGCAGTTCCGTCTCGTCGATCAGGTCAGCGGCGGCGAGGACCACGCCGCGTTCGACCGTGTTCTCCAGCTCGCGCACGTTGCCCGGCCAGTCGAAGTCGATGACCTTCTCGAGGGCCGCCCGGGTGAAGCCGCGAACGTTGCGGCCGTTGTCCTTCGCGTACTTCGTGATGAAGTGCTGGACGAGCGCCGGGATGTCCTCCTTGCGCGCGCGCAGCGGAGGCAGGTCGATGGTGATGACGTTCAGGCGGTAGAAGAGGTCTTCACGGAATCGCGCCTCGGCGACCGCGCGCCGCAGGTCGATGTTGGTGGCCGCGATGATGCGCACGTCGACCTTCACGATGTCGGTGCCGCCGAGGCGCATGAACTCGCGCTCCTGGATGACCCGCAGCAGCTTGGCCTGGGTCTCCATGCTCACGTTGCCGATCTCATCGAAGAAGAGCGTCCCCTTGTCGGCCAGTTCGAAGAGGCCTTTCTTCGAGTAGAACGCGCCGGTGAAAGCACCCTTCACGTGACCGAAGAGGTTCGACTCGAGGAGCTCATGGGGCAGGGAGCCCGAGTTCACCACGATGAAGGGCTTGTCCGAGCGCGGCGAGGACGCGTGCAGGGCTTTCGCCACCAGTTCCTTGCCCGTGCCGCTTTCGCCGTTGATCAAGACGGTGGTGCGCGCCGGCCCCGCCTGCTGGATGAGGGCGTACACCTGCTCCATCTTCGGGCTCTTGCCCACGAGGCCGAGGAACGTGCCCTGGGGCCGGATCGCGAGCTTGAGCGAGCGGTTCTCGTCGACGAGGTCGCTCTGCTGCAGTGCCTTCTGGAGGAGGATCAGGAGCTCATCGTGCTTGAAGGGTTTGGTGACGTAGTCGAAAGCCCCCTTCTTCATGGCCGCGATCGCGCTCTCGATGGAGGCCTGCGCGGTCAGCATGAGCACCGGGAGATCCTCGTCCATCCGCTTCAACTCGTCGAGCACCTCGAGACCGGACATGCCGGGCAGCATCAGGTCGAGGATGACCGCGTCGACCGGGGATTCCTTCAGCGCGGCGATGGCGTCGGGGCCGGTGGCGGCGAAGCGCACGGAATAACCCTCTCCCCCGAGGACGCTGCCGAGAACATCGCGCATGACCTCTTCGTCGTCGACGACGAGGATCTTGGGGAGGGACATGGTGGCGCGGGCGAGGCGGGTCGGAGGCTAGCGGGCGTGCGCCATCGCGGCCCGGCGCTCGATGGGCAGGCGCACTTCGAAGCGCGAGCCCTGTCCCTTGGCGCTTGAAGCCCGGATCGAACCGCCATGCTCCTGGACGATGCCGTAGGAAACCGCGAGGCCGAGGCCGGTGCCCTGGCCCACGTCCTTGGTGGTGAAGAACGGATCGAAGATCCGCGGCAGGTCGGCCTCGGGAATGCCAAGGCCGGTGTCGCTCACTTCAACCACCACGTCGCGCCCGTCCACGAAGGTCTTGAGGGTCAGCCAGCCGCCGCTCGGCATGGCATCGCGGGCGTTCAGGATGAGGTTGAAGAGGACCTGCTGCATCTTGTTCTCGCTGCCGAGGACGGTGGGCAGTTCGGACGAGAGTTCCTTCACCACCTTCACCCGGGCCTTGTCGAGTTGATGCTGGACCAGCGAGAGGACATCCGCGACCGCCTTCGACACATCGAGGGAGGCGTCGTCGCTGCCCCCCGCGCGGGCGAAGTTCAGGAGGTTGCTCACGATCTTGGCGCCGCGGAAGGTCTGCTTTTCGATCTTGTCGAGCCACTCGATGCGAGCGTCCATCGGGTCCATCTGCGAGCGCAGCAGCTGGGTATAGGAAGAGATGCCGGTGAGCGGCGTGTTGACCTCGTGGGCGACGCCCGCGGCCAGGAGCCCGACCGCCACCATCTTCTCGGTCTGCTGCACCTGCCGCTCGAGGGAGACCCGCTCGGTGACATCGTGGAAGATCAGGATGGCGCGGGCGCCGGCTCCCGCACTCCCCGCGAGCGATGAATCGAAAGGCGCCGCGTTCACGTTGACCGTGATGACCCGGCCGCTCTGCAGGGTCAGCCCCACCTTGTACAGGTGCTCGGCCTCGCCGCCCGATTCAGGAAGGATGGGGGCGAGCACCGCGGACGCGTCCTTCGATAGCGCCTCGGCGAGCGTCTTTCCGATGGCGCCGCTTCGAGGCACGCCCGCGAGGCGCTCCATGCCGCGGTTCCATCGCTCGATCCGGCCGTCGTGGCCGATGACCACGACGCCCGCTTCCATGCTCTCGACGATGTTCGCGTGATAGTCGGTGAGGCGGGTCAGTTCGCGCGCCTTTTCTTCCAGCCGTTCGTAGAGACGGCCGTTCAGGATCGCGGTGGCGGAGACCGCGCACAGCGAGCGGATGAGTTCCGCCTCGTCCTCGTCCATCGTCTCGGGCGCTTGAGGATCGCCGAGGGCGAGGACGGCGACGGCCTCGCCGCGCGCCACCAGGGGGAAGTAGTGCGCGAACAGGTCGGTGGCGCTGTCGAAGCCGTTGGTGACCGGTCCGATGCCAGAGTCGGAGGGGTCGATCTGGAACGCGCGCTGAACGGAGAGATCGCCGTCCGCGGTGGGGGTCCCGGTGAGGCCGAAGTGGCGGACGGTCTCGATCCGAGAGGCGTTCCTGGCGAACAGGGCGCCGCGGGTGACCCCCAGGGCCTGGCGCGCCCCGGTGAGGAGCCGCTCGGCCAGGCGGTCGCGATCCAGTTCGGTCGAAAGCTCGGGTGACAGCCGCAGCAGAGTCTGGCGGGAGTCGTAGCGGTCCTTGAGGGCGAGGCGATCCACCGCGGTCTGAATCCGGTCCTTCAGGGGGAAGAAGAGGAGGGCCACGAGGCAGATCACCACGATGAGGGGAGCGGTGTCATTCCGGTTGACGTCGCCCAGGAGTCCGAGGACGAGGAGGCAGACGCCGAAGACTGCGGTGACCGCGATCAGCGAAACCAGGAGCCTTCGGAAGAGGAAGCCGATGTCGACGATCCGGTTCTGGATGACCGCGTAGGCGAGCGACAGGGGAAGCAGGGCCAGGGGGATATAGCCGAAGAGCTGGGGCACGGTTCCGCCCGCGCGCCCCAGGGCGAAGGGCACGGCGTAGAGTGCGATGAACGGACCGATGCCGGCGATGGTGCCGAACGCGAGAGACCTCATCCGCCGACGTTCGAGCCCGACCCGCGCCCGGGACGACGAACGCCACAGGACCAGCGCTCCGGCCATGAAGAACACGCTGAAGTAGACGGGAACGAGGCGATCCGTCCACGCGAGCACGGTGGCGGCGGAACGAACGTAGCCAAGTCCCACCACGCCGAACAGCTCGAGGGCCAGGAAGCCGAAGGCCGCCGCGTAGATCCTGATCCTCCGGACCCGGCTGTCCGTCCGGGTGAGCTTGAGGCAGAAGTGGAGGTAGCACGGAGGCAGCAGCGCGATGCCCACCGAGTCGAGCAGGATCAGGCCCCAGTCGATGGCATCGAGACGCCCGGAGTCGGAGACCGCGTAAACGAGGAAGAAAAGCGCGCACAGGGCCGCGAAGTGAAGACGCAGCTTCTCGCCCGGGCGCCTCATGGCCACCAGCGTGCCAAGCCCCAGGCAGAAGAAGCCCATCAGGGAGAGATAGGTGTACAGGCGCCGGTCTCCGGAAGGCCGCGTGGGTTGCAGATGGTGGCTCGTGAGCACGCCGCCCCGGTCGATCCGGTATTCCACGTCGGCGTCCGAGGAATTCGTGCGCGAGAGTTCGAGAGCCACGTCCTCTATGGTCGAGACCCGGTGGTCCTCGATGGCCACGAGCTTGTCCCCTGGACGAATGCCGGCGAGGGCCGCGGGTGTGTCCGGGACCACGATGTCGGCCACCAGCTGTCCGCCCGCGGCGCGCCACGACACCCCATCCTCGCGCCAGTTGGCGCCGAAACGTTCCACCAGGCTGAGGATCCCGACCGACGCGAGCAGCGTCGCGGCCAGAAGGATCCGGTTCCGACGGGAGACCCGTCGCGAGAATCGCTTCCCCAGCGATGCGAACGATTCGGCGGGAAGGGTGAACAAGGGTGTTCGTCCTGTCGCCTAGAACTTGACCCGGATGCCGCCGGTGATCCGGCGAGGAGGGGAGGCCACCGCGAATTCGTCGATGTTGCGCCGCTCGATATCGTCGTAGTACACGTTCCTCAGGCTCACCAGCACGGTCATGTCGGCGCCGATCATCGAGGGAACGAAAGGCACGTCCTGCCGCAGTTCAATGAGGTACCGCTGCGCGGCCGCGCCCGGCCGCTCCGGGCCTTCATAGTTGGCGACCGAGGCGCCCTCGTGGAGCCGGTGGAAGATGGCGATGCCGGTGCCCGTGCGCCGCAGGTAGGCGTCGAACCTCGTGGTGACCTGATGGAAGTCGCGGGCCCGGTCGGGGTGCGCCTCATCCGCCGCGAAACGGCCGTACCCGTACTCCACGCCGGCCCGGGCCTGGCCGTGGGCGAAGGTCCTTTCGAGCATCACGGAGCCGGTCTGCACGCGGTTTCGGTTGCCGTTCGCTACGTAGGGAGCGCCCGCGACCGAGGAGGGGATCACCAGGAGCGCATGGGTCACCGATTGATCCCGGAGGCGCGCTTCCAGCTTCGTGGCCGCCGTGTGGTACCCGATGGCGCCGCCGCGGGTCCAGGTGCGCTGAGCCTGGAAATCGCTGGCGAAGACGGGAAGGCCCTCGGACAGGGCGATCAGGTCGCTCGCACCGGTCGCGACTTCAAGGCCGGGGAAGAGGGTGTCGCCGGAGACGTCGAAGCGCAGGTAGCCGGTCGCGGCGCCGCTTGCCTCGGGATCCTCGATGAGCACGGAGAACTCGGGGTCGATCGAGCGCGATTCGCGCAGGAAGGGCGCATCGATGAATCTGCCTCCCGCCGTGGTGGTGACGGTGTCGAAGATCTTCATCGCGTGGACCACCCGGAAGGCTCCCACCGAGCGACGGTCGACTTCGCCGCCGATCGGCGCATTGGTGACGTTGGAGCGCGTGCCGTAGACCGCTCCCGCTTCGATGCGGTTCCGGTCTCCGGCCGCGAACTCGAACTCCGCGCCGCCGCGCCACGTGGTGGCGGCGCTCTCGGCGGCGAGGCCGGTGAGGGCGAAGGTCAGATCGTCGGTGAGATAACCGGACACGCGCACGAGGCCCGCCCCGCCGGGGATCGAACTGTCCGCCTGACGACTGGTCTGCGGGCCCGAGGGGAGGGTGAGGAGCTCGACCCGGCCGGAGATGCCCGAGAGATCGAGACCGGAGTCGGTTGTCCTCTCTGGAGCGGTCCGCTCGGCTCCCGTCTCTCGCTCGTTGAGGACGGACTTGCGACGCTGGCGAAGAAGGACCTCGCGCCGCCGGCTCGCCGCGGAAGCGGCGGACGCTGTGTAGGACTCTTCACCCTGGGTGACGGTGTCCGAAGGGTTGATCGCGGAGACGTCGAACGCGGTGAGGGTCTGAACTGCCAGATCCTGGGCGGCCACGCGCAGGGCCGCGCGCAGGGGAGAGAGAGGAGAGAGGAAGAGAAGCCGCGAGGATCCGGCGGCGTTTCCGAAGTAGGACGCGGGCAGGGTCGGCAGGAAGCTTGCGAGCGCGGGGGCGGCCCTTATCGGCGCCTGGGCGCTCGTGGTGAGGAGCGCGGGACGAGACCACGCCGACGGCGGGACTGCGCCGATCAGAATGGGTGCCACCTTATCATCGCCGCCCATGGCGGCATGTGCGTACCCCGCGGTAGCGACCGCGATGGCAACGTTACGAAACCTGAAAATCATCAATCACCCTCCCGTTTCATCAGGGAAGAATTCGGAAATATCGGAGCCGTCCCCACACAATAGGATAGGGACCACATTCCTGGGAGGCAAACGTAGCACGAGAAGGCGGCTAACGTCTTTTCGCGAGAGGGAATAATGTTCGCCCCGCATGGAAGCTCCCCCTCCCTCGGAACGCCTCGCCCCGGGGGCGCCCCCGTCCCTGGCCGATCGCGCGGTCTCATCCGCGGCGATCGCCCTGCTCGCGGTCCTGGCATTGAGCGGGGCGGCACTTGACCAAGGCGGCGTGATGATGGGCGTTCCCTCCGCGGGGGTTCTCGCCCTGGGAGGCCTCGCGGGTGCTCTGACGTGGGCTTCCGGCGTTTCAGGCCTCGCGGGCTTTCTTCTCCCCGCAACCGCCCTTTTCATCGGCGCCGCTCTGCTGCCGGTCTCCTCGCCCCTCCTGCTGTTCTCGGGCCGGCCCCTTTTCGCCTTCGCCTTCGCGGGACTCATCCTCGCCGTGGTCGCGTTCGGCCGAAGACCCCCGAAGTGGCTCCTGCTGCCGTTCTTCTTCGCCCTCTATGCGGGAGTTTCGTATCAGGTCCAGACCCGGGTTGGACCCGATGGCGACGAGCCTCAGTATCTGATGGTCTCGGAAAGCCTCATCCGGGATCACGACCTCGCCCTCGATCCGGATTTCAAGGAGGAGCGGTACAAGGCTTTCTTCTCGCGGCCCCTCGCGCCCGACTTCCGCATCCGCGGGCCGCAGGGGCAGATCTACTCGCTTCACGCGGTCGGTCTGTCGATCCTGATTCTTCCCGCCTACTGGGCCTTCGGATACGCCGGCGCCTCCTTCTTCATGGCGTTTACGGCCGCCCTTCTCGTGCGCGAACTGCGCCGGCTCGTGAGCGCCCTGACCGGAGACGAGACCCTCGCGGAAGGGACGGCGTGGCTCGTCGGACTCTCGCCGCCGGTCATTCATTTCGCGGGCCTCATCTTCACGGAGATTCCCGCCGCGCTCCTCCTGTGCGTCGGCCTCCGCGCCGCCACTTTCGGCCGCACCGCGCGTTCTGCGATCCTGGCCGCGCTCTGCGCCGCCGCACTTCCGTGGCTGAATGTGCGTTACGCGATCCTGGCCGTCGCGGTGGTGGGAGCGCTCGCATGGAGGCTCCTCGACGAGGTCCGTTCGCGGCGCGACTCAGCGCTTCTCGCGCGCACGCTTCTTCCTCCCGCTCTCATCCTGATCGGTTCGGCCCTGGCCATCAGCCTCTATCACCATGCCCTGTGGGGTTTCTTCGATCCGCGCCGGGTATACGGCCGGAGGCGCGAGTTCAGTCTCGACATCCTGCCCGAAGGACTGCCCGGCCTCATCTTCGATCAGGAGTTTGGCCTGCTCGTCTACGCGCCGATCTTCGTGCTCTCGCTCGCGGGCTTCGTTCACCTCTTCAGGGTTCGCCGGACTCTCGCACTTGCGGGGCTCTTCGCGGCCCTGGGCGTGATCGCGACGGCGAGCGTCTGGCCGATGTGGCGCGGCGGCTTCAATCCGCCCGGGCGTTTTCTGGTTCCCCTGGTCTCCGTCCTCGCCGCCACGCTGGCCTTGTCCCTTCGGCGCGGACTGCGACCCGCGACCGCCCTCCTCGCGGGGTGGAGCCTGTGGTGCGGCCTGGGTGGAGCGATGAACATCGAGACCGTCCATCGCGACCGGGATGGCGTCGCCCCCTTCTTCAGGACCCAGTCGGGGGCGCGCGAGTGGACGTCCGCGCTGCCCTCGTTCGTGCTTCAGGAGGATCGATCCACCCGCGCTCTTCTCTGGCCCTGGGCCGCACTCCTGGCCTGGCCTCTTATCGGCGCGATCCGTGGCGGCAAGGCGGAAGATCAGCCGCGTAGAAGCGGCGGCGCCCTCGTCGCCGCCCTCGCTCTCATGACGGTCGCCGGAATCGCCGACCGCATGAGCCCGAGAGCGCGATCGCCCGAACGCGATGCCACGCGCCTTCTTGGCTCGCGGTCTCTGGGCCTTCCTTCGCTCCACTTCGAGGCTCAGGGCCGCGCGACCTGGGCCTTGAACCTGTTCTACGAGCCGCACCGGTCTCCCCTCGGTGTGATCTTCGCTCGGGCCGTGTCTCTTCGGGCCGGCCGCTACGAACTCACGCTTGATGCGGCCGACACGCCTGGTGGCGTCCCACCGACCCTGATCGTGACCGACCACAGGACGGGCAAGAGCGTGCGTCAGGAGATGAAGCCAGCAGTCGCGACGCGGTCCCTCACCGCCCATGTGTCGGTGGCCTCGGCCTCCGAAGTCGACTTCTCGCTCGTGGGCGGCGAGCCGGTTTCGCTGGTAAGAGCGGGCCTACGGCTCGTGCCCGGCGAGTGATTCTCCATGCGGCGGCTAGTTGCCGCCGCGGTCCGTGGGAATGCCCTGGCGGACGGTCAGGCGATACGCATTGGTCGCGATCACCTTGTCCTGGGCCTTGAGCGCGGCACGGATGTTGTAGAGCCCGGCTCGCGAGTAGTAGTGCTCGGACGAGAAGCGGCGCTCGATCTTGGTCCCCGGCTGGTAGGGCTCGCAGTCGGAGTCCTGCAGGCTTTTGCTGCCGTCATCCCAGTCCCACTCGATGGCGAGGCAGTAGAAGTCCTCGCTGTCTTCGCCGCCGGTGAGCTCGGCCATGGCGATGACCTCAATGGGCGAGAAGCCCATGCGGGGTGAAACGCGCACGCCCAGCGTGGGCCGTTTGGGTTTGGGGGCGCTTGCGGAAGCCCCCAGACTCAGGCCGCCCGCGAGTGCTATGGCGATGATGGTGGATAAGGACTTTCGGATCATAAAAAATAACCTCCCGTCGCTCGATCTGCGGACCGAGCGACGCGCTCCTGAAGGACCGGTCCTGAAAGCTCGATCTTAGATCCGAGGACCTACAATTCTGCAAGTGGCAATTTTCCGTCCGCGGATAGACGTTCCCGAAGGCGTCCGGACCTGCGCCGAGGCTCTCGCCGCGGCCGGCGGGCGCGTCTTTCTCGTCGGCGGCGCGGTTCGCGACAGCGTGCTCGAGCGAGCGGTGAAGGACTACGATCTGGAAGTCTTCGGACTTTCCGGTCCGGCCGTTTTCGATGCGCTCGCACGGGTGGCCCGGGTCGAGCCCGCGGGCGACGCGTTTCCGGTGTTCAAGGTGGCCTCGCTCCAAGGTGTCGCCGGCCAGATCGATGTGGCCCTGCCCCGGCGCGACTCGAAGAAAGGTCCCGGGCACCGGGGGATCCACGCCCAGGCCGATCCGTTCATGCCCATCGAGGAAGCGGCGAGGCGTCGCGATTTCACCATCAACGCGATGATGTTCGATCTCGCGACCGGCGTTCTCGAGGACCCGTTCGGCGGAGCCCGGGATCTTGCCGCCCGCGTCCTGCGCGTGGTGGACCCACAGACCTTCGCCGACGATCCTCTTCGCGCCTTGCGCGCCGCGCAGTTCGCGGCCAGGTTCGACCTCGACGTGGAGCCCGCCACCGCGCGTCTTTGCGCTTCGATGCCTCTGGGCGAGCTTCCCGCCGATCGGATCTTCGGGGAGATCGAGAAGGCTCTGCTGCACGCGCCCCGCCCGTCGGTGGCTTTCAAGCTTCTCTTCGAGTGGGATCAGTTTCGGGACATCGCTCCCGAACTCGTGCCCCTTGCCGCGACACCGCAGGACCCGGCGTGGCACCCGGAGGGCGACGTGTGGACACACACTCTGCTGGCCCTCGACCAGGCACGACTGCTCATCGACGATCTCGATCCGTCCCGCGCCCTCGCGGTCATGCTGGGGACTCTGTGCCACGACCTGGGCAAGCCCGCCACCACGAAATTCGAAGAGGGGCGGATCCGCTCCCGCGGTCACGAGGAGGCGGGAGTGGGGCCGACCCTGTCACTCCTCGACCGCTGGAACGTGCACACGCGGGACTCCTTCCCCCTGCGTGACCAGGTGGTGGCCCTGGTGAGAGACCACCTCAAGCCGGGCGCACTGCACCAGGTCCGCGAGGAGGTGAGCGCGGGCGCCATCCGGCGACTGGCCCGTCGCGTCGAAGCGGATCTGCTCTATCGCGTGGCCCGGGCCGATTGCCTCGGGCGCACCGGCAACTTCTCGCCCGTGGCCATGGAATGGTTCATCGAGGAGGTGCGCAAGCTGTCGGTCGAACGCTCGGGACCCGCGCC
>JANMVV010000162.1:0-5585 GCA_031392925.1 Vicinamibacteria bacterium
CGCGATGAACAGGGGCAGCGCGACCGCGGCGAGCGCCAGCCCGGCGCCCGTGCCCAGCACGCACAGCACGAAGGCTTCGGTCATGAGCTGGCGCGCGATCCGGAACCTGCCCGCGCCGAGTGCTGCGCGCACCGCGATCTCGCGGTGTCGCGCGGCGCCCCTCGCCATGAGAAGGCTCGCGACGTTGACGCAGGAAATCAGGAAGACGAGCGACACGGCGCCCAGCAGGCCGAAGAGGCGCTGGCGGTAGTCGCCCACGATCTGATCGAGCAGACGGGACACCGCGAGGAGACGTCCGTTGTTCTCCCTCGGAGCGGCCGCGATCATCGCCCGGTCGATGGCCTGAACGTCCGAGGCGAGAGCCGAGTCGGTGACGTTCTCCTTGAGCCGTGCCGTCACCGAGAGGTAACTCGCGTCGAAGCTCGCGCCCGCGGCGTTCAGCGGTAACGGGGTCCACACCTCCGTTGAGTCCTCGGGTATTTGGAATGCCTCCGGCATCACGCCGATCACTTCATAGGGCTGGCCGCTCAACCGGAGGGTCCGGCCGAGGGTCTTGGGGTCGGCGCCGAAGCGGCGGACGAACAGACGGTGGCTTAAAACGGCCACCGGAGCGGCGCCTCGGGCCTCATCGTCTTCGGTGAATCCTCGGCCGAGTTCCGGCGCGGCGCCGAGGACTTGGAAATAGCTCGCGGTCACGTGGGCGCCCTGCACGCGCTCGGGGTCGCCTCCCTCGGTCAGGTTGAAGGTGGCGCCGCTCAACGCCGCGATTTGATCGAGCGTTCGCGCCCGGTCCTTGATCACGAAGTAGTTGCCGACCGAGATCGCGCCGCGCTCGCCCTGCGAGGTGGTGGCGATGTCGACGAGCCGGTCCGAGTGAGGGAAGGGCAGCGGGTTCAGGATCACGGCATGCAGAACCGTGAAGAGCGTGGTGGTGGCGCCGATTCCCAGGGCCAGGGTAAGAACCGCGACGGCCGTGAACGTGCGATCCCGCCGGAGTTGCCTGATCGCGAAGCGAGCGTCCTGCAGGAAGGTGGCGGCGATCTGGTCGGGCATGGCGTCTCCTCAGTGGAAGGGCGCGACTCTTGAATGAGGAGAGCGCCCGATCAATGCTGAGACGCTCCCCGATGCTTCCCGGTTAGCGGCGCTTCAAAGTCGCGGGTGAACCTGGAGAAACCCAGTCTCCTTGAAGGGAACCCTTTCGGCCCGGCTCTCGTCTCTCCGGGTGTGAAGCAACCGAAAGTCCAATCCGTCAAACCTGGCCAAATCGTTGTACGACCGGGCGTTTCGCCCGCGATTTTGTTCGCTTCCGGAACGGCGCCGTCCGTTGTCGGACAGTCGTATATGGACGTTCAATTGGCCGGCTTCTTTTCGCGCTTCCTAGTAAACCAACCGGTTCGTTCCGCCGTCTCACCAAGACGCGACTAACCGCCAAGGAATAAACCGATGATCAAACCGATACTCAAGACCCTCTCGTTCTCGTTCGTGACGCTCGCCTCGGTCGCCATACTCTCGGCCTCGGAGCAGAGCCCCGGCCTGGATCGCGTCCGCTCCGCGGATTCGGCGCGCACCGGCTGCGCGGCTGAGTCGGAAATCGATCTGGGCCGGGACGAGCAGCTCGCCCAGGTGGAGAGGCGCCTGGTCGAGAAGGAGGCGGAAGGACTCGCGGTCCCCGGCGCCATCGTCACGCCGCCCTTCGAGTCCTTCGCTCCCTATCGCACGGATGTGCCTCCGACGGTTGCCGCGAAGCTCGCGGCCAAGGCCGCGCGGCGACTCTCGCCGGCTCAGATCACGCACGACTAACAAGCACTAACAGAAAGTGTCAGTCTGCGGGCCGACCCGCAATGCCGGGATCGCCTGATCGCGCGGAGGTTCGAATGCCCGGGTGCGAGGCCCGTGGTCCTCCGGAGTGGGATCGCGGGCCTGCCGGCGCGCCCGATCACGGAATTCCGCGACCCTTTGCGCCTTGGCCTGGGAAGGCGAAGCCGCCCCTCAGGTCGTCGAATGGAGGGGCGGTCCCTGCCGCCGCAAGGAGGTTTTCCGCCCACGGGAACCAGGTGTCCGGTAATGGGACCGAAAAGCCGGATTGGGTGTCCCATCGCTTTAGGCAAGTCTATATAAAGAAGCAGAATAGAGGAACCTGGGCCGAGTGGCACAGGCATTGATAAGAGGAACCCCATGGACATTGCTCGCCCCGACCTTGCGGTCAAGCGCAAGAAACGGAATCTTCAGATCGGCGTCGGCGCCGCGGTGGTGCTGCTCTCCGCCACCTGGGGCCTGTCTCAGCTCAAGCCCGCGGCGCCCAGCGTCGATCGCGGGACACTCTTTCTCGACAAGGTGAAGCGCGGCGAGATGCTCCTCCAGATGCGCGGCCTCGGCACCCTCGTGCCCGAGGAGGTTCGCTGGATCCCGGCCCTGACCGAAGCACGGGTCGAGCGCATCGTTGCGCTCCCCGGTACGGTGGTAAAGCCTGACACCGTCATTCTCGAACTGTCGAACCCCGACCTCGAGATGCAGGTGCTCGACGCCGAGTCGCAGTTGCGGGAAGCCGAGGCTCGCCTCGTTGAGGCGCGATCCAACATTGAAAGGTCCCGCCTGGATCAGCAGGCGATCGCCGCCCGCGTCGACTCCGAATCGCGCCAGGCCCGTCTCCGCGCCGATGCGGATGTGGAACTGGCTTCGCAGGGCCTGGTGGCCGGCCTCAACGCGAAGCTCTCGAAGGCTGCGGCCGAGGAGCTCGAAGGCCGCGCTCGGATCGAGCAGGAGCGGATGAAGCTTTCGAACGCATCCATCGAGGCGCAGATCGCGGTGCCGCGAGCGACGGTGGAACAGCGCCTCGGGCAGGCGCGGCTGCGCCGGGCCCAGCGCGACGCCCTGAAGGTGCGCGCGGGCATCACCGGAGTCCTTCAGTCCGTTCCGGTGGAGGTTGGCCAGCGCGTGACCCCGGGAACCAATCTGGCCCGCGTGGTCGAGCCGACACGCCTCAAGGCGGTCATCCGGGTGGCCGAGACCTCGGCGAAGGACCTGGCCCTGGGTTTGCCTTGCGAAATCGACACCCGCAACGGCGTGGTGAAGGGGAAGGTGGTGCGGATCGATCCCGCAGCCCAGAACGGAACGGTCGCGGTTGACGTCTCTCTCGAAGGAGAGCTGCCGAAGGGTTCGCGGCCCGACCTCACGGTCGACGGCACCATCGAAGTCGCGCGCCTGAGCGACACTCTCTATGTAGGCCGGCCAGCCCAGGGAGCAGGGGAGAGCACGATCAGTCTCTTCCGCGTGGATCCTGTGACCGGCGAAGCGCATCGAGTGCGGGTCCGCCTGGGTCGCGCTTCCGTCAACAGCGTTCAGATCCTCGAAGGTCTGAATCTTGGGGACGAAGTGATTCTTTCAGACGCCTCGGCCTGGGACGCCTTCGACCGGATTCGGCTGAAGTAGACGTTTCTTTAGGCACCAGGCGCCTCGAACAGACGTCAAATGAAAACAAGAGTGGAACATAAAGCACGGTCCGGACGTTGAAGTAGGAAGAACCCAAGAAGGAGCTGAGAGAACCATGAGCGATACCCCTGCCCTGATCGACCTGTCCGGCGTCACCAAAGTGTTCCTGACCGATGAGGTCGAGACCCACGCTCTATCGGGCATTCACCTCAAGATCGCCAAGGGCGAGTTCGCAGCCATCGCCGGGCCTTCGGGCTGCGGCAAGTCGACCCTGCTCTCGATCCTGGGCCTGCTTGATTCGCCCACCGATGGGCAGTACATCCTGAACGGCCAGCCGGTGGCCAAGCTCACCGCCGCCGACCGCGCGCGCGTCCGCAATCGCGAGATCGGCTTCATCTTCCAGAGCTTCAACCTGATCGGCGACCTGACCGTGTTCGAGAACGTCGAGCTTCCGCTGACCTACCGCGGGACCGGCGCGGCCGAGCGCAAGAAGCGCGCAATGGAGTCCCTCGAGCGCGTGGGCATGGGGCATCGGGCCAAGCACCTTCCGAGCCAGCTCTCCGGAGGTCAGCAGCAGCGCGTCGCGGTGGCCCGTGCCCTCGTGGGTTCGCCCGCGGTCCTCCTCGCCGACGAGCCGACGGGAAACCTCGATTCGAAGAACGGCGACGCGGTCATGGCTCTCATGACCGAGCTCCACCAGGGGGGCGCCACCATCGTTATGGTGACCCACGATCCGCGCTTCGCGAAGTACGCCGATCGCACGATCCACATCTTCGATGGCCGCATCGTTGAAGAAGGCGCGATGCCGGAAAACGCGCAGATCGCCTGATGGGCGGCCTGGTCGGTGACCTTCGCCTCGCCCTGCGGCGCGTGGCGGGAACTCCGGGCCTGACCCTTCTGATCGTGGCCACGTTCGCGCTGGGCATCGGCGCGAACACCGCGGTCTTCTCGCTGTTCGACCAGGTCCTCCTTCGATCCATGCCGGCAAAGGACCCGGGCAGCCTCGTCCTCATCCACACCCCCGGGCCGAATTCGGGGCTCTTCGAGTCGAACAAGAATTTCCCGAATCCGATCTCCTACCCGATGTTCAAGGACTTTCGGGACAAGACCGATGTCTTCGACGGGGTGCTCGCGTATCTGCCCACCACCGTGTTCTTCGGGGTCGACAACCACACGGAGCGCGTCCGCGCCGACCTGGTCTCCGGCACTTACTTCGATGTCCTCGGCCTCAGGCCGGCGCTCGGGCGGGTGCTTTCGCCCTCCGATGACGTCACTCCCGGAGGCCATCCGGTGGTGGTCCTCTCCTATTCCTACTGGCAGAGGCGCTTCGGCTCCGATCCGTCGATCGTGGGGAAGGCGGTTCGGATCAATGCCTCCGGCATGCAGGTCATAGGGGTGGCGCCCGCGGGCTTCCGGGGCATGGAAGTGGGGCAGGAGGCGCTCGCCTTCGTTCCTCTGGCCATGAAGCGATCGGTGACGCCCACCTGGGACGAACTCGAATCGCGGCGCGCGATGTGGCTCACGCCCGTGGCGCGATTGAAGCCCGGCATCACGATGGAGCAGGCCCAGACCCGCGCGAATGTTCTCTATCGGCAGATCCTTGCCGAGGAAGTGAAGACCATGACCCGCGGGTCCGCGAGCTTCAAGGAGCGCTTCGTGAAGAAGAGCCTCCAGTTCTTCCCGGGTGGCACCGGCGCTTCGGCCTTCCGTGAGCAGGCGCAAGCACCGTTTCAGATCCTCCTCGCGACCGCGTCGCTGGTCCTCTTCATCGGCTGCCTCAACATCGCGAACCTCCTCCTCACCCGCGCCACGAAGCGTCGCAAGGAGATCGCGGTGCGGCTGTCGCTCGGCGGTACCCGCGCTCGCCTGATCCGCGAGCTGGTGGTCGAGGGCGCGGTGCTCGCGACGCTCGGACTCGCCGCCGGGCTCGCGGTCGCCAGGGTGGGCGGCAAGCTCCTGGTCGACACGCTGCCGGATGAGAACGCGCGTCAGCTGCTCACCTTCTCGCTCGATTCCCGGGTGCTGGGATTCGCGGCGTTCCTCGCGTTTCTCGGTGTCGTGATCTCGACCGTGGTGCCGGCCCTTCAGGGAACCCGCGTGGCCCTGACCCCGTCGCTGCGGGAAGGCAGCGGGGCCACCGCCGCGGGCGGCCGTCG
>JANMVV010000188.1:0-22128 GCA_031392925.1 Vicinamibacteria bacterium
CGGGCCCGCGGGCTCGAAGCTGCGTTTGAGTGGCGGCCCTCGTCCCATCTCCGGTTCCGGTCGAACTACACGTTCCAGAACAGCGAGATCGTGACCAGCACGAGCACCGATCCGCAACTCGCAGTCGGCAAAGAGCTGCGCCGGCGGCCGCGGCATCAGGGCTCGGTCACCGCGGAGGCGAGCCACGCTCGCGGAACGCTGGCGGCGACAGTCGTGAGCACGGGCGAGCGCGCCGACTCGGATTTCCTCGGCATCGGTCTGACTGAGAATCCGGGGTTCACACGGCTGGATCTGCGTGCCGCGGTCCGGTTAAACCCGCACGTGCGGATACTCGCTGCCCTGGAGAACGCGACCGATGCGAACTATCAGGAAGTGCTCGGTTACGCGGCACTGCCCCGGCGTTTCCGCATCAGTCTTTCGCTGGACAGCGCGAAGTAGCAGGGTCGATGGACTTTCTACGACTCGCCGGAGTTTCGTTCGCCCTCTGGCTTACGTTGGGGCGGGGGCTCGCGACGACGGCTGCGGCCCAGGTGGCGCCAGCGCCGCAGCGCGTCGCGTCGCTGAATCTGGCGTCGGATGAAATTCTCGCGGACATTCTTCCTCTCTCACGCCTCTTGGCCGTAACCGCGCTGGTCGATGAGGCGGGCACGTCCAATGCGGTCGGCCGCATCCCGCCTTCCATCGCCCGGTTTCCCAAGGTCGACGTCGAGCGCCTGATCGCGCTGCGGCCCGACCTGGTGGTGGTATCCGAGTACACGGACGCCGATGTTTTGAGGGCGCTCCGGCAGTCGGGGCTCAAGGTCCACCGGATGACCGGCCTCGACTCCCTCGAAGGATTCAGACGCGCGCTGCTCGAACTCGGCGACGTCGTGGGCGAAAAGGAACGAGCCGCGACACTCGCCGCGGATTTCGACGCCCGGCTCGACGATATAGACCGCCGGATTCAGGGCACTCAGAGGCCCCGGCTGCTGTACTGGGCCAGCGGTTTCACCGCGGGCTCGAAGACCGCGTTCGACGCGCTCATCCGGTGCGGCGGAGGCGAGAACTCCGCGTCGCTCGCCGGCATCAGCGGCATCACCCCGCTGGGGGCCGAACGCGCCTACGGCCTCGACCCGGACTGGCTCTTCATCGGCTCTCACACCACCACGTCGAGGGAGATTCACGAACACCCGCTGCTGTCGCGGATGCGCGCGGTGAAGGCCGGCCATATCGTGGAGATGCCGACCGAACTCCTGGTGGCCCTCAATCACCACGCCGCAGCTTCATGCGAGTTCATGGCGAAGGCACTCCACCCGGAGAAGTTCGCGAGGTGAGCGCGTCCAGGGTGACGGGCCTGCTCGCTCTCGGGCTCGTCGTCTCGATCACGGCCGCCTTGTGTCTCGGCACGGTGCGGTACACGGCGTTGGACCTCGTCACCGAGGGCCTTCGGGGCCTTGGATTGACATCGGCGCCTGCGCTGGACGAGGCGCGGACCATCATCCTCGGCGAGATACGCCTCCCCCGCGTGTTGCTCGCCGCTCTGATCGGCGGCGCGCTCGCTCTCACCGGCGCGTTGCTTCAGGCCGTGTTCCAGAACCCCATGGCCGACGCCTCCCTGCTCGGAGTGGGCTCGGGCGCGGCGCTGGGCGCGGTCATCGCGGTGAAGCTCGGCTGGTCGTTCGACATCTTCCTCGCCCTGCCCGCCGCGGCCTTCGCGGGTGCTCTGGGAGCGGCCCTCATCGTGTACCTGGTGGCCGAGAACATGCGCTCGTCGTCCCTGACTTCGCTGATCCTCACCGGTCTCGCGGTCAGCGCCTTTCTGTCCGGCGTCACCTCGATCGTGCTCATCGCGTCGGAAGAGTTCCGGGTCCGCACCGTCTTCTTCTGGCTCGCCGGCGGACTCGAAGGCCGCGGTTACGTTCATCTCGGCATTGCGGGCGCGTTGATCGTTCCGGCCTGCCTCGCCGCGGCCACCCTCCATCGTCCTCTCGACCTGCTCCTCCTCGGCGACACGGAGGCGCGCGCGCTCGGACTGAACGTGCCTCGGATGCGTCTGGTGCTCCTCGCCCTCGCCGCCCTGCTCTCGGGCGCCACCACGTCGATCGCCGGGTCGGTTCCTTTCGTGGGCCTGATGGCCCCTCACGCGATGCGCGGGCTCGTGGGCCCCCGGTCGTCCCGGCTCCTGCCCGCCGCCTTTCTCGCCGGCGCAATCCTGGTCGTCCTCTCCGATCTGGCCGCGCGAGGGATTTCCGATCGCTACGATCTGCCCCTCGGCGCGATCACGTCGCTCTCGGGAGCGCCGTATCTGATCCACATCCTGCGACGCACGGAGCGCGGATGAGCGACTCCCATCTCCTCGCCATCGCGGACTTGAGCGTCCGCCGCGGTTCGCGAGACGTGGTACGCCACGTCTCGATGAGCGTCAACGCTTCCGAGCGTGTGGCTCTCGTCGGCCCCAACGCGGCGGGAAAGTCGACTCTCCTCTCCGCCATCGCCGGCATTCTTCCGCCATCGGGGGGTGAGATCCATCTCGCCGGACAATCCCTCGCAGCCTTCTCGAGCCGCGAGATCGCGCGGGCCATAGCCCTCGTGGTGGCTCTGCACGAAGGAGCGCCGAAACTGTCTGTGCTCGAGAGCACCGAGCTGGGGCGCTATCCCCACACGGGTCCCTTTCAGAGTCTTTCTCTTCACGATCACGACGCCGTGACCCGGGCAATCGCTGAGACCTGTCTTCAGGAACTCGCGGATCGGAGCCTGGGCTCGCTCTCCGCGGGAGAGCGGCAGCGCGCCCTGGTCGCTCGCGCCCTGGCCCAGGAACCGAAGCTCCTGCTTCTGGACGAGCCGTCGGCTCATCTCGACATCGGCCATGGCCTGGATCTGTTCGCCCTGCTCACCACCATCGCCGCCCGCGGTGTGGCGATCGTCGCAGTGATACACGACCTCGTCGCCGCCGCACGGTGGGCCACCCGGATGATCGTGCTTCACGGCGGACAGATCATCGACGACGGACCGCCCGCGGCGGTCATGAAGGGAGAGGCTCTGGGACGAGCCTTCGGCGTCACGGCGTCCGAGGCCCGCTCTCTCGACAACGCCTCCGCCTCCACCTGGCGCTTCGAAAGACGGCTGGGGGGCTAGCCGTCTCTCTGGCCTGGTCGTGGAAGCAACCCCCGCCCCCCACTACCAACCCCGCGGCGGCCGTGTATGTATAAAATGCACACGCTATGGAAAGACAACTCGTTCAGGCCGGTGGCTCTCTCGCTGTGACCCTCCCCGCGGAGATCGTGAAGGAGTTCAAGCTCAAGAAGGGCATGTCGGTCGATGTGACCATTCATCCCCAGACCCGGGCCGTTACCATCCGTCCCGGAGTCAAGCTGTTCGAGGAGGGCAAGGTCACGAAGCGCTTCGAAACGCTCTCGGGAGCCATCATGAGCAAGTACGAGGACGCGTTCGCCGAGCTGGCCAAGTGACCGAGTATCTCGGGCTCGACCAGATTCTCCACCTTCATCGCATCCAGATCAGTCGCTTCGGCGGATCCAAGGGACTGCGAGATCGGAGGGGGCTTCAGTCGGCGGTCGCTCGCCCGCAGATGACCTTTGGGGGAGAAGACCTGTATCCGGAGATCCCCGACAAGGCGGCCGCTCTCATGCATTCCCTCGTGATGAACCATCCCTTCCTCGACGGAAACAAGACGGTGGGGGCGCACGCGGCCATCGCGTTCCTGATCGCGAACGGCTTTTCGCCCGAGTTTTCTCCCGCTGAACTCGTCAAGGTGACACTGGCGACCGCGATGGGCGAAATGAGCGCCGAAGCGCTCGCCATCTGGATCAGGCAGCGGAGCCGGGAAGCCGACTAGCCCGAGTTACGCCGGCTCGGGCGGTGAGGCCTCGGGGTTGTCGTTCAACACCCCTTCCCATCTCGCCACCACCGCCGAGGCGAGACAGTTCCCGGTCACATTCACAGCGGTGCGCGCCATGTCCATGATCGCGTCGACGCCGAGGATCACCGCCACCGGCCATTCCGGCAGACCAAACTGCGCGCAGGTTCCCAGGATGATCACGAGAGTCGCCCTTGGCACGCCCGCGACACCCTTGCTCGTGAGCATCAGGGTCACCATCATCACGATCTGCGTGGACAGGGGCAGATCCACGTTCGCGGCCTGGGCCACGAAGATGCTGGCAAGGGCGAGGTAGAGGGTCGAGCCATCGAGGTTGAAGCTGTAACCGGTGGGGATGACGAAGGAAACAACCTGTCGGGGGACGCCGAACTTCTCCATGTTCTCCATGGCGATAGGCAGGGCGGCCTCGGAGGCCGAGGTGGCGAAAGCAAGGCTCGCCGGCTCCCACGCCGCCGCGACAAAACGGCGAAGGTTGATCCGAAAGATGAAGGTGACCGGCACCAGGACCAGGAGCACGAAGACGATGAGGGCGCCGTAGAGCGTTCCCACGAGCAAGGCAAGATTCTTCAGTACCCCGATGCCCATCTTCCCCACGGCAAAGGCGATGGCAGCACCCACCGCAACCGGCGCGTAGTACATGACGATCCTGGTGAACTTGAACATGGTCTCGGCGATCGCCTCGATTACGGCAAGGAGCGGCTTCTTGTGTTTGTCCTCGGCCATGGCCAGTCCCATGCCGAACAACAGACTGAAGACGACGACCTGCAGGACCTGACCCTCGGCCACCGACTTCGCGATGTTGTCGGGGAAGGTGTGCAGAACGATGTCGGCGGGGCTTTGCACGGGCGGCTTCGTCATCGCCTCCGTCGCTTCGGGCTTCGAAACGCCTACTCCGGCCTTCGTGAAGTTGATCGCGGCGAGGCCGATGAACAGGGCCAGGGTCGTGACCACCTCGAAGTAGACGATGGCCTTCAGTCCCATGCGACCGACGGCTTTGAGATTCGAGTGGCCCGCGATGCCCACCACCAGGGTCGAGAAGATGAGAGGCGAGACGATGGTCTTGATGAGCTTCAGGAAGATCTTCGACAGAACATCCAGCGTGGTCAGGACTGCGGCGGTGGTGTCGGGGGATAGCGTCCCGCTCGCGATGAAGATGCCCACCCCCGCGCCGAAAATCATGGCCAGGACAATGGCGCCGGTAAGAGAGATCTTCATGATCACGGGACTTTACCCTTGAGTCGGATCGCCCCGATCCGTCCCCCCACTCAACCCTGGACGGCGCATCAAGGTCCAATACACATGCAGGCAAGGAGTCAGGTGATGCAACGAACAGGCTATTCCAAAACCGTTCTTCGGATGGTCCTCGCGGCCCAGATGGCGGTCCTCGGACCGGCTCCCCTGGCGACCGCCGCGCCCGAGATCACGGTCATGAGGCTCTCCAACGAGGACGCCACCGCGATCCATGTGCTGAATCGGCTGACCTTCGGACCGAGCCCCAAGGACCTGGCCCGCCTGAAGCAGATGGGAGTCAGCGCCTGGATCGACGCGCAGCTCCGTCCGTCGACCGCGGCGGACACTGCGCTCGCCACCCGCCTGGCGCCGCTCGAAACCCTGCACATGGACACCGCGGAACTGCGGGCGAAGTACGAGATTCCACCGGACGTGCGTCGGCAGATCCAGAAAGCGCGCGCCGAGAAGGACGTGGCCGAAGGAAAGACCGCTGCGGCGGATCCGGGGGAACGCTTCGAGCAGATGGATCCCAAGGCTCGTCGCGAAGAACGCGAAGCCATGGTGAAGCAGTTCCCGCAGCTCGCGAATCTCCAGGGCACCCCTCAGAAGGTGGTGCAGGAACTTCAGGCCGGCAAGGTCCTGCGCGCGGCCTACGCCGAACGCCAGCTCGACGAGTTGATGGCGGACTTCTGGTTCAACCACTTCAACGTCTTCGCGCGCAAGGGTCCGGTGGAGTTCATGGTCGGCGACTACGAGCGCGGCATTCGCGAACGTTCCTTTGGAAAGTTCGAGGATCTGCTCGTGGCCGTGGCCCAGAGCCCGGCCATGCTCTTCTATCTCGACAACTGGCAGTCCACGGATCCGAACTTCTCGCCTCGAGACCTCTACCGTCAGCAGGGGATGGGCGGACGCCCGCGGCCCAATGGCAACCGACCGCGGACCGAAGGCGCCGGCAGGAACGGGGCCAAGCAACCGCCGAAGAGGACGTTCGGCATCAACGAGAACTACGCGCGCGAGCTGATGGAGCTTCACACCCTCGGCGTCGAGGGCGGATACACCCAGGCCGACGTCATCGAGGTCGCGAAGGCGTTCACGGGCTGGACCATCCTCGGCGAAGGCCCGGGCGGACCCCGCCGCAACCAGGAATCGCGCTTCGCCTTCGCCGAGCCGGCCCACCTGAAGGGCGACAAGCGCGTTCTCGGCGTCACCATCAGGAATGGCGGCGAGAAGGAAGGACTCGAGATCCTGCACCTGCTGGCTACTCATCCCTCCACCGCAAAGTTCATTTCGGGGAAGCTGGTTCGTCGGTTCGTCGCCGACAATCCGCCTCAGGCCCTCGTCGATCGCGCGGCTGCAACCTTCACGAAGACCGGCGGAGACATTCGTGAAGTCATGCGCACCATACTCACCTCCGAGGAGTTCCTGGGACCCGCGTATCGCTCCGCGAAGGTGAAGACACCCTTCGAGTTCGTGGTGAGTTCGGTTCGCGCCTCCGGAGCCGAGGTGCGGAATCCCCGCGTGCTGGCCGACAAGATCAGCGCCATGGGGATGCCGCTCTATCTCCAGCAGCCCCCCACCGGCTACAAGGACACCGCCGAGGAATGGGTCTCGACCACGTCCCTCCTCGAACGCATGAACTTCGCCCTGGATCTTTCGGCCGGACGCGTGCGCGGCGTCTCTGTGGACACGCGGTCTCTGAACAACCAGACCGCGACCCTCGACTCCGTCGCCGCGCAGATCCTCCCGGGCGGTCTCTCGCCCAAGTCCAAGGAGACGCTGGAAGCGGAGGCGAAGAAAGACGGCAACGATGCGGCGAAGCTCGTCGGCCTCGTTCTCGGTTCGCCCGAATTCCAGCGGAAGTAGCTCCCGAGGAGAACGCCATGACCCTCAACTCTTCACGCCGGATCTTCCTTAAGTCGTCGGCCCTGGCCGGGGTTGTCTTCGGAGCGGCTCCGCGCTCGCTCATGCGCTCGGTGTTCGCGGCCGGAGGCAAGAACGGGCTCAAGACTTTCGTCGTGGTCTTCCAGCGCGGCGCGTGCGATGGCCTGAACACCGTCATCCCGTACGGGGACTCGGGTTATCGGAAGGCCCGGCCCAGCATCGGCATCCCGCCGCCAAAGGCCGGCGATGCGGCGACTGCCATCGACCTCGATGGACATTTCGGCCTTCACCCCGCTCTCTCCGACCTCGCTCCCCTCTACAAGAGCGGCCGTCTCGGGATCGTGCACTCGGTCGGTTCGCCCGATACGTCACGCTCGCACTTCGACTGCCAGGACTTCATGGAGAGCGGAACCCCGGGAGTGAAGTCGACCAGCGACGGATGGATGAACCGCTTCGCGGGAGTTCTCCCGCAAACCGATTCGAAGTTCCGCTCCGTGGCGCTCACCCAGACCCTGCCGCGGGTGCTGCGAGGCGCGTCCCCCTCGGTGGCTCTCGCGCGCATCGACGACTTCCACGTTCGCGAGGACATCGCGATGAGCGAAGGCTCCGGCACGGCGCGACCCGGGCGGCGGGGCGCCATGGAAGGAAGGGCCGGCGGGGACAGGACCGCGAAGAAGCCCGGAGACGATTCTTCCGCGGCGGCTTTCGAGAAGCTATACGCGGATGCGGCGAAGGACATGCTGGGCAACGCAGGGCGAGAGACGTTCGAGGCCATCGAGGCCCTCAAGGTCGCCGATCCGGCGAAGTATTCGCCGCGGGCAGGAGTCTCCTACCCGCGCGGACGCCTCGGCGACAGCCTGAAGCAGATGGCTCAACTCCTCAAGGCCGACCTCGGCGTCGAGCTCGCCTTCGTCGACATCGGCGGATGGGACCATCACACCGCCGAGGGCGCTTCGACCGGACAGCTCGCGAACCTGCTGCGCCAGCTGGGCGGTTCGCTGTCGGCCTTCAACAACGACCTCGGTGACCGCATGAGCGACGTGGTCGTCCTGACCATGACCGAGTTCGGCCGCACCGTCCGCGAGAATGGAAACCGCGGCACCGACCACGGTCACGGCAGCGTGTCGTTCGTGATGGGCGGCCCGGTCAAGGGCGGGCGCGTTCACGGCAGGTTCCCGAAGCTCTCGGAAGAGAACCTGTACGAGGGACGCGACCTGCCCGTGACCACGGACTTCCGGGACCTCACCGGCGAGGTGCTGGTCCGTCACATGGGCGTCTCTGACCTCAAGCGGGTTTTCCCGGACTACGCTGTAAAACCCTCGTCGTTCGTCGGCGCGTTGCGCGCCTAGGGATCAGTGCTGCGCTCTCAAGTGGCCCGATTTCCACCCATGCCCTGCGAATAACTGACCCTGGCCCTCACCGCCCCGGCCTTGAACTCTTCAGGAAACCGCCTCCCCGATCGTTTCTCGCCTTCTTTCTGGTCCATACTCCGCATCGTATCCACCTTTCGTTAGGTGGTCCACGAAATCGGGTCAAGCCCAGACCGCTTCGATAGCCGCATCCAGCGCCCCTTCCAATTCATCAGTCGGTGGCCTGGAACGGCTTCTCGGCGGTCTGGATACAGAGGATCCGCACGGTGCGGCGCTGAGTGCCGTGGCCCACGAGCGCAGTTGTGCCGGTCGTGATCCGGCGGTGGAACGGCGAGCACCACACTGGCGATTGGAGTAATTCTCATGAAAGCACCGCTGAAGATTCTTGTGGTCGACATCGGCCGGAAGGAACGTCGGAGGTTTCCGTCCGGCAAGCTCACGAGGCCGATGGGATGCCGGATGGGCGACAGCGCCAAGGCATTTCTCGGCGGATTCCAGCTCCGGGAAGAAGACACGAAATGACCAGGACCAAGCCCACACTAACCCGCCGCCCGGCCCCGAAGTCTCCCCCAGCGCCATCCCGGAAGACCCGGCCGCCGCGCGAGCGCATGGTCCGCCGCCGGGTGACGTTCCGACTGCCGAAGGAAGCCGCTCCGGAGGCGGGGCACGTCGTGGTGGCGGGGAGCTTCAACGACTGGTCCCTGGACCTTCACCCGTTAGTGCGGTCGGCGAACGGCGACTTCCAACTGGAGCTCGAACTCGAATCCGGGGAACACGAGTTCCGCTTCCTCATCGACGGGGTCCGCTGGGAGAACGCCTGGGACGCCGACAAGTACGTCTGGAACGAGCACGCGCAGTGTGAGAACTCCGTAATCGTCGTCTCTTGAAGCGTAGGCAGCGGCCTTCGGGGACGTCCTGGGGCGGGGCGGTTTCAACGCCCCCCCGCTTATCGATGGTAGGATTCCTGTTCCCCGAGAGGGCCCTCACCCATTTTGGAACGGGTCGAGGACGCCCCCTTGGAACTTAAAACCCCCAACGGAGGACTTTCACCACGTGTCGTTGATGTCGGAAGATGAGAAGCCTTGGAAGCGCGACCTGGTCCGTACGGCCGCGAATCGTCGTGAACAGGTCGCGGCACAGCTAGAGACGGACATTCAGGCAGCGCCCTCGTTCGAAGAAGCGCTCCGACTCGCCGTGGACAGTTTGAAGAAGAAGTTCGCGCGGTACACCGCGGTGTCGGCCTACGTGGCCGACGGTGAAGACCTCGCACTCCTGACCGCGGCGAACCGCCCCAACGCTCCGGAACGCGTGGGCTCAGGCGGGCCGCTCGCGGACGCCGCGCGGAATCCCCGCTCCACCATGATTTCAAACATCACCGAGGAGAGCGCCTGGAAGGCGGTTGGCCTCACCGTGGGCTCGCTGCTCATCGCCCCCGTCCGCACCGACGCGGGTCTGTGGGCGATCCTCGAAGTCTGGAGCGACTTCCGCGATTCGTTCACGCCCCAGGACCAGCGCCTGCTCGAGCGCGTCGCCACCGCCCTCGGCAAAAAGACTCCCGCCGCTTAAGAGCGCCGTTCTCATTCCCGGAGGGCCATGATGAAGAGCTTCCTCGAAGGCATCATCCCGCCCGTGGTCACGCCCTTCGAGGCGGACGGACGCCTCGACCTCGCGGGCTACGAGTCGAACCTCGAGTCGTACGCCGCTTGCGACTTCTCGGGCATTCTCGTTCTCGGCAGCAACGGCGAAGCGGCGTGTCTCTCGGAAGATGAGAAGGTCGCGATCATCAGGGCGGCGGTGGCGAAATCGAGCGGCCGCCCCATCTACGCGGGCACCGGCACGGACTCGACTCGCACCACCATCGAGCTGACGAAGAAGGCCGCCGACGCGGGCGCATCCGCCGCTCTGGTGCTGAATCCCTTCTTCTTCAAGAGCCACCTGAACGGGGAAGCGCTCCGGCGGCACTACGAGGCGGTCGCTGACGTGTCCCGCATCCCCGTTCTCATCTACTCGATGCCCGGCGCCACCGGCCTTCCCATTCCGCCGAGCGTGGTTCATCAGCTGGCGAAGCACCCGAACATCCGCGGCATGAAGGACTCGAGCGGCGATATCGCGAACCTGCAGCGGATTCTCGCGGGGGTTCCGAAGGAGTTCCCCGTGGCCGCGGGTTCGGCCCCGGTGCTGTATTCAGCCTTGAGCCTCGGCGCCTCGGGCGGCGTTCTCGCCGTCGCGGGCTGCGCTCCTGAAGCGACCGCCGCGGTCTATCGCGCGTTCAAGGCAGGCGACCACGATCGCGCCCGGAAGCTTCAGCTCGCCCTCACGCCTCTTGCCCTCGCGGTGACCGCGACCTACGGTGTCGCCGGTCTCAAAGCCGCGGTCACCCTTTCCGGGCGCCGGGGGGGCATTCCCCGTCCGCCTCTTGCCACCGCGACCGAAGCGGAAGTCGCGGAGATCAAGCGGCTGATGGACGCGACGCGCGCTTCCAGCTAGAAGATCCAGACCAGCGGTTTCGCTGACTTGAGCGCCAACTGCGTTTCTTCGCCCGCGGAAATCCGGACGAGACTGATGCCGGGCCGGCCCGATAGTCCCTGCGCCACGCACGCCTGCGCCGGAGCCCGGAAGGTGGGCAGGCGGTACTGGCCCTCGTGCATGAGACGGTACACACTGAGCCAGGGCCAGTTCCCGAGCGAGAGCCTCGGCCCTCCCCCGCCCGCGCGGATGTCGCCAAAGACGCGCGTTCCGGCCTCCCCTCTCACCCGGATGCTGAGTTCGCCCGGGGCGAGAAGACTTTCGTCGAGTCGCGTTCGCCAGATCTGCCGGAAGGTCGCCGGGTCCCTTCGGCCGCGGACGCTCGCGAGACCAAAAGTCGGCATGGTCGGAACCGGGGGTTGGAGCGCGCGGCCGTTGGCCTCGATGCGCGGCGGCGCTCCATCCTTCGACTGCGCGTCGATCAGGATCCAGGGCGAACCCTGGAGCATCGTCCCGGCGCCTTCGGGTTGGATGCGACAGACGACTTCAAAGGGCTGATCGAGGCTCATGGACCATGCTCCACGCGTGGTGTCGGTGCGCGCGGCGGCGAACGAACTTCCGAGCAGAACGACGGCGCCGATGACCGCGGCCAGAAATCGCGAGCGGGCGTCGCTTCCCCAGTCTCGAATCGCTTTCACGAGCGCGACGCCGAGGCCAATCCACAGCAGGCCGCGAACCAGGACCATGAACCAGCTGCCCGGCATCCCGAGTCGTGCCGCGACCGTCGCGGAGAGAAGCGCGCCCACCGCGGCGCAGGCAAGGCCCGCGATCATGGCGCGAAGGCGCTCGCGCTCATTGACGATCCGGTCGACGACATAGGCCGCGCCAATGACCATGAATGGCAAGGCGGGAGTCGCGTACTTGTTGAACACGTGATACGCGGGATAGGTCATGGATAGCATCACGAAAGGCAGGGCCAGGATGGCGAGCCGGCTCCCCAGGAGTGCCGGAAGGCTGATGATGAAGAGGACAACAAGACCACGCTGCAGCGGGATCTGCAGTCCGTACGGGAGCACAAAGGGAACCGCGAAGGGATTGTCGGGCTGATGCCAGAGCCGATGGAGATTGGTGAGGAGAGCCTGCGCGGAAGCGCCCGGATGCCGCGAAACGAAGAGGGCCACGTCCGCAAACGTGGATGAGGTGGCGCCCTCGCCCTTCATGGCGATCAGTTCCCTCTGGTACGTCGTGTCCTCGATCCGCAGCGGCCCCTGCCAGCCGTCGCTGTCCACATAGAGCCAGAAGCCCAGGGGATGGGGCGAGGTGTAGGCGAAGAAGCCGTACTGCTTGTCGAGGACATAGGCGCGCGGTTTCGAGAAGTGCTCGGCCGCGGCCACGGGGAGAAGCACGCCAAGGGCGCCGAGCATAAGAGCGGCGAGGAGGGAAGGACGGCGCACGAGATTCGAGGCCCAGGGCAGGAGACACAACCCGAGGGCGAGGAGAAGGAACGAGAGACCTTGAGGGTGAAGGGCGAGGCCGAGACCGAGCAGGACTCCCGCAGCCAGGAGGCCGCGGGGATCGGAGGTCTCGCGGAAGCAACGCAGGGTCACCGAAGCGGCGAGGATCCAGGCGGCCAGTATGAAAGGCTCCGGCTGAACGATGCCGGGCAGGATCGAAAAGCTCGGATGGAGCAGGGCGATTCCGAGCGCGATCCGCGCGGCCCGCGAGCCGATCTCCGTCTCGCAGATCGAGACGAGACCGGCGACCGCGATGGCCATGGCCAGGGCCTGGGCCGCGTAGATGACGCCCAGCCCGCCGATGAGGCGCAGCAGGCCATAGAGCAGTCCCGTCGCGGGCAGGGCCAGGTAGGGCTGGATGTCGCTCAGGATCGGGCCGAGGCCCAGGGGCGAGCCCAGGCGCGCCATCGCGTCCGCGAACTTTCCTCCCATCTCGAAATAGGCCGCGGGATCGCCCATGGGAAGCGGTTGCTCGAACCGGAGGAACTGGGCGCCGCTGACGACGAGGGACGAGGTGAAAGCGAGAACCGACAAAGGGCTCAACCGCGGCGGCCAAAGGAAGCGCGCCTGCTTGAGAGCTAGAGCGAGAGGAAGGAGAACGATGACGACGATCAGCGCAGGCGCGAGTTGTGCCAGCGCCACCTGGGTGAAGGTGCCGGAGAGCCTCCCTTTGGTGATGGCGAAGAAGCTCAGGAGCAACAGAAGGCTCGCGACGAATGCCTGAGTCGCCCCGCGCGTGGCCGCCGCGGCGGCGAGGATCCCCAGCAGGGCCAGGATGCCGACCTCGCCCCATGGTGTCCCCCGTCGCTCGATCACAAGGTCGTGGAGGCGAATCCGAGACGCCGCGTCGATCGAGACCACGCCGCCCTGCGACAGCTCGAGGCGAACGCTCACCGGGGCGTCCGACGCCACGATGCTTCGGGCGAGGTCCTTTCCCCGAAGGTTGATCGGCCCGTCGCCCGAGAGCCGCATGGTAAGGACGGCGGTTTCGTGAGGAAGATCAACGCTGCCCCCCGAACCCTCGGACACAAGCCCCTGAACATCGAGACGGCCGCGGCCAAAGCCAGTGGTGAGACCGTGGGCTCCGTGGTTGGCCGGAGCGACCATGCGTGGGGTGAGAGCGGGGAGAAGCGTCAACCCGGCGAGGACCGCGACACCGAGCGCGCGGACCGGAGCCGTCAACCGAGCTCCGAGTACCGGGTCAGCTGGACGTTGTGCCGCGCCAGGATGTCCCGCACGTCCGTCGCTTTGATCGCGGCGAGCTCCTGCTGCCACTTGAATCCCCAGGCCGGATACTCCCGCTCGAGCGCCTTCTGATCGACGCCCGGGTGCACCACCAGCTCGGTCACCCCCGCGGGGAGCTTCGGTATCCCCGCGATGAGATCGCGCGAGGTGATGCGGCCGCTGGGAGACTGGAGCCACAGGGTGTCCGGCGTCTTGATCCCCCGGGAGCGCGCGGCACGCTGAACGCCCCGGGCCAGCGGGGCAAGGAACAGACTGAACTTCGTTCGCGACGGCACCACCCGCCCGCCCGCCCGAAGGCCACGGATCTCATAGTGCTCGGCCAGCCTGAACAGCGTCCTTCGGATCTGCGGAAAGAAGTGAGTGTGCTGGTGAGAATCGATATGGGAAATCGCGAGGCCGGCCTTCATCACCCGCTGGATCTGCGCGTCGAGCTCCAGTTCGATTTCTTCCGGATTGATGCGTCCCTTCACGAGGCCGAAGAACAACTGCCGATAGCTCTTCGGCAACTGCCCTCTAGGCGCCAGCGTCTTCAGGACGTCCGGGCCGAGGAGAGGTCGCTCCTCCACGAGGGTCAGGTGGATGCCGAGGCCGATCTTCCGCCGCTTCTCGACCAGCCGGCAGGCATGCTCGAACGCGCGGCCGCAGGGCACAATCGAAGCAGAGGTCACGATGCCTTCCTCGTGAGCTTCGAGCACGCCGCGGTTGATGGCTTCGTGCAGCCCGAGGTCGTCGCCGCTGACGATGAGCTTGCGGATCAAGCGAGGGGCCTCCGTGCGGTGAGGAGAAGGTGCGGCGAAGTGTAGCCCGAATCGAGCGAGCGAAGCGCCACGTCCTCGAATCCGACGCCCAGGAGTCTCTGCCTCAAACTCTCCCCGCTCTCAAAATGCATGGTGTCCCCCTTTGTGATCCGAAGGACCTTCGTGCTCATGAACTCCTGCAGCTTCAGACGCTCGAACTTCCAACGGGGTTCGGTTCCGATCTCCTTCAGCGCGAAGATGCCGTGGGGTCGCAGTTTCTCGAGACAGCTCTTGAGAAACCCCGTCCATGAGCTCTGGGGCACGAGGTACAAGACGTCGATGAGACTCACCGCGTCGAACCCCGTTTCCGGGACGCTCTCGAGCGGCGCGAGGCGGAACTCGACATTGGTTCGCGCTCCCATGCTGGCGCGCGCCGAGGCGATCTTGGTTTCCGACAGATCAACGCCGAGGACGCGGGCGAGAGGGCTCCGCAGCGCCACCTCGTTCGCGATGAGGCCGTGGCCGCAGCCGACATCGAGCAGATACCCGTTCCGAGGCAATGCCGAAACCACCGCGTCGAGCGGCGCGGACCACGCGCGAAGGCGGGTGTGGAGCCGCACCCCGAGCGACTGATTCCGGTAGAGCGCGAGGGCCTGCATGATGGGAGCGGAGGAGGCTCAGGCCACTTCACGGCGCAACGCCATCATTTCGCGCAGAATCTTCACGATCACCGCGGGAGACGAAAGCGTCGACACCCCGCGCGAGCGCGGGAAATAGTCGACGCCGATCTGGATGATGTGCGCCCCCGCCTTGCGCGCGCGACACAGGAACTCCACGTCGATGAAGCTCCCGTCGCTCTTGAGCGTGAACCTGGAGAGCAGCTCGCGCCTGAAGAGCTTGAAGGAAAAATTCACGTCCTTGATGGCGAGCCCGAACAGGGCGCGGACGAGTGAGTTGTAGAAGAACGAATACACGGTTCGAAGCAGGCCCTCGGATGTCCGGTCGAAACGGTACGCGGACACCACGTCGGCCTTCTGCACTTCGAGGAGGCGCACCGCGCGTCGCACTTCGTGAAGGTCGAAGGGAAGGTCGGCGTCGGTGTAGAGGACGAGGTCCCGGGTGGCCACCGCGTAACCGGCGCGCAGTGTGCCTCCGAGTTTCTGGTTCTTCGCGTTGTGGACGGCCCTGACTCGCGGGTCCCTGGCCCTAAGCGACTCGATGATCTGAGGCGTCCGGTCCGTGGAGGCGTCGTTCACGAGGATGATCTCGAAATCGGGGGTGAGGGGCGCGAGCGCATCCACCGCGGCCTCGTAGGCGCGGAGCACGTAGTCCTCTTCGTTGAAGAGGGGGAAGACGACGCTGATCGACGTCATGGGGCGCCCTGAGAATAGTGGGGTGCTAAGGGTTTGAGGAGCCGCGCGTAGGTTTCCCGGGTTCGCGCGTCGGAATGAGCGGTCAGGGCGAACCGCCGCGCCCGCTCGCCCTGGCCCCTCGCGGCCTGTGGATTCGAGAGAGCCCACGCGAGCGCGCGGGCGAGATCGCCTTCCTCGTCCACCGGGTCGATCCGCCGGGCCACATCTTCGGGGATTTCCGCCTGATTCGCGATGTCCGAGACGATGACGGGCCGCCCCTGGGCCATGACCCGCAACAAGGCGGCGGAGGTCTCCCGCGCGGTGGGATAGCGAAGGTGCACCACGACATCGGCGACCTCCATGGCCGCGGAGAACGCATCGTTTTCGAGTCGGCCAGCGACGATAGTTCGGGTCGAAACACCGATTCGATCGAGGAGCGCCTGAAGCCACGAGGGATCGCTCACCTGGCCCGCGAGAAGGAGCCGGACGTTCGGGTGAAGCTCGGCGATTCTCGAGACCGCGCGAGCCACGGTTTCGATCCGCTTCTCCCGGGTGACCAGACCGAAGCAACCCACCACCGGTTGATCGCGCTCAAGACCGAACCGGGTGCGGAGCGAGGTGGACGCGCCGGCGGAAACGGGAACGGACTGCACCGGCATGGCCAGTTGAACGCAGGCGAGATCGGGTCGGGCGGCCTGGATGGCTTCGACCATGAACGAGTTGTGCGCGCCCACCGCCCGCGCCCGGGCGAGCGCCGGCTCGAACAGCGGGAAGGCATAGGGAAGCAGGTCGCCGGTGGTGTTGAAGTGCGCGTCCTTCAAACGCTCGCCCTGCCCCGGATAGACCGCCTCGATCGCGGCCAGGAAGGACGCATAGGCCTGGGCCTCGGGCGATTCAAGGTGGCGCCGCGCAAACGAATGATGGAGAACCAGATCGTGAAGAACAACCGCGCCGGGAACCCGTTCCATCCAGCCGTACATGAAATCGTGCGCCGGCGCGTTGCCCATCTGATAGACCACCGCGTCATAGGGCTTGGACGAAGCACGCGCGGGCAGATCCGCGACCGGGAACGCGGGAATGCCGAGAGACCCGCCGACCTGCGCCTGATCATGGAAGAGCTCGATCACGTGCGAGCCGCCAAGAGCCCTCGCCACGTCCACGGTGTAGTCCGCAATGCCGGTGGGCGCGGGCGGCAGGGGGGAAACGAAGGCCAGCCTCATCGAACCTGCTCCACGGTTCGCCGCCGCCTAACGGCGGGCATGGAGCGCATACTCGAGCGAGCCATAGAGCAGCGCGTTCAGCCGATCCACATTTTCGTTGAACGCTTCCGTCACCGCGGCGGGTAAGGCCGAGGATCCGTCGATCCTTCGAAGCTGGGACAGCGGCTCGACCGGGGACAGCATCTCCACCCGCACGTCGGCGAATCCGGCCGCAGACGCGAGGAACGAAAGGGTCTCGGGATGAAGCGGCTTCTGGTGAGTGAGATCGCGATTGAAGACCTCGAGCAGGCCGGTGACGCTCCTCGGGTTCACCGTCTCCAGGACGAGGAGACCGTCCTTCGTGAGCACCCGATGGGCTTCGACCAGAAGGGCTTGAAGCACCGGGGGCGGAAGGTGCTCGGCCACCTGCGCGGCGAAGACGCCCCCCACCGATCCGCTTTCAACCGTCTTCAGGAACTCGACCAGGTCGCCTCGAACCACATCGAGCCCGGCGGCCTGACACGCGGCGGCCGCCGAGGCACTGCCCTCGACCCCGCGGCCCCTGAGGCCGGCCTTGGAGAGGGCCTGCAGGAATTCCCCGCGGCCGCACCCTAAATCGAGGACGAAGCTGGCGGAAGGAGTCTTCGAGAAATCGGCGGCGTACTTCGCGAACCGCGAGGCGAGAGCCTCGTCGCTCCTCCGGAAACGGTTCTCGAACGCCCCGTAGGCGCTGCTCTCCGCCGCATCAACCGCGGCGCGCGCGAGTTCCGGCGAAGGGGCGTTGCTCTCGAGCGTCTCGCGAACCGCGCGCACCTCGGCGCTGATCACTTCCACCCGGTCCGTGAGGCCTCTGAGCCCGTCGATGCGGCGGTGCAGCGACTCCAGTCGCCGATCGAAGGCTTCGAGGATCAACTCGGAACGGAGGGTCGCGTAGCCCGAAGCCACGCGATCCCGCGCATCCGCGGTGGGAAGGAGCCGCTGCGCGTACCGGATGAGCGCGGCCGAAATCTCCCGCAGATGGGCGATCGCCTTCGACTCCTCCGCGATGAATCCGTTGAGGATGCGCACCACGTTCGAGTTCCATTCCTGTTGCCGGGCGATGGTGGGCCGCAGCGCCTCGGTGGCGCGGCGATCCAGGAATCCGCGACCAGGGTCAGCCTCGGGAGCGGCCCACAGCTTGTTGATCGCCTCGAGCTGCGCCGGCAGTTCCTTCAACTCCTCGAGAGGAAGGGGGAACGAGACCAGTTGATCGAGGGCGGCGAGCGCTCGCTCGTAGGCGGCGTCCTCTTCGGCCTGCCGCGCCTTCAGCTTCGCGAGCGGGCCGTCCTCGGGCGGGTTTCGATCGAGGAGGGACATTCGCGGTTACTTCCCAACCACTCCCTGAAGCGGGGAACTGGCGGAGGCGTACTTGCGTCGCGGCATCCGGCCGGCGAGATACGCCTCGCGGCCGGCGAGCACCGCGTGCCTCATGGCGCTCGCCATCAGGACCGGGTCCTTCGCCTCGGCGATCGCGGTGTTCATGAGCACGCCGTCCGCACCGAGCTCCATGGCGATGGCCGCATCCGACGCGGTCCCGACTCCGGCATCGACGATCAGGGGAACCGAGATCGCCTCGCGGATGAGTTCGATGTTGATGGGATTCTGAATCCCTAAACCGCTGCCGATGGGCGCGCCCAAAGGCATGACCGCGGCGGCGCCCGCGTCTTCGAGCTTCTTCGCGATCACCACGTCGTCGGTGGTGTAGGGCAGGACGATGAAGCCCTCGCCCACCAGGATCTTGGTGGCCTCGAGCAGGCCGACCACATCCGGGTAGAGCGTCTTGGGATCGCCGATGACCTCGAGCTTCACCCACTCGGAGAGGCCCGCCTCGCGGCCAAGACGCGCGGTCCGGACCGCCTCATCCGCGGTGTAGCAGGCCGCGGTGTTGGGGAGGATGAAGACCTTCTTCGTGTCGATGAAGTCGAGGAGGGTGCCCGCGCCCTTGGGTGCGGTGAGGTCCACGCGGCGCACCGCCACCGTCACCATGTCGGCGCCCGAGGCCTCGTGGGCCCGGCTCATGATTTCAAACGTCGGGTACTTCCCCGTCCCCACGATCAGGCGGGAGGAGAAGACGCGACCGCGGATGCTGAACGTCCTGTTCGCTTCTGTCTCGGGCATGACAGCGTGATTCTCTCAGCGAACCCTCTTCAACGCTCGCTCCGGCCCGGGCTTGGGCGGGTGGGTGGCGGCCGGTACGGGCTGATGCTCAGGCGGCACGTGCTTCTTCGCGATCGCCTTGTAGACCTTCGGCCGCTTGACCCTCAGGTATTCGAGGAACCGTCTGGGCTCGGTGAACTCGATCAGGCCGGCCTGCGGCGCGTTCACCTCGCAGGCCTGGTCGTCATAGGCGCGGCAGATGTGCGGACGGTTCAGGTACACCGAGCACAGGTTCCCTTCCCCGAGGTTCTTGCAGCGCGCCTCGAACTGCACGTACCAGTCCCCTGCCTCATCGCGACATACCGAAACGCCCTGGTGATACAGGTGCCACAGGATCTCGGTGGCGAGTTTCGGCGTGGTGGGCGCGTTGATGCCCACCGCCACATAGGTGCAGCACTTCGCGCACTGAAGGCAGGAGACGCGGCCCGGGGCGGCGGGTTCCTGCTCCTGGATAACGGGCAGATTCACTTTGTGCATGGTCTTGGGCCTCGAGGTTACGAGGTGACGATCCGTCCGTCCACCAGGCGCACCACCCGGCGCGCATGGCTCATGACGCTCGGATCGTGGGTTGAGAAGATGAAGGTGGTCCCGGCCTGGCGGTTGATCTCGAGCATGAGGTCGATAACGGCCTGTCCTGTCTCGGAATCGAGATTCGCGGTGGGCTCGTCGGCGAGGACGATCAGAGGGTCGGTGACGAGGGCCCGCGCCACCGCCACCCGCTGACGCTGGCCACCCGAGAGTTCGTCCGGGCGATGATGCATGAAATCCGCGAGGCCCACCCGGGCCAGGACCTCCTTCACCCGCGTCTTCGAGACGCTTCCCTGCCTCTTGAAGAGCAGCGGAAACTCGACGTTCTCGTAGGCCGAGAGCACCGGAATCAGATTGAAGGTCTGGAAGATGAAGCCGATCTTGTTGGCCCGGAGGTCGGACAGGCCATTGTCATCGAGGCTCTTGAGGGGGATTCCGTCGATGAAGACTTCGCCGGTGGTCGGCGAGTCGATGGCGCTCACCAGGTTCAGGAGCGTCGACTTTCCCGAGCCCGACGGCCCGGCGATCGAGATGAACTCCGAGCGTTCGACCTCGAGGGACACGTCGTGGAGCGCGCGCACGATCGTGCGGCCCAGGACATAGTCCTTGCTCACGTTTCGAACGCTGACCGAGCCCACCTAGAAGCTGTATTTCAGCCGCGCCTGGAGCGCGCGCTTGATGGGGGCGAGTTTGTATTCGGCGTCTGCGGGCCCAAAGAGAAGAACGAGGTCGAGGGTCATCTGCACATTTCGGCTGGGAGCATAGGCGAGTCCCGGAGTGACGATGAGCCCGCGGTCGGACAGGCCCATCACGGTGCGAAGGCTCATGGAGAGATCGGCCGCGATCTCCCGGCGCGTGAAAGCGAGGGAGGCGTAATGGCGTCGCAGGCCGAGGTTTCCTCCGAAGGGAATCGCGGCGTCCAGGTTCCACGCGGCGAAGGACGCGGCCCGAACGGCCGGAGAGACGTTCGGGTTGTTGGCGACCGAGAGATTGCGGTCCAGCCTTTCGGTGTAGGCGCGGAACCGCGCCTCGTTCATGCCCTCGCCGTTGAAGAAGTACTCGATGGAGAACGTCGAGTCGCCCGGGCTCCACAAGGCGCCGGTGGAGACGCGCACGAAGGAGTCTTCGCTTCGCGTCCGATCGATCTCGGACCCGCGATAGATCGCACTCTCGGCGTGAAGCGCGACCGCCCCCCAGGTGCGGCCGAGATCCACGCCGAAGAGCCCCTCCAACTCCGTACCGGCGAGATAGGTCAGCGCGATATCGGTGTTGCGCACGAGAAGCCGGGCGCGAACGGCGCCCGTCCACTCGGGATCGGTCGAGCGAGCGAGGGAGCCGGGGAGATCGGTGAGCGTCACTTTCGCGCGCCCGGCGACCAGGGTCAGGGAGGCCCAGTCCGTGGGCGAAACGTCCAGGCGCGCCGCGTCGATGCCCGGCCGCTCGGTGCTCGGGTTCGCGGGCGACTTTGGCGGCTCGATCCGGTCGGTCGGGTTCCAGACGAGGCCCGAGCCCCAGGCCGTCTTCTGCCTGCCCACGCGAAGCAGGAAACCGCTCTGCGTCTTGTATTCGGCGAAAGCCTGGCGGAACGTCAGCCGGGTGGCGTCGCTCTTGCCCGTCTGCCTTTCGACATAAGCCGAGGCCTTGATCGCGAAACTCCCGAACGCCTTGCGTCCGACGCCGGCGAGGCGGAACAGGTTCTCGGTCGGTTCGAGGCCGAAGATATTGCCGCGATTGAGAAGCGATGAGCTCGAGCGGTACAGGAAGTTCTCGACGCCAAGCTCGTAGTCGTCCGCGAGCGCCTTCGGCCCGGAACCGAACAGAAGGGCCAGAAGCAGGCCGGCCCTCGCCGGACAAAGCACGCTCACAAACCCCCTCAACGCTCGCGTTCGAGCGAAGCCGGCGAGAACATGCGCTCGTCGAGCCTGGGTCGATCATCGATCTTCAGGAACTTGAGTTCCGTGGAGGCTCCGGTTTCGAGCGAGCTCTCCATGATCAGGCGCGTGGGTCTCTTCCGCCCGCCCAGGGTTTCGATCTCGTCGGAGCGAAGGATCTTGAGCTTCTTGCCGGAGATCGTGAAGTACTCGGCAAGACAGGGAAAGAACGTGCCGTCCCTGCGCACCAGGTAGCGGACGCGATCGTAGGCGACCCCGCGGTTCCTGGCCTTCAGCTCGAGCACATGACAGGGCACGCCATCCACTATCTCTTCGCCCGCGAGCGTCGCTTCGTAGTCGCGAGTCAGGGAAAGCCTGAAGATGTCGCCGTTGTTGAAATCGCCTCCACCGAAGGTCTGCTTCGGCCCGACCCGCGCCACTTTTTCCGCGGCCGGAAGGTAGATGTAGGTGTTGTCGTCGCGACGCAAATAGACCGTGCCCTTCTCCTTCGGGGGATCGGTGTAACGGACGAGACCGCGATCGTCGCCGGACTTGAAACCGTCCATGGTGACCACCCGGGGCGACTTGCCGGTCCGGGTCACGGTCATGCGCACGGTGTACGAGGCGGTTTCGCCGAGGACGGCGGCCTGGGCTTTCTCGAGGAT
>JANMVV010000023.1:0-18050 GCA_031392925.1 Vicinamibacteria bacterium
CCAGCTCCGCATCGCCGTCACCGTGGACATGATCGCCACCGGCACCGACATCAAGCCGCTCGAATGCCTCCTGTTCCTGCGCGACACCAAGAGCCGCACCTACTTCGAGCAGATGAAGGGCCGCGGCACGCGCGTCCTCACCCCCACCGACCTGCAGGCGGTAAGCGGCGCCGACGCCCACGCCAAGACCCACTTCGTCATCGTGGACACCGTAGGCGTGTGCGAAAGCGACAACGACTCCCGCCCCCTCGAACGCCAGCGCACCGTCGCCTTCGACAAGCTCCTGCTCGGCGTGGCCCTGGGCAAGCGCGACGAAGACACGCTGACGACGCTCGCCGGACGCCTCGCCCGCCTCGATCGCGAGATCACCGCGATGAGCTGAACCACGCTTTTCGTCGCTGGTCTGGCCTTGAGTCCAGCTGATTCCCTGACGCTGAGTGGACCCCAGACGGCGCAAGCCAGGGCTACGCTCGGGGCCTCTCCCTCGAACGTCGGGGAGGCCGCATGCCGGAAAGCCAGATCGAGGGTGCCTGCCGTACTCCGCTCCGCCATCTCAACCGCCTGCGAAGTGAGCGGACGTAGTGCCTGCAGGGCTCACTCGTCAAGCGGCATCGTGGCGTGCCACGCCGGCTTCCGCCCCGCCGCTCGCAAACGGCGCCCCACCCGGCGTCTATCGGCGCCATCGACCCGAGACCACGGCGCTGTACGAGGTGGTCCGAGACAACCTCGAGACCCTGTTCGGTGCGATCCACGATGGGGCGCTTGCGGTTCGCATCCCCCGACACGCGCGGAAGGAACTGTTCGCCTACCTCGATTGCGGGCTTCTCTGTCGCGGCTTTGCCCGACTGAAATGCCACGGGTGCAGCGAAACCCGGCTGGTGGCCTTCAGCTGCAAGGGGCGAGAGTTCTGTCCATCGTGCATGGGGCTCGCCGCGGCGAGCCCGTGGCGCTCGCGCGTCACGTCGCCCATGCCCCCGACCGCTGAGACTGTCGAGCCCGAGAAGAGGGTGCGCAAGAGCGGATATCGCCCCTGGGCTGAACTTTTGCAGCGCACATTCGCTTTGGACGTTCTCACTTGCCCCAGCTGCAAGGGGCGGATGAGGCTGCTCGCCGTGGTGAAGAACCCTCTCAGCATCGCCCGCTATCTGGCTGCGGCGGGTGAACTGACCGACGTGCCAAGCCGCGCGCCTGGTCGCGGCCCGCCCTACTGGAAGAGCCAAGTGCTCCAGCGACAGGCGCTCGGTGACGTTGGCCAGCGCGAAGCCTCCCCGAAGGGGGACGGCGGGGACCTCGGCAGCAAAGGCGACGAGGCAGCGTAGGAGGCGGAAGCGAAGACGCGGGTTGCACGGGCGAAGCCTGCGAGCCACGACGGTTTGGCACTTCGGACGCCCTTCGGCGGCAACGCCCGGGCGTGCCTACGGGCGACCGAAGTGCCCCCCCCAGCGCGCGCCGACCGGCGCGGGCGTGGGAATTGGCTGGCAAACCGCGCTTGTTTCACTTACGCTCTGGCTGGCTCGGCAATTTGATCGTCACCAACTCAAGTACATGAAGCTGGACAATGCGTTCGTGCGCCTGAGCGACGTCGAGCGCGCGCAGGAACTGGCCGACAGTTTCGAGCGAGTGGACTGGATTCATTTACTCGGCCGGTATGCCCTGCGCGTCAATCCTCTGCTTCGGCAGAAGGGTGTTCTCCACCCGATGCAGTACTACTGGGTGACCGCCCAGTCCGAGTACTCGACCGACATCTTGTTTCGCAAACGCGCGGACCTCGAGGAGTTGATGCCCCGGCTGTGCCAATACAGCGCGCTCCACTTCAGCGCCAGCGACGTGATGAGCTTCCTCGGCCGCAAGCTCACCGGTCGCTTCCGGGGCGAGGTGGTGACCGACCAACGCGAAGTGGAGGTTCCAGGCTCGCGGATACCTGGCCGCCGGGTGAAACATCGGATGAAGTTGAATTGGATCAAGATGTACGACAAAGGGACCGTGCTACGAGTAGAGACCGTGATCAACAACCAGGGATGAGTTCCGCGTGCGCCGGCGAGTACGTCGCCAGGGCCTTGATGTGATGGCATGGGTTCCCCTGCGAAAGAGCGTGACGTTGTTGTTCCGATATCGAAGAGACCTCGGCCCAAAGCAATGTCAGATACCTGGAGGCCTTGAGCCAGGTACAAGATCCCACTCCGGCCGTGCGGGATCTCGATGCGTTGACGACCAACGCATCGACCAAAGACGGCAGGACGGTCAGAGCCTTCAATCCCCTGTCGCGCAACGAGCGCATGCTCTTTGAGGTGCTCCTGGCAGGGGAACACGCCCTGCACGGTTTCACAAACCGCGATGTGCGACAGAAGTTGGGCTCACCACTTATCCCCTCGCACCAGACCAAGACAGGCAACCGAGCCAGGTCACTTGGTTGTTCCGCCGGCTCCATGCGCACGGCCTCATCGCCAAAATCCCACGCTCGCGTCCCTGGCGGGTTTCCCTGGCCGGTCGACGGACCATGTCCACCGCAATCAAGCTCAGGGAGGTCGCCTACCCCGCACTCTTCGCCGCTGCCGCTTGAGGTCATCACAACATCTTCGCGAAAAACGAAGAATCTACGAGGGAAAGATTTACGCTCTCCGCACAAGCTGTGGTTGGCACGCCGACAGACAAGGCGAAGGCGGTGCACAGCGGCGCGCTGAAGCGACCGAACGCTGGCGGCCCTGTGCAGAATTGGAAATGACATTAGGAACCTCATGTTGGAACGGGAGGACTGCGCGGAAAGAGGATCAAGCCCAGGCCAGCGGTTGTAGAATCCCCGCATGCGAACCAGCCTGATGCTCGTCGCGGCGACAGCCGCCCTCGCCGCCGGATCGTCTCAGCCCCAGAAGATCGTCCTCGCCAGGGTGTTCCCGAACGCCGGGCAGATCGGTCTATTCGTCGCGGCCGCCGACGGCACAGGCGAGCGTCCGCTGCTTGCCGCGCCTGGTGTCGACTACGATGCGGTCTGGTCGCCCGACGGGTCGTCCATCGTCTTCACCTCGGACCGCGAGGGCTCGGCGGATCTGTTTCGCGTCAGGCCCGACGGGAACGGGTTGGAGCGGCTGACCGACAGCCCGGCGTACGACGACCAGGCGGCGTTTTCGCCGGACGGCAAGCAGATCGTGTTCGTATCGACGCGCAGCGGCGGCACCGCCGATCTGTGGACGATGGATTTGCAGACGCAGCGCGCCAAGGCGCTCACCTCCGGGCCAGCAGGAGACTTTCGGCCGTCGTGGTCACCCGACGGGACGTGGATTGCGTTTTCCTCGGATCGCGGCAGCATGCTGCCCTCCGCGCACGGACGGTGGGAGCGTCTCCACGTAGTCGATCTCTACGTGATTCACCCTGACGGCTCGGGCCTGAAGCGAATCACCGAGCACGGAAACTTCTGCGGGAGCCCGAAGTGGCAGGCCGACAGCCGCCGCGTGATCGCGTACTGCATGACGGCCGAGCAGACGCTGGCGAACCGTCGTGCGGCGCCCGAGCCGGGCAACGACACGCGCCTCGTGGCGATCGACATCGCCACCGGCGCTTCCTCGGACCTGCCGGTGGGCCCCGGCGTGAAGATCCATCCCTCGCCTTTGACGGGCGACGAGGTCGGTTACATCCGCAAGGACGCGCGTGACACGGGCGCCGGCATCTTCTATTCGTCCGGCAGGCGAGGCCCGAAGGGCGACGTACGAAATGCGTCCTGGTCGCCAGACGGCAGCCGGGTGGTGTTTCACAAGAGGCAGACCGCGCCGCCGACGACATGGCGGACCATTTGGAGCCGCAATCCTGAGTATGAGCTGACGTTGACCGGAATTCTCCCGTCGTTCAGCCCGTCGGGCGATCGCTTCGTGATGACCGGCCGGCCGACCGCAGGCGTGTTTGGCGCCAGCGTCGCGATCGCCGCCGCCGGCACCGACAAGTTCGACGTGATTTACGAAGACAAGACCCGCAATGTCCTCGCGCCCCAGTGGTCGCCGAGCGGCGACCGGATTATCTTCGGCATCGGCAGCTTCAACCTGTTCTTCAACGGTTTCCATGGTCTGGTGCTCAAGCCGGAAGACCGGGCCGAAGGCGGCGCGCAGGTCGCCATCATCAACCCGGATGGCAGCGGATTTCGCGAGGTGACGACCGGCCCCAACAACAACGGCTTTCCGTCGATGGCGCCGGACGGGAAGCGCTTCGTCTACCGGTCGTTCGGACCCGAGGGCGATGGCCTCAGGATCATGAACCTCGAAACAAAGGCCGTCACGACGTTGAGCAAGGGCTACGACAACTTTCCGCTCTGGTCGCCGCGCGGGGACCTCATCACGTTCTCACGTGCGATTCAGGGCAACTACGACATCTACACGATCAAGCCTGACGGCACGGGCGTGAAACGCCTGACCTCTTCGCACGGGAACGATGCGCACATGGCCTGGTCGCCCGATGGCGAGCAGATCGCGTTCGTCTCGTCGCGGATGGGATTCAAAGACGAAGCGATCTACACCGACGCGCCGCAGCCGTACGGCGAGCTGTTCGTGATGCGCGCCGACGGCACCAACGTGCAGCAGCTCACCGACAACCAGTGGGAGGAAGGCACGCCGGCCTTCCAGCCGACGCGCCGACAAACATCAAGCCGATAGAGGCCGCCTAGACCCGCGGTACCCCTTAGACATCGATTGTCTTCCGCCAATGATCCGGTCTTCCCGGATTTGGCGCGTTCAGGGAGGACAACACGTTTTCCGTCGCTCCCTGAACCAGGCTCCGACAGGGTTCTCCATCCAACGACATAAACAGGAAACGGAGAATGAAATGACGAAAGTCTTGAGACGTTCGGAGTTGATTGGGGGAGTGGAGCCCACCAAGTGTGCCGGATAGACGGTGAGGAAGAACCGAAGCAACGAGTCTTCCCACATACGAGCGAGGGCTTGAATGCGCTGGTTGCGTTCGTGGTTGAGGGAGAGATAACCCCTGAGCAGATGCTCATTCCCATCGAGGTGACATCACGGTGCGGTGGTTGAAGCACTACTGGCCAAGGCGTTGCCCGTTCACTCGATCAATCCGAAATTGCTGGATCGATTGCGTGATCGATTTTCTCCGGCCGGAGCCAAGGACGATCGGCGTGACGCCTTCGTCCCCTGGGAGATTGAGTAGTCCCATTCACCACCGGCAACCTGGCCATCGGGAACGCCCTTCCCATGCCCGGTTGAGACGCCGAGGAGCGGATCGGGCCAGGCGCCAGCCACCCGCCGTTCCGCCGCGGCGAGGCCCTCGACCGCGCGAGTCTGGCCGGCGCGCGGGTGCGCCTTTAGGACGATGCCGACATAGGCATCAATGCCGAAGGGCTCCTGCGCCGCCAGGCGCGCGACCAGGACGAAGGTCGCGAAGGAACCCAAAACGACTCCACGAAGAAACATGCACGCCTCCACACAACGGACTATTCGTATGTCCGTCCGAACTGGGTGCGCGCTCCGAGGAGGGGCCCGAGTTACGGACGGCTATTCCCGCGAACTAGGCGCGGTGGAGGGGGGACGAAAGATTGAGCCGACAACGCCCGCGGGTTGAAGGCGGTCTGGCGATGATGGCGGCGTCGCTACCTGGGCATCGACGATCAACTCGACTGGAACACCCGAACTGACGCCCCGGCAACAGCAGAAGCAGTCAGGCACGCACACGCTCTGACACTCGTCGCCATTCTTCGAGGAACTTGTCATCCCCCCGGTGGAAGGCGCGGCTGTAGTCTGGTCGCAACTGAGGTCTCCCGCGAGGTCCTGTCCAATACAGAGGAGCAGGGCCAGCGCGACGAGCCGCGAGAAGGTGAGGAGCCGGAGCATGACGGGCAGGGAGTGTAGCGCAATGATTGCGTTGGCGAGAATCGCCCCCCGGGTTCCGGATCAGTACTCGACGAACCGCGTACGCCGCAACACACGAGTGGCGGCCGCGACGGTTGCTACGCTTCGTGCGCCCCCCGCCGTCCAGGGTCATCACGAGACTTCCCTCTAAACGGAGAGGGCTGGCTTCATGCCGTCATAGCGCGCGCATGACTCTTTCCAGGCGTTGCTTCACCTCACCGGCCAGTTGCGCGATCTCCGGTTTTCCCACCAGTTCGAGCACGGCATTGGGGTCCATGAACTCCACGTGAACCACGCCGGCGCCGTCCTGCCGCACCACGACGTTGCAGGGCAGAAGCAAGCCGATGGACGGCTCGGCTGCCAGGGCGCGATGCGCCAGGGGCGGATTGCACGCGCCAAGGATCCGGTAAGGCGGCATGTCCTGGTTGAGTTTCTTTTTCATTGCGCCCGCAATGTCGATATCGGCGAGTACGCCAAACCCCTCGCCCTGAAGTGCGTGGGTCACGTGTTCAATCGCGGCATCGAACGACATGTTGACCGTCTTGCCAAAGCCATACTTGCTCATATGCTTCTCCTTTCCACTTGTCTTGCGCCGACGCCTCCGCGGTGCGTTCCCGGCGGCGCGCCGCGGCCCACGAGTGGCGGTCCCTGAGGCTATGCGGTCATGCGGTCGTGAACGTGAACGCCATCCCGTAGCTGCCGTTGGCGTTGTGCCAGTTCGCACCCATCATCGTCCACGCGCTGCCCGCGTGGGAGCTGCCCATCATTCCGCCCGTGATCCACTGGCCGCCCATCATGGGACCGTACTGCCCGTAATCAAGGGCTTGTCCCACTTGCGTCATCATGCCGCCGCCCAGATGCATGACATAGGTTGTCCGGGGTGAGAGCGGCCCCTGCGGCGTGCAGGTAAGGGCTGTCCGGTCTCCCGACCAGACGCAACTCATCGGCATGGTCGCCCCGGAGAGGTCACCCGTGTGCATATCGACGTACTGCTCCATGCCGCTTCCCATCGCCGCGTTGAAACGAAACACCACGGAGGTGGACCCGGAAACGCCGGTGGTCCCCCCTTGGGGGGTGACAGACATCAGCGTACCGCCCGTCTGAGAGCCGGTGGGGCTCGGGCCCATCATGGACGTGTCAGCCCCGCTGCCACAGCCCGTCGCGAGGAAGGCCAGCCCGGATATCAAAGCAAGTGCGGCAGTCGTTCGTTTCATGAGTTTCTCCGTTTTGCGATTACAGAACCTCGAGGTTGAGCATCATCCCCGCGTCCTCGTGTTCGAGGTTGTGGCAGTGGAGGACGTACAGACCGGCGTGAGCATCGAAGCGAATGGCGATTCGCACCGTCTCCCCCGGCCACACCAGAACGGTGTCCTTGAGTCCGAGTTCATGGGGTTCCAGCGGGCCGCTCGAGCGGCTCACGACCTGGAACTGCGTGGCATGCACGTGGAACGGGTGAGGTTCGGTCGACACGTTGACGATCTCCCAGACCTCGAGCACGCCTCTTTCAACGCGAACATCCACGCGGGACGCGTCGAAGCTGCGGGCGTTGATGGTGAACGCTCCCGCGAAGGGCGGCATTCGCATGTCCATGACAAACCGTCGCTGCACCTGAGCGCGTGCGGGATCGGGTCTCTCAATCGAAGCGAGCCGGGTGGGCAACGGCGCCGAAGCGGGGCCAGCGCGCCCGACGACCAGACGCAACAGCGAAGCCGAAGCCCCCTGTGAGGACCCTCCCATTCCCATGCCCATGCCGCCACCACGAACGGTAAAGGGCGCGCTGATCATTGGGACCGAAGCCCCTGCAGGATCCCGCGAGAAGTCCATCAGTATCTCCGCCCGTTCGCCCGGAGCGAGGAAGATTGCGTTCGTGGTAACCGCCCGTTCGAGAAGGCCCCCATCTCCCGCGATGACATCGAAGGCCCGGTTGTCCCCGAAAGCCACCCGGAAGATCCGGGCGTTGGATCCGTTGAGGAGACGGAACCGGTAGCGCGTCGCGGCGACAGGGAGTTCGGCGTCGGGCGTGCCGTTCACGAGGACGGTGTTGCCGAGATACCCCGACATCAGGTCCATCGGGGTCGGGGCGTAGGTCAGGGAGTTGTCGCTGGCGCGGCGACGGTCCTGAAGGAGCAAAGCGACGTCCTGTTCGCCTGCGGGCAAACCAAGGGCACGCTCGGCGTCGTCCTCGACAATGAAGAAGCCGGCCATTCCCCTGTAGACCTGAGCCGCAGTTCGTCCGTCAGGGTGCGGGTGGTACCAGTAGGTTCCAGCGGATTGCGCGATCTGGAAACGGTACTGCCGCGCGCCACCCGGAAGAACCAGGTCGGTGGGATAGCCGTCAACCTCTGCGGGCACCGCGAGTCCATGCCAGTGGATGTTCGTGGCCTCGGCGAGTCGGTTCTGAAGGAGGAGTTCGAAAGTCTCCCCGCGCCTGGCTCGCAACGTCGGCGAGGGATACGTCCCGCCGAAGGTCAGAAGGCTGGTGGAACGACCAGACCAGACCGCGCCGGTCCCTGGGGTTGCGATCAGCGGACCGACGAGTTCAGAAGGCTGGCGAAGCGGTTCAGCCGAGGCTTCGGAGGCCTCGAGGAGCGGCACCAGGCCCCCGCCCGCAGCCAATGCGCGAGCCGCGGAGCTGCCCAGGATGGCGGCGGCTGTTTCGCGCAGCCACTGCCGCCGGCGCATTCCCCGCGCCGTCTGAGTCGCGTTCTTCTTCGGCACGTCCACTTTCATCGAATCTGGTCCTTCGGGGGTGACAGCCTGAATGGCCGGCCCCAGGCTTCGAGAGCCAAACAAACTCTCAGCCCTTATCGAAGCACGGAACGTGCCGACCTAAAATTTCGCGCGATGTTCCATGGCTCCAACACCGTCAACGAGTTGGAGGATTTAGCGCCGCAAGTTTTGCGTCGGGTCCTTGTTGCCGGGCGCAAGATTGTCCGTCCTTTCAGCCTGAGTGCCTCACTCGTGCTCCACCGCGCCGCTCGTTCTGGGGCGATAATCGACAGGACAGCGCCCAGACTGCCAGACGCGGAGGCGAAGCATGGATCGAAAGCAACATTGGGAAGGCGTTTACAGCAGGAAGCGGCCCAATGAGGTGAGTTGGTATCAGGCTGAACCGACTCTGTCCCTCAGCCTCGTGAATGAGGCCGCCGGAGCGGGGCGCGTCTCGATCATCGATGTTGGCGGGGGAGCTTCGACGCTGGTGGATCGTCTGGTCGACAGACCATCAACCGAAATCGCGGTGCTCGATCTCTCGGCCGCGGCTTTGAGAGCGGCCCAGTCGCGGCTTGGCGCGAAGGCCGCAAGGGTTCGATGGATCGAAGCGGACATCCTCAACGTCGACATGCCCGAGGCGGCCTATAACATCTGGCACGACCGCGCCGTGTTCCATTTTCTGACCGACCCCGACGATCGCCGCCGCTACGTCGCGCAGGTGCGGCGCAGCGTGCGCGTCGGCGGCCACGTGCTCGTGGCCACCTTCGCGGCCGACGGGCCTCAGAAATGCAGCGGCCTGGAAGTTGCGCGCTACTCGCCTGCTGAACTGCACTCTCAATTCGGCGAGGAATTCCGCCTTCTCAAGAGCGTCTCTGAAGACCACATCACGCCCGTGGGGACGACGCAGAAGTTCGTCTACTGCGTTTGCTCAGTGGAAGGCTCGAAGATCGTTCGTCACGCCGCCTGAAGGGCTCAATTCAGCGACGCCAGTCCTACGGCTTGATCCAACCCGCCTCGGCGAACGCCTTTCGGATCATCTCGTCACCCGGAACTCGGGGGTGTCCCGCCGCGGCGGGGTAGGTCCGTCAGGTCATAGCGTAGGAGGTTTTTCCCATCGCGCTGGGGTCGATGTCGACGCCCTTGATGCGGACGGTCGGGCTCCCGGGCCACTGCAGGGCCTTCGCCTGCTCCTCGTTCTCGACAATGATTTCCTCGATCGTGATCTCGAGGCCCAGGGTGCTGGCGAGTTGCTTCACGCGAGCGATGGCGTCGCTCCCGCAGTCGTTGTCCCGTAGGACAGTGACGGACTTTCATCTCTTTCCCCTTGTCTACACCGGCCCTTTCCGAAGATTACGCCGACACGAGGGTGGTTGCGGTCAGTAGCGCGAAGGTCAACAAACGGGCGCCCGGAAGGTACGAAGTATTGAGCGGAGTCAAGAGGCGTCTCTTACCCTTACTACGGCTGGAAAGAATCCGGCCATGGCGCAGGCCCGGACTTTCCGGCGGCGCGTCTTATCCCACTCGCCATCTTCTGAAGTTGCAGGAAGCGGCGGTACTTCTCTTCCACGGGCAATGCCGCGAGCCAACTGCGACGCCGCGCTTTGCTCGCGAACACTTTTTGCGCGAGCTCCGCGGCAGTCGCCGCCTGGAGAGGGCTGCGGTCCGGAATCACGGGTTTCGAGTCAGTCTGCTCCATGCATCAACCAGATGGTGACGTGAGAGTATGTCGTTGAGGCGTTCCGTGTCGACCGCCTCATTCCCGGCAAGCATGGCCAGACGTTCGCGATCCTTGGGCCGGTTCGTCTGCAACATAATGGCCATGAGGTGCTCAAGGCTCAAGACGTTCACTGGCACGCCTTCGAAGGTCCGGCCGATCGCGCGCGCCAGGGCCTCGGCAACGAGTTCGTTGTAGGCCGGGATGAGTTGCACCGGGACTCCTCCGATCACGATGGTCTCGGCCTCTGCACGGAATCCCCGTGCCTGGAGGGCAGTGTAGATCGGCTCCAGGTCCACCAACGGGCCGGTTTGCGGCAGGACGCAGAAGATGTCGAGATCGTAGGTGAGGACGGGCTCATCATGAAAAAGCAGCGCCATGGCGCCGCCGATCGCGTGACGGCCAACTAGCCCCTCCCGCTCAAGATCGTTGATAGTTTGCAGCGCCAGCTTCATGACCGAGCAGCTTTCTGCATCACCTTGGTGATCTCGACCGTGCGGACGCTGACGGTGGTGACGCGGAGGAGGAGGTCAATCACCTTTTCCTTGTAGTCGGCGAAGCGGTAGGTGTTGAACTTCTCGCGGATGGTCGGGTCCTTCGGCTTCTTCTCCTTGTACTGGTCGAGGATCCACCCCAGCGCGCAGCGGTTGCCGAGCTTGTACTCCCACGCGTCGGCGGGGATTTCCGAGAGCGTCGTTTCGCTGTCGAGGACGATCCGGCCGGCTTCCTTGTCGGCCTTGAGGATGACCTTGGGCGAGGTTCCGGTGGCCTTCGACTTCTCATCGACCTTGTCGGCGCGCTTCAGTTTCGCGGGTGCCACCTTCTCGTAGCCGATGTGGAGGTTCATCAGTTCCTCGCCTCACGCGGCCCAGGCCCAGAAGTCCGGGTAGAACGGGATGCGCGGGAACTCGCGCTTCAGGTTGAGGGCGTACTTCTCGCGATAGACCGGGTCGTGAAGGACACCGTAGACGTAGTGGAAGATGGCGTCCTTCGTGATCGGCCGCTTCGCCTTCTCGCGGCCCGGCGTGTAGTGCTTCTTGAACTGATCGAGGCCCCAGTCGGTGATGTTGTCGATGCGCCTTCCGTCTTCGTACACCCACCGCGGCACCGACTGCGTGGCGCCGTTGCCCTGCTTTAGGAGGCAGTAGTCAAAGACGCGGTCTGTCGCCAGGGCGGCGAGTGGCCAACTGGCGACGATACTCAGGAACGTGATCACACAATTCGACTCGGAGACTGAAGGGAAGATCCGCGGAAGTTGGTACCGACGATGTGTAAGCACCTCCGCGAAATACGTGGGTCGACTTACGAAAGGCCTGTAGAGAGCAGGAACGATGCGAGACTGGTCGAAAGTCAATTTCAGCCCGGCCTTGAGGTGATCCTCGAGTTCGCTTGTCCACTTGATTCGGCGGTCAACGAAGTCGCCGCTATCCTTGGTGTGGTGCGTCTTCCGCCAACGGCTCACCTCATCGTTGTAGGTTGAGCAGAAGTCCTCAACCTTCAGCGATAACGCGGATGGATCTTCGTCGAACAGCCACTCGTCCCGCGCCGTAACGATGCCGAGAGAGAACAGTTTGAAGATGGCCCTCTCGCGGCCAGCCGAACTGCCGCTCTTTCCTTCCTTTGTTGCCAAAGGCACGAGCGATTCGAAATCGTTCGACGTGAGATTGATCCAATTGTGGTTTCGATCCGGCTGAACCTCTTCGGCTCCGAGGTCGGCCATCTTCGCTCCGCCAATGAAGGCAATCTTGTCGTCGGCGGTCTCCAATTCCGGACGACGAGCGTAGAAGATCCGGCACGCCTGCGTCTTCTGTCTCTTCACCAAGAAACTGATGGCAACGCCGGTCTGGATTCCGAACACGTTGTGCTTCGTGCCCGAAAGTCTTGGGTTCTGGCGAACGTCCCCGCCCAAGTCGACGATCCACGCTTCGCTGAACTCCCGTGCGATTACGTCTCGGAACCCGTCGAACGTGCGGCTGTCGATGAAACTCCGGTTTGTGATGAACGCGAGAACTCCGTTCTCGGCCAGACGATCGCTCGCCCAGCGGAAGAACCGCGCGTACATGTCGTAGAGCTTGGTCTTCTGGGCCGTGCTCGCCTTGATGTACGTTTCCTTGATCCGCTTGTCGATGTCCGGGTACTCGCGGTTCTTGTTGTTTTCGTTCTCGTTGAGCTGGTTCGCGTTGTAGGGCGGGTTGCCAATGACCACGCTGATCTTGCGCAGGTTCTGCCGGCGGATGCGCTCGACGTTCTCCTCCGACACGCTGCCGAACAGGCCGTGCTGGTGGCCCTTGTACTTCCGCAGGCCCTCGACGTTGTCCAGCGTGTCCACGAAGCACAGGCTTGGGAACTCGACGTACTCGCCGGTGATGGCCTGGTACGTCGCCTCGATGTTCAGGTTGGCCACGTAGTAGGGAAGGATCGCCACCTCGTTCGCGTGCAGCTCCTCCTGATACTTGTGTTTCAGCTTCTTCGGCTGGCCGCGAAAGTGCTCCAGCAATTCGCAGATGAAGGTTCCGGTGCCCGTGGCCGGGTCAAGGATCTCCACTTGCGGGTCGATGAGGTTGCGGCCGAAGTGCTTCTCGCACAGCCAGTCGGCGCTCTCGATCATGAAACGCACGATTTCGTTCGGCGTGTAGACGACGCCGAGGCGATCGGCGGCCTTCGGGTTGTAGACCTTGTAGAAGTTCTCGTAGATGACCTTGAGGAACGCCTGCTTCTCGCTGTGGCTGCTGATGCGCGCGGCGGCAGAGTTGATGGCGGCGTAATACGTCTCCAGACCGCGCAGGGTTTTCTTCTTGAGGTCGCCGGTGAAGAACGTCTCCTCCAGCGCGAAGAGAGCCTTGGCCACGTTGTTCTTGTGGTGGAAGTCGTCCTCGCCGAAGACCTTCGAGAAGATGTCATCGGTGAGAATGTGCTGAATCAGCATCTCCCGGACATCGGCCTCGGTGAGATTCGGGTTGATGGCCTCGTGAGCGTGCTCCAAAAAGACCTTCGCGGCTTTGCTGAACGCGGAGCGATCATGGTGCGCCTTCACGATCATGGCGCGCAGCGATTCCAGAACGGCAGGAAGGTCGGCCTTGAACTGATTCACGGCCTTGTCGAATTCCAGGATTTCGACGCGCTTGTGGCCGAAGAACAGCTCCAGCAGCCTTTCCAGTTTCTCGGTGTCCTGAACCGAGCAGCGCATGACTTCGCTCCGGTTTTGGATCAGGACAGCTTCGGTTGAGTCTTCGAAGATGATGTTGTCGGATGGATAGCCGCGGCTGAATTTGAGCTGGATCTCGGCGTCCAGGTCGTCCTTCTCGTCCTTGGCCTCCCAGTAGCCGAAGGGCATACGAAGCGCATGGAGCAGCGCGCCGTCAACGTAGCGGCGATCCCTCGCCGCGGTCTTGATCTCATACTGAGGGATGAAGACGAGGTCATGCGCCTTGCCCCAGCCCTTCAGCAGATCCTTGAAGGCCTCGCTGACGACAGACTCGCGGTGGTCACCTGAGACCTTCTTGAGGTCGGCGAGGTTATTGAGGTACTGAGAGATGAGAACCTGGCTCAAGCGAACCTCGCCTCGAGGGTTTGAGAGTCGGGCATCGGCTGGATACTACGCGTCCAGCGGGCGAGCACGGCCCCGGTGATACGTTTGGCTTCTCGGATCGTCTGTCGTCTGAGGGGCAAAGGAGATCGCTATGACTGGTTCCCGCCTCAAGGCCGTCGCTGCAGCGGCGGTTCTCTCGCGCTGCCGAAACTGTTTGAAGCGCTTGACGCGAAACCCGGCGCGCGGATCGCCGACGTCGGATCGGGCGATGGCTTCTACTCGATGCAGATCGCCAGCGTCATAACGCCCGGTGGTCGAGTCACCGCCTCCGATATCGACCAGGAGGGCCTCGACCGTCTCAACAACCGAATCAAGAGTGAAAAGCTCACCAATATCGATGTGGTGTTGGGTCGACCCGATGACCCTCTCCTCGAAACGAATGCCTACGACGCGGTGCTGATTCGCAACGCCTACCATGAGATGACGGAGCACGAGTCGATGCTTCGGCACATTCGCGAGGCCTTGAAGGCCGACGGGCGTCTGGTCATATCGGACCGCATCCTCGAGAGCCGGCGGGACGCGACCTTGAAGGAGCAGGTCGCCGTTCATCAGATCGCGTCCGACACGGTCGCAGGCGAACTCCGGGCTGCGGGCTTTGAGATCCAACGGCGCGATGAGTCATTCGAGCCATTCGGCCAGGCTGAGAGCCACGGCCACTACTGGCTGATTGTGGCGGTCAAGGCGAAAGAGTAGGTCACCCGTCAAGAGAAAGGCGTCAGTTGGTAGGCCTTCAGCCGATCAAACATGGCTCGTCTCGTCGCCACACCTGAGGTCCTCAACCTGCAACGTCACGTGGGCGATGCCGAACTGTGACTTGAGGCAGCGGCGCACGCCATCGAGGACTTCAGCATGGACCGCTCCCGGCCGCAGGGTCGCGTGAGCGCTGAGTGCGTTGACGCTTGTGGTCAAGGTCCACACGTGCAGGTCGTGCACGGAATCAACACCCGGAGTGGCGGTAATCGCGGCACGCACGGCTTCGAGGTTCACGTTGGCCGGCGTCCCCTCGAGGAGGACGCCCACCCGCTTCCTTCAACAAACTCCAGGTGCGCGGCAGGATGAAAAGGCCGATCCCGGCAGAGACGATGGGGTCTGCGTATGCCCACCCCGTAGCCCAGATGATCGCTCCGGCCAGTATGACCCCGAGGCTCGCGACCATGTCGGAGAGCACTTCGAGATACGCACCCCGAACCTTCAGGCTCCCCTCTGATCCCTTCTTCAGCAGAAACACGCTCACGATGTTGGTCAGCAGGGCCGCGCTGGCGATCGCCACCATGGGGCCGGCCGCGACCTCGGGAGGCTGACGGAGCCGTTCGAACGCCTCCGCGAGGATGAAGAGCGAGATGAAGACGAGCACGACGCTGTTGGTGAGGGCGGCGAGAATCTCCACGCGGTGGTAGCCGTACGTCCTTTCCGGCGTCGCCGGCCGCTCTGAACACTTCATGGCGACGACGGCGAGGGCAAGGCCGGCAACGTCGGTGAGCATGTGGGCCGCGTCGGCCAGAAGGGCCAGGCTTCCGGTCAGCCAGCCGCCCATCGCCTCGAAGACCATCAGCCCAAGAGCGAGTCCGAGCACCATGGTCAGACGGTGACGATTCTCGTGCCGTACGTCGTGATGATGATCGTGACCTGCGCTCATGAGGTGAACCCTCCCAGATCCTATCCAGTAGGATAGCTTCAATTATGGTCACCCACACCTCCCATCCTGAGATCATCAAACGACTGAAGCGCGTTGAAGGCCACCTCAAGAGCATCGTCACGATGCTGGAGGAGGAGCGCGCCTGCCTGGACATTGCCCAGCAGCTTCAAGCCGTGGAGAAGGCGATCGTCAACGCCAAGAAGACTCTGGTGCACGACCACATAGACCATTGCCTCGACCTGGCGGTCGGCAAGGACAGCCGCAACGCGCGGACATCTGTCCGTGAGTTCAAGGAAATCACAAAATACCTATGAAAGAGTCCCCTCATGGCGAGACTGGCGATCACGGGCACACGCATGGCGTGATCGACCCGACCATCGCCACCACGGAACGTGGCATCTGGGCGATCAAGTGGTCTTTTGTCATCCTTGCCGCCACCGCATTGTTCCAGGTCGCCGTCGTCCTGATGTCGGGCAGCGTCGCGCTGCTTGCGGACACCATTCATAACTTCAGCGATGCCGCAACCGCGGTCCCTCTGTGGATAGCGTTTCGCTTGGCGCGGCGCAAACCGAACGCGCGTTTCACCTACGGGTACGGGCGAGTCGAGGATCTCGCGGGGGTCACCATCGTTCTCATGATTCTTCTGAGCGCGCTTCTTGCCGGATATGAGGCAGTCGACCGGTTGCTGCACCCGCAACCGATGGCGGAGTTGCTTTGGGTCATGATCGCCGGGGTTGTTGGTTTCGTCGGCAACGAGGCGGTGGCGGTCTTTCGCATCCGGGTCGGCAGGGAGATCAACAGCGCGGCGCTCATCGCCGACGGATATCACGCGCGCACGGACGGGTTGACCAGCCTCGCCGTCGTGGGCGGAGCGGTTGGCGTGTGGCTGGGATTTCCGCTGACCGACCCAATTGTCGGGCTGCTGATCACTCTTGCCATCTTCGGCATCGTCTGGCAATCCGCGAAGGCGGTATTCACACGCATGCTGGATGGCGTCGACCCGGGAGTGGTCGATGAAATACGGCATGCCGGCGGGCATGTTCCCGGGGTTCGCTCCATTCTCGATGTGCGCGCCCGGTGGATAGGGCACCGGCTTGTCGCGGAAGTCGATATCGCGGTAGCGGGCGACACGACGGTAACCCAGGCCGACGCGCTCGCGGGGGCGTTGGAGGAGGAGCTGATGGGCCATTTGCCGCCATTGAGGTCGGCGCACATTCGCATCCGATCGTTCGATGCCAGTGAACACGCTCATCCTCATGGGCACGCGGCGCCTGCGCCGGTCGAGGTGCGCGGGAAGCTCGCGGAGGGGTGCATTGAAATCGTCGATACGCCGTCGGGAGAACGGCTGCGCTTCACCGCCACGCGCGGGCTGCCAACTCTTCAGGCCGAAGTCGTGATTCACCGGGGCGGCTCGCCCGCGCATGCCGAGACGATTCCGCTGGCAGATGTGGCAGGTGGGGTCCAGTTTCAGAGCACGGTCGCGCCGGCGGAACCGCATGAATTCTCTGCCGAGTTGAGATTGCGGGATGGCGGGACCTACGAAGTGCTGCTGTTCCGCATGCACGAGCCGCACGACCATCGCCGGACGTAACCGAATCCGAGATCCATGTTTTCGGTCTTCAGTTGACCGATTTCAAGCGGCCACGAGCGGGAGACTGACGATGAAGCGGCAGCCGCCTTCATCTCGGTTCTCGACCCGAATTTCACCTTGGTGGGCAGAGGCGATCCAGGCCGCGATTGAAAGCCCCAGGCCTGACCCCTCTTGTTCGCCAAGCGTTCGCGCGGGATCGGCGCGATAGAACCTCTCGAAGACGTGGCCGATCTTGTCCTCCGGGATGCCGGGGCCTCTACGCCATGCTCCGCGGCGAGGAGCTGGAGGAGGACCTCGACGAGAAGTCCGCCTTCGAGCTCTCCGCCGCCGACAACCGCCCGAAGGACGTCGCCTACAACCCAAGCGTCCCCATCGAGACCTTCGACTTCATCGTCACCGACGAGTGCCACCGCTCCATCTACGGCCTCTGGCGCCAGGTTCTCGAATACTTCGACGCCTATCTCATCGGCCTGACCGCGACACCGTCGAAGCAGACCATCGGCTTCTTCAACCAGAACCTCGTGATGGAGTACAACCACGAACGCGCGGTCGCCGATCAGGTGAACGTCGGCTACGACGTTTACCGAATCAAGACCCAGGTCACGGAAGCCGGCGGCAAAGTCGAGAAGGGCTACTACGTAGACAAGCGGAGCAAGGAGTCACGCAAGGTCCGCTGGGAGCGCCTCGACGAAGACCTCACCTACGCCGCCAAGGACCTCGACCGCTCCGTGGTGGTGAAGTCCCAGATCCGCACCGTCATCGAGGCCTACAAGGAAGCCCTCGCCACTGACCTGTTCCCCGGCCGCGCCATGGTCCCGAAGACGCTGGTCTTCTGCAAGGACGAGTCGCACGCCGAGGACACCGTGCACATCGTCCGCGAAGTGTTCGGCAAGGGCAACGACTTCGCCAAGAAGATCACCTACAAGTCCTACAACCCCGAGACGAAGAAGTACGAGAAGTCGGAG
>JANMVV010000233.1:0-9219 GCA_031392925.1 Vicinamibacteria bacterium
TGGAGGTACTCGTTGTGCGCGTGGGGCCAGTACTCGAACCTGCCCACGCGCTGGTAGGGCCAGTAGGCAGGGGCGAAGGCCCCGATGCCGCAGCCGAAGATCGGGAAGAATTCGAGCAGGCGGAAGGTGTCCCGCCACACCATCAGGCGGCTGGTCTCGAAGTCCACATCGCCCATCCGTTCGATGGCGGATGGCACTCCGGTTCCGAACAGGACGATGATCAGCAGCATCCCTGAACCCAGGGCCAGTCGTGGCCGCGCCCGGAAGGGGGTGGAGAGGCCAATGAGCACGCCGACGCCGATCGCCGCGAGACCTCCTCGTGACCCGGAGGCCGCGCTCGCCACGAGCATGAGCACCAGGCTCGCAATAAGGGCCAGCGTCCCAGGAAACTCGGGGGAGTTGACCATCGACAGAGCAGTCCTCGCTCCGTCGCGCGGGATCCGCTTCGCCAGCAGGCCGGCGGCGACGGATGCGGCGATGGCGATCAGGTTCGAGTAGTGATCGCGGTTGTAGTACGGCCCGAAGATCCCTCGTTCCTGCGAGCCGGCGCCCGGAACGGGGAATATCCCATAGAGCCAGTAGGGATGCGCGGAGGCGGCCTGAACCAGACCTTCGACGGCCAGAATCGCTCCCACCCCGGCCATACCCGCGAACAACTGGTTCATGCGTCTTGACCGGCTCGCCGCCGGTCCGCCGAAGAGCGTGATAGCAAGGCCGTGCACGCCCGCGAAGAAGAGCCAGGCCTGACCCGTGCCGGTCGGACTCGCGGTCAGGGGGGCCCAGGTCTCGACGCCCATGGGCGGTATGTACCTGGCGGCATAGGACCCGGGGGAGAGAACGCGGAGGGCGGAAGGAGGAAGAGGAATCAATTGAATCGCGAGCAGCGCGTGCACGGCCAGAAAGACCGGCGTGAGGCCGGTCAGGGCGGTTGAATCACGGTCCGGAGAGGAGCGGGCTCTCGCGAGCGACCAGCCTCCGAGGAGGATCCAGGCCCAGGAGAGCGAGGCCCAGGCCGTGGAGCCCACTGCCCCGAAGGCGAAAGGGGCGAGGAGCAGGGTCAAGAGAGCCACGCCGGCCGGACCTGCGATGGGCGACCGCCGGTCCGTGATCATCGGGTTGAACTTCCGGGGGTTGAACTTCCGGCGGCCCGGCTCGAACCCAGCACGGAGACCTTCAGCAAGGCGCCGTCTTTTCCGAAGGTCATTCGGAGGTCAGCCGCCCCGTCCTCGTCGGTATCGAACTCTTCGGCGCTCAAGTAGCCCTTCCGAAAATCCTGGATGCGATCCGTGCGGCCATTCCCGTCGCTGTCGATCCGGACCTCAATCAGCTTGCCCGCTTCGTAGATCCGCGTGGTTTCGAAGCGACCGTCGAGATCCGCGTCCACCTCCACCCGGCTCAGCCTCCCCGCGCGATCGTAGGTCGCCACTCGATCCGGGCGGGCGCCGCGGCTGGCCGTGGCGGAGCGCATCCTCTGGCCCTCCGGGCCGAACGTCTCCCAGCGGTCGACCGTGCCGTCGAAGTCGGTGTCCGTTTCCACCGTCCGGGCGCCGCCGAATCCTTCGTAGGTGACGATTCGATCCGACACTCCGTCCTGATTTCGATCCTGAACGTCTCTGACCACCGCGTGCGAGGCCATGTCGTAGGAAATCTGTTCGAAGGGAAGAGTCACCATCCGGACCTCCCGACCTCCCGCGTCGATCTCCACCCGCCACAAGGGAAGGTCGGTGAGCGACGATCGCGCGCATCCGGAGAAGATCAACGCGGTCAGGAGAACACCCCCGGGTAATGCGACGCGATCCCAAGCCATTGGCGGGATCTTATTCGGGCCGGGCCCGTTCGAGATTCACTTCGGCTCCCCGGGTTGTCTGGGGCTAGACTTCCTGTCTGGGTTGACGTTCGACTCAAGAAAGAAAGTTGGAGGCGTCTATGGCTGATCAGGAAAACTCGTCAACGTCGGGAGTGCTGCTTTCGTTCATCGTGGGCGGACTCGCGGGCGCTGCGCTCGCTATTCTTTTCGCGCCCCGGGCTGGTCGGGACACGCGGGAGATTATTGCGGATCGGGTCAAGGACGGCCTCGCCAGGGGCCGGGACCTGAAAGATGAAGTGGTCAGCCGGTCCCAACACCTGCGCGACGAAGCGGTCGATTTCCTGGAAGAGCGCAAGGAGCGGCTGGGCTCGGCCATCGAAGCCGGGCAGCAGGCCTACCGCGAGGCGCGCGACCGCACCTGACCCTGTCCTTCCCCGGTTGAAGGCATCTTGAACGTTGATTCCCTCGAGGCTTCGGATCGATGAATGAGTGGGCGGTCTTCTCCCTTGGAGTCCTGGCGCTAGCCGCCGTGGTGCAGTGCGCCTTCGTGGTGGTGGCGGCTCTGAGTCTCCGCAGGAGCGGTGAGCGGGTCACCGAGTTGTGCCGGCGATTCGACGCGGAGATCAAGCCGACCCTGGAGGATCTGCGGAAGGGGGCCTCGAACCTCCGCGCGATCTCCGACTCGGGGAGGGAGCAGGCGGCTCGAGTGGAGGCCCTTCTCGCCACCACGCTCGAGAGCGTCGAAACCACGATCGAGAACGTTCGCGCCCTCGTGATCAAGCCCATCGCTTCTCTCTCCGAGTTCTCCGCTTTTTGGAGCGGGCTGAGGCGCGGGGTCGACACCTACCGCGGCGCCGATCCGAAGAAGCGGCAGACCCCGGGGGCGAAGCACCGGGCCGAGGACTCCGATGAGCACATGTTCATCGGCTGATTGAGAGGTTCACCAGACGAGACGATCCCGGCATGCCCAAGACACGACGCATCGATGACTTCGTCCAGTTGCTCCGCGGCTTCACGCCCGAGACTTTGACCAGCGCCTCCGTTCTCGATATCTGTCATGACACGGACCTCGAGGACTCTTCGCTTGCTCCGTACGTGCATTGGAACGACGCGCTCTACACTCGGAATCTCATCTACCGGGACGACCTGTTCGAGGTCATGGTGGTGTGCTGGCAGAAGGGGCAGAAGACGGTGCTGCACACCCATAATGGACAGCTGGGCTGGATGATGGTGAATCGAGGCATCGCCGAGGTGACGAACTTCAAGTGGCAGGGCTGCAACGCCGCGGAGGGTCAGAACGTGGGCGGGCTCGACTGCATCGCGGGCGCCACCGAGATCCAGCTCTCCCGCGAGCATGTGGAGACCTGCGGGCGCGGCGGAGAGGTGAATGCGATCGATCGGGTCCGCACCATTCACCAGGTGGCGGTGGTGGGCGAGGAGCCGGTGGTGTCGGTCCACATCTACTCGCGACCGATCGATTCCTGCGTGGCCTTCGACCTGCAAGCCCCGCGCTGCTATCGCCGTCAGCTTCGCTACTACAGTAAGTTCGGCGACGTGGTCATGACTCCGAAAGACATTCAGTCCCTTAGCGGGCGGCCGTCCGAGAAGGCCGCCCCGGGTTCGGGCGTCAGCCTCGACCGATGACCGCGGACGAAGGGGTCACCGGGAGGAGCCACGGCCGCGCGCGCGGAGCCGACTTGCTCGCCCTCGCCGCCCGTTGCATCGAGAGCGACGTCCCGGCTGCGCTCGTCACCGTGGTCGGAGCCCAGGGGTCGACTCCGCAGCGTCCTGGGGCGAGGATGCTGGTGCTCGGGGACGGAGCCGTGCACGGCACGATCGGCGGCGGATGCGTGGAGGCCGAGATGGCGCGGCGGGCGCGCGTCGCGATCGAGAGCGGAAGGCCGGTCCTCACCACCTACGATCTGACCCCGGAACAGGCCGGCGAGGAGGGGCTCGTCTGCGGCGGCCGCATGGAAGTATTTATCGAGCCGCTCGAAGCCACCCCGGATCTCGCGATTCTGGGTGCGGGGCATGTGGCACGGCCGCTTTGCACGCTCGCCGCCATGGCCGGGTTTCGGGTTTCCGTTCTCGACGATCGGGACCAATACGCAACCGAGTCGCGGTTTCCCGAAGCGGTCCGGGTCCTGGTCGCGCCCTTCGAGTCGGCGGCCGAGGCTCTTCGCCTCACCCCGCGTTCGTTCGTGGTGGTGGTGACTCGCGGCCACCGGGGCGACGCGACGGCGATCGCCTCCTGCCTCCCGCGGCAGCCGAGATTCCTCGGACTCCTGGGTTCGAGGGCGAAGATGGTTCACGTCTTCGCGGATCTGGCCGAGAGGGGTTTCAATTCGGAGGATCTCGCGCGGGTGGAGACCCCGGTCGGCGTGGAGATCGGCGCCGAGACTCCCGAAGAGATTGCGGTCAGCATCGTGGCCCGGATGATCTCGGTCCGGCGAGGTGTCGGCGCCGATGGGATCCGCTCGATGGCGGCACCCGTCCCGGGTCGGCTCGCCCGGATCACGCCGCCGGGTCTCGCGTCGCGGAAGTAGGCGCGGACCGCGAAGAACGCGGTCCGCGTGGCTCGCGGCTAGTTGACGCGACAGCGAGTCCCCATTGAGAATAGAGACTTGATGAAGTGGCCCTCCTTCCGCCCGGCATTGCTGTTCTTGATTCTCGCGTCGATCGGCGCCGCTCAGGTTCCCGACCCGTCGGCGTTGCGCCCTGCCGATGTGGTCGATGTCGTAGTTCTGGGTCAGCCCTCGCTGTCCGCGGATTTCGTGGTCGATAAGGACGGGGTCATCAACTATCCGCTGATCGGCCGCGTCGAGGCCGCCGGTCTCTCGCCCGCGGATCTGGCCAGGAAGCTTCAGACCCTGCTTGGAGCCGGCTTTCTCAAGAAACCTGAGGTCTCTGTCCGGGTCAAGGAGTATCGGTCCCGACCCGTGCTCGTTCTGGGTGAAGTCGTTCGGCCGGGAATCTACTCTCTAAAGGGCGATCGCTCGGTTCTCACCACCCTGTCCGAGGCCGGGGGTCTCACCGCGAACGCCGGGCATGAGTTTCTGGTGGCCCGTCCTCCGGAGGGCAGCGAGAGCGCCGCCATCGATCAATTCTCGTCCATGCCCATTGTCCCCGGTCTCTCCGACGCGGTTCGCCTGCCCGATGCCGACGAGCTTCCGCCCGGAGCGATCAAGGGATCTGACGTTTTTCGCGCGAGCTTCCGGGAGTTGATGAAGGGGAACGCCGAACAAAACGTGGTCCTCGAGGGCGGCGATATCGTCTTCGTTCCGCGGGCGGCCCAGATCTTCGTCACCGGCCAGGCCGCGCGCCCGGCGGCCTTCAAGTACGTCGACGGCATGACCGTTCAGGACGCGCTCCAACTCGCAGGCGGCATTTCCGAGCGGGGATCGATGAAGCGTCTCAAGATCGTGCGATTCGAGGCCGGGAAGCGGAAAGAGGTGAAGGCGGAGCTCACAGATCTCCTCAAGCCCGGCGACACGCTCAACGTCGGCGAGAGGTTTTTCTGATCGGCCCCGCCATGCGCGCGTTGCTTGAGCGGAGGAGCGCTTGAGCTCGGCGGGAGGCGTTCTGCGCGCCGTCCCTCCTCCGGACGACCCGCGCCCGCTCGGCCCCGAATCGCAGATGCCTTCGGAGTCCGCCTCGGAGTGGGTCCGGTTCACTCATTCGCTGTGGCACAGCCGCTGGCTCATCGTCGCCTGCGTGATCGTGTCCATGGTGCTCGCCACCGCCTACAACTACACGGCGCGGCCGCGATACGAAGCGGTGGCGCAGATCGAGATTCGAAAGACGCGCCCCGATCTCAGCCCTGGGAAGGACGTGGTCGAGGCGGTGACTCCCGAATGGATCGAGACCCAGTATCGGCTGCTGGTGGGGAAGTCGCTGATCACGAAGGTGGTGGAGCGCTATGACTTGACGAGTTCTCCGGAACTGGGTGCGGGGCCCATGCGCTCGCCGGTGGAGCTCATTCGCACCAAGCTCCTCGGCCGCGCCACCGAGGACTTCGGTCCGGGGATTCCGGTGGCGCCCGCGGTGAGAGCGTTCCGGTCCCGGGTGACGGTCCGGCCCATCCCGAGAACCAGCCTCGTGGACCTCGTATTCCGCGCGTACGATCCAAGGTTCGCGGCCATGGCCGCCAATGGGCTGGCTCAGACCTACGTGGACGAGTCCAGGTCCGATCGGTCGGATCAGTCGACCGAGGCGACCAAGTGGCTGGAGGCCCGATTGCAGGCCGAGCAGGACCAGGCCCGATCTTCCTTCGAGGCTCTGCGGTCGTATGAAGAGCGGAGCGGAAGCTCCAACCTCGAGGCCCGGCAGCGACTCGTCGAGGCGAAACTCCAGCAGGCGAGCGCCCAGCTCCTGCAGGCGCGGAGTGAAAGGGCCTCGAAGAAGGCCTATCTGGACCAGTTGCGGCGCATGAGCCCTTCTGAGCTGCTGACCCTGCCCGAGCTTGGCACCAGTTCGTCATTCCAGGGGATGCGGAAGGATCTGGTCGACACCGAGCTTCGCAAGGCGGAGCTCGATCAGAGTCTGGGTCCGAAACATCCGGATGTGGTCGGATTGGACTCCCGGATTCAATCGATTCGGGCCGCCCTGACCAACGAGGCCAGGGGCGTGGTGCGCGCCGTCGAGGCCGCCTACGAGGGGGCGTCCCGGCAGGAAAGCGTGCTTGCGGGCTCGGTGGCCGCCGCGCAGGCGGAGATGTCCGCTCTTCGCGACAAGTCGCCCGAATATCAGACCCTCAAGCGTGACGCCGACACCTCGAACGAGATCGCTCAGGTTCTGGCCCGGCGCGGAAAAGAAGCGAGCGTCGAGAGTGCGGTCAACGACCGCACGGTGCGTCTCATCGAGGCCGCTGAAGTGCCGCAGGCCCCGGTCTTCCCGAACCGCACGGGGAATCTCCAGATCGCGTTCCTGGTCGGCCTCGCCACCGGTGTCCTCCTCGTCGCCGCCAAGGAGAGACTCGATACCACGCTCAAGACCCCCGACGACGTCCGGGAGTCGCTGCGGGTTCCGTTTCTTGGATTCGTGCCGGACCTGAGCACGGTGTCGGAGGTGGCGATGAAACACAATCTCACCGCGATACGTTCGCCTACGTCTCCACTGTCCGAGTCGTACCGCGTCATCCGGACGAACGTCATGGCGACCGCCGCGGCGGCGAATGCGCGCGTGCTCCTGGTCACGAGCATCCATCCCGGTGAAGGCAAGTCGACCACCGCGCTGAATCTCGCGGCGGCGATCGCGCAGACCGGCGCCACCGCGATCCTGGTGGACTCCGACCTTCGCCGCCCGACCGTCCACTCGAACCTCAGCCTTCCGAGAAGTCCGGGCATGCGCGATCTCCTGACCCGGAACGGCTCGTATCGCGAGGTGGTGCGTCAGGGTCCGATGCCGGGACTGTCGGCGCTCACTTCCGGCACCACCCCCGACAATCCGGCCGAGCTGATGGGTTGCGAGGAAATGCGCGTGCTGCTCAAGGACCTGTCGACGGCTTACGAATGGGTCATCGTTGATGCGCCGCCCGTCGGGGGCATGGCTGACGCCCTGATCATCGGGGGAGTCGTTGACGGCATAGTTCTCGTGGTCGAGGGAGACCGGACCACGAAAGCGGTCGCGATCGACGGCGTGGCCCAGCTCACCTCGGTGGGCGGGCGGGTCCTGGGCGCAATTCTGAACCGGGTGGATGTGAAACGGAACGCCTACTATCTCTCCCGTTATGCCACCGGGTACTATGGCGGTTATGGATATTACGGCGCGGTGTACTCGAGGTACGCTCCGGGCTCGCGTCCGGGCGGCGAGGGCCGTCGTGAAAAATAGCGAAGGTCTCTTGCTTGAATGAGTTGACATCGTGTAGCCTAGGAGCATCCTGTAGTCGTTCGTTTAGTCGTTCGCTGTTTCTTCGCGATTTGTTCGGACTTACCAGAGGGTTGCAACTTTGACCACCAAGAAATTCCTAGGAGTCTTTCTCTCCTTCGCCATCGCCGTACCTTCGAACGCCACCGTCACCACGACCGGCACGGTCAGGGGCGTGGTTTCGATGGCGGGCCACGGGATCGAGGGCCTTCCTCTCACCCTGGTGAACGTTGAGACCGGAAAGTCGTTCGCGGTCACGTCCAATGCCGACGGATCGTTCATAGCGACTCTCCCCGCCGGTTCGTACGTGTTCTCGAGCCCCGGCCGCGCCGGGATCTCGATTTCCAGGGCCCCCCTCTCCGTCGATGTGATTTCGGGCAAGGTGGCTTCGGCCAACGTCGAAGTTTCGTCCCTCTCGCTGCAGGCTCCCGCATCCGTGCCCACCGGCACGGCCAAGATCACCCACGACGCCGCGGACTGCATCACCGAGGGCGAGTTCACCCTCGTCGAAGCCATCTTCGAACCGCTCTCCTCCGTGGTCAACGGGCGTCTGTACTTCCAGTCGAACCTGAGCCCCGAGTGGTTCTACACGGAATTCGAGAAGATCGAGCCAGCGGTCGCGGGCGGCCCCACTCATCGCGCCTACATCCCCAAGGTCAATCAGGACGGCGGCATTACCACCATCACCTACTACATCCAGGTGACCTCGTCCGACTTTGCCGAGACGAAGTCTCCGGAGAAGACGGTCAAGGTTGTGTCCGGCGCCACCGCGTGCGCGGGCAAGCTCGCTCCGATCGGAACTCCTGAGGGCGCGGTTTCGGTTCTCTCTGCCTCCGGCGCCGCCGCAGGCGCTCTGGCCGGATTCGGCGGAGTGGCCGGGGTGGGGCTTGGCGTGGCGGCCATCGTAGCCATCGTCGCCGGTGTGGTGGTGGGCGGCGTGGTCGTCCAGCAGGCAGTGACGAACAATTCGACGCCGACACCAACGGCTACCCCGGTGCCGCCGACGCCGACGCCGACCGCTACGCCGACAGCGACCCCGCAGGCCACCTGCACCCTGAGCGTGCTGGTGGTGCCGGATACCGCCGCTGATCCTTCAGTGGGCGGTCGGTTCTGCACCGCCTTCGTCACCTCGTCGGTGGGCGGGAGTCTGGGTGCAGTGACCGGTGGCCAGCGGACGTTCTCAGGAATCCCCTGCAGTGCCCGGATCGAGATCGTGGCCACCGCGGCTCCGCAGTCCTCGATCGCCGGTCCGCTGCCCGCGACCTGGTCCAACGCCTGCGGTGGTTCGGCGCTGGGCAACCCGTGCGTTCTGAATCCGCTCGGTGGAAACCGCGACGTCGGTCTCACCTGCCAGACGCGTTAAGTTCCCCCCCCCGTTCCCTGGAAAGGGTCGACCCCGGATGGGTCGGCCCTTTTCCTTTGCCTGCGCCGGCTCGGGGCTTTGCTTACGGGTTCGGGTCTCGGCCCGACGACGGGGTGGTGCCGAGGGCGGCCGCGCAGACCAGAAGCGCGGCGTTCGCTGGGATGCGGAAGGGAAAGTCGAGCAG
>JANMVV010000238.1:0-9728 GCA_031392925.1 Vicinamibacteria bacterium
ACGGTGGCGTGCGCCCGCTGCCACGATCACAAATACGACCCGATCCCCGCCAGGGACTACTACTCGATGGCCGGTGTGTTCCTGAACACCGAGTATCACGAGTACCCCATGGCGCCGAAGTCGGTGGTGGACCAGTACAAGGCCGACGAGAAGACGATCGAGAAGAAGGAGGCGCTCCTCGGCGAGTATCTCCAGAATGAGTCGCGGCAGCTCGGCGAGACCCTGGTGTTCCAGGCCGCGAAGTACATGCAGGCCGCCTTCCAGGTGATGGGCGAGAAGAAGGAGGACAAGTTCAAGGTCGTCGATTCAGAGAAGCTCGACTCCGAACTGTTCGATCGATGGTTGCGCTTCCTCGCCAAGCCCCCGGTGTACTACCCGTTCTTGAAGCCCTGGCAGGAAATGATGGCGAAGGGCGGTGCCAAGGAGGCGGCGAAGAAGCTCGCCGACGAATTTCAGAAGCAGCTCGTGGACGTGGTGCTCGCGAAGAAGGAAGTGCGGGCCCAGAACGAGATCATCGCGGCGAAGGCCTTGCCCTCCAACAAGCCGAAGGAGCCGGCCAATCTTCCCAACGAGTTCATCACCAACGACGACTTCTGTCCGGGCTGCGGGCTCGAGCTCAAGAGCCTCCCTACCGAGCAGACGAATCTCTACAACGACGTCTTTCAGGAAGATCTCGACGCCATGCCCCTGCCCGGCCAGCCGCCGAAGGCCGCGCTCCTGGCGTTTCGGGGCTGGGGTCTGGAGCGGCAGCTCGGCCCCGATCGGCGGGCCCTGATCGAGGGGCTGCGGTCGGACATCGAGAGCATGAAGAAGGCGCTGCCTGAGAAGTTCGCGTACGTTCATGGCGTGCGAGACCTGCCCGGCCGCCCGCCCGAAAATCTCAAGGTGAACCTCCGCGGCAGCGTGTATCGGCTCGGTGAGGAGGCGCCGAGGGGCTTCCTCTCCGTCCTCAGCCCCAATTCCGACGATCCGGTGAAGTTCACGTCAGGCAGTGGCCGTTTGGAACTTGCCCGCGCCATCCTCGCCCAGCCGCTGGCCATGCGGGTGATCGTCAACAGGATCTGGAAGGGCCACTTCGGCACCGGCATCGTGGATACGCCCAGCAACTTCGGGGTCAACGGCGAGCGTCCCTCGCATCCCGAACTGCTGGACTATCTCGCGCGGTATTTCATCGACCACGGGATGTCCATCAAGGCCTTGCACCGGGAGATCCTGCGCAGCGCCGCCTATCGGCTGAGCGGCGCACCCTCCCAGGCGAACGCGGAAAAGGACGCGGGCAACCGCCTGTACTGGAGAGCGAACCGGCCGCGCATGAGCGCCGAGCAGATCCGCGACTCCGTTCTGTTCGTCTCCGGATCGCTCAAGACGACCATGGGCGGGCCGTCCGTGCCTCTCACGCCTTTGACCACGCGCCGCACCGTCTACGGCAAGGTCAGTCGCTACAAGCTCGACGAGTACCTTCAGCTCTTCGATTTTCCAAGCGCCTCCCAGACCGCGGAGAAGCGTTTCTCCACCAATGTCCCCCTGCAACGCCTCTTCTTCATGAACAGCGAGTTCATGCAGCAGCAGGCAGAGAGGCTCGCGGAGCGGGTCGGCGGCGAGGCCACGGAGGACGCGCGGATCCAGAAGGCGTATCGGCTCATGTTCGGCCGCACCGCGACCGCCGCGGAGGTCGGGGCCGGCCGCGAGTTCCTGCGGACCGAGCCCATGAAGCAGTACGACGAGCGGAAGGCCGAGGTCGAGAAGGCGAAGGCCAAGGCTCTGACCGCGGCCGTCGATCCGAAGTCGGCCATGGCGGAACCTCCAACCCCCGAAGCCGCGGCCGAGACTGCGACTCCTGAAATGGGGATGATGGCCGGTGTCGCTCCGGGAAAGGGGGGCGAAGCAAAGGACGCGCAACCCCGGCTGCCCATCACCATCTTCGGCCGCTACCTCAAGGTCCTGCTGAGTTCCAGCGAGTTCCTGTTCGTCGGTTGAGGGGGACCATGCGCGATTTTCTGAAACGACCCCGGACGAGGCGTGACGCGCTGTGCCGGATGGGCGGCGGTTTCGGGATGCTCGCCTTCGCGAGCCTGGTGAACGAATCGATCGCGAAGGCGGGTGGCGTCCTCGATCAGTCCGGCGAACTCGCGGCCCGCGCCCTCGATCATCCCGCGCGGGCCAAGCGCGTCATCTTCCTCTTCATGAATGGCGGCCTCTCGCAGGTCGATTCGTTCGATCCCAAGCCCATGCTCACGAAGTACCACGGGCAGCCGCTCCCCGGCGGTCCGGTGGCCACGGAGCGCAAGACCGGCTCGCTCATGCAGTCGCCTTTCGCGTTCAAAAAGTACGGCCAGAGCGGCATCGAGGTCAGTGAGCTGTTCCCGCATCTCGGCGAGTGCGTCGACGACATGTGCGTGATTCGCTCGCTTCACACCGACATCCCGAATCACGAGCCGTCGATGACCATGATGAACACCGGACATACCCAGGTGGGGCGTCCGTCGCTCGGCTCGTGGCTGACCTATGGCCTCGGCACTGGCAACCGCAACCTTCCCGGTTTCGTGGTGCTCTGCCCGGAAGTGCCCACCACGGTGGGCCCGCCCCTTTGGAACAGCGCGTTCCTGCCCGCCATGCACCAGGGCACGTTCATCTCCGACAAGGTCGAGCGTCCCGACCAGATCGTCGGCAAGGACTTCGACCCGAAAAAACTCGTCTCCTTCATCAACAACAAGGACTTCACCCTTCCCGAGCAGAGGCGGGAAATCGACCTGCTGGAGAAGCTCGACCGCATGCGGCGGGCCGGGCAGGAGAAGGACCCGCAGCTCGACGCGGCCATCAACTCGATGGAAGTGGCCTACCGTATGCAGACCGAGGCTCCCGACGTCTTCGATATCCGCAAAGAGAGCGAAGCGACGCTGCAGATGTACGGCACGGGCAGCACGGCGCGCGGATGCCTCATGGCCGTGCGTCTGGTGGAGCGCGGGGTGCGGATGGTGCAGGTGTACTACGCCAAGGGCGACCCTTGGGACGCCCATGTCGACATCCAGCAGCACCGCGTCAATGCGAACAACTCCGACAAGCCCTTCGCCGCGGTGATCAAGGACCTCAAGCTGCGCGGCCTGCTCAAGGACACCCTGGTGGTCTGCGGCTCCGAGTTCGGCCGCACTCCGGTGGTGGAGGTGGGCGGGGGCGCCGGGTCCAGCCAGGCTGGACGCGATCACAATCCGTTCGGTTTCAGCATGTGGCTTGCCGGCGGGGGAGTGAAGGCCGGGTTCACCTACGGAGCCACCGACGACTTCGGCTTCAAGGCGGTGGAAAAGCCGGTGCACGTGCACGACCTCCATGCGACCATCCTGCATCTGCTCGGGATCGATCACACCAAGCTCACGTACCGCTACAGCGGCCGGGATTTCCGCCTGACCGACGTCTCGGGCGAAGTGATTCACGACATCATCGCCTAGTCGGGGCTTGGTCGGGCGCCGAGAGTGGGCGTCATCCGGGGGCGGAAGCCGGGATCCACCCGCCACCATGCGTTCGTTCGGGGCCCCTGCCCGCTGGCTCAGTTTCCCTGGCAGGCATGATTGCCGGCCGCATCGGTGGCGCACACCTTGAATGCGGTTCCGGCCGCGAACGATGCGGGCAGATCGGCGCGCCAGAGGTATTCGCCGTACCACCGCATCGCCGCGGATTGGGCGCGACCCGCGCTCGTCCACTCGACGGTCACGCTTTTCCATTCAACGGCAAGGCTCGGGCTCTTGTGGTCGTGGACGCGTGCGCGCACGGTGGGCCCTGCCGTTTTCGCGGGCGAGAGCGAGACCATCGTGATCGAAGGGGGGGCGGTGTCAGGCGCGAGTCCCCGCCCGAAGTAGACCCGCTCCTGCACCGCGGTCGGATGCTCGCCCTGGGCCTGCACCGCGTCCATGCGCCCGTCGGCGTCGAGATCGGCGAGAGCGATCCCGAGCGTTCCCGGAGTGTCGGGGCCGTCGAAGACGTTCTGGGCGAGGCTCAGATGGCCCTTGCCGTCGTTGATGAGGAGCCGGTCGGGGCCGCTCAGCGAACCGATGACGAAGTCCGCGTCCCCATCCGAGTCGTAGTCGAGGAACGCGACCATGTTGTCGTCCTCGCCGACGTTCGCCGCGTCGCTCCACCACTGGGCGGTGGCGTCACGGAACCGGCCCTTTCCGTCGTTGCGAAGAATGTGTTCGCGCCGATCCGAGCTGTCCTCGCGCAGGATCTCGCCGTCGTTGATGGTGACGAGATCGAGGAAGCCGTCGCCGTCCATGTCCATCGCCTCGTACTCGTAGTTGTTGGTGTACTGGGGAAGGCCGCGGGGGTCCTCGGTGAAGTTGCCCGCGCCGTCGTTCTTGAAGAGGCTCCCGCCGCCGCAGCGCTTGCACGAGACGACGATGTCGAGATCCGCGTCGTTGTCCACATCGACGAACTCGAGGTCCCACGAAAAACGGATCAGGGTCGCGGGCATGCGCTCGTCGGTGGCGTCGGTGAAATGCCCCGTGCCGTCGTTGAGCCAGAGCCGCGTGCGGCCTCCGGCGTTGGTCATGTTGTTTCCCGGGCCCCAGTCGGCAAGCACGAGATCGAGGTCGCCGTCGCCATCCACGTCTCCGGGCTCGAGGTCGCCGACGCTCAGCGGCATCTGGGGGAGATGAGTCGCCGTGACCTCGCGAAAGGCGCCGCCGCCGGTTCCGAGATACAGCCGGCTCTGGGTCTGGAAGGTGGTTCCGACCACGATGTCGACGAGGCCGTCCCCGTTGAAGTCCCGGGCCTTGATGACTCGCGCGATATCGGGGGTGGGTCCGAACACGGCCAGCGTCCGGTTGTCGAAACGCCGACCCGGGCCGTTGTTGATGAAGACCAGATTCGGTTCGGGCGCGCCGGCCTCGGAGTATTTCCCGCCGTTCGCGAAGAGCAGATCGGGGCGGCCGTCACCGTTGATGTCCGCGATCTCGACCTTGTTGGTCCACTCCGCGGTCTCGCCGATGGTCTCCGCGGTGACGTCGATCCAAAGGGCCTTTGGCACGGTTGGGGAAGGTTGAATCTGTCCGGCGGCAAGGATCACGGACAGGCCGGCCCCCGCGAGAAGATTTGAGATGGTCATGCGCCCTCTTGTGTTCCCTTCTACGCCAGCCGGAGGGCGTCCGTCTCCACCCATGAGGCGAGGAGCGTGCGGATGCAGTACGAGTCAACCGCGAAGGCGGTCTCGCAGTCGCGGCAGGGAGATCCGCTCGAGGCCATGGCCCAGACCGCGTCAACCAGTTCGGTGGGCTGATCGGTGGTGATCGACGTCCGCGGATTCCCGGTGGGCGCAAGGCGCGCGTCGTCCTTGATGAGGGCGGCGGCGCGTTTCCATTCGTCATGCCGGCGAACGCCCTCGAAGACGAGACCGGTGAGGTCTCGCGCGGGGATCAGCGCGCCCTCCTTCGGGGCATCGTCGCGATGTACGAACGCGAATGTGCCGGGGAAGGGCCGGACCAGTAGTTCGTAGATCGCGGGCTGAGCCGAGAGGCCGCCGAAGGAAGCGTGGTGGAGCCGGCCTTCGACGAGCCAGAGCTTCGCGCGTGATTCGCCCTCGCGGTCGATGAGGGTCAGCAGGCCGGTCATGGCGCCCTGGCCAAGGGTCTGGAGCAGCATGGGGAGGCCGAAGAAGTTGAGGTCGCCCGAGAACGTCGAGGCCGCGGCCTCGGCCGGCTTGGCCTTTGCCCTGAAGGTCTCCATGGCCTCGGCGGCGATCGCGCCGAACTCCTCATCTCCATGCTTCTTCACGATCTCCTGGAAGAGCGCCTTCACTTCGGCGCTCGGCGTCCCGGAAAGCGCCCGGACATAGGATTCGGTACGGCCGGTCTCCTTACGGAGCTTGAAGCCGAGCATCCCCCGCGGTAGTTCGGCCCGGAGAGCCTCGATGAGGCGCGCCTGGAGTTCGGGATGCTTCGTGAAATCGGCGTGGACGCCTTCGGCGAGCCGCTTCGCGCAGTCGCCCAGCTCCGCCTGGGTCTTGAGGCCGTGGTCGACGAGGGCGCGGAGGCACCGGGGGCCGCCGCACCGGGCGAGGGCGCCGCAAGCCCGATCGAGGAGGCCCGCGACATCTTCGATGGTGTAGGAGGCGGGCAGGGCGGTGGGGCGCATCAGCAGCCCCTCGTACATCCGGGCCACGCCGAGCAGCGCCCGCTCCACCCGGTCACCCTTGGCCTGGCCGAGTACGTAGATGGCCTGGGTGGCGACCGTGGGGTCCGTGCCCTTGGTGAGGTGCTTGAGCACGATGTCGACCTCGTGGTCGATGGGCACGCCCTCGGGTCGGGCCAGGCGGCGCAGCAGGCGCAGAAGGGCGGCGGCGAACGCCGGGTCCTGCGCGGTGTCCGCGGCCGCGAGGGCGTCGATGGCCAGGGCGCGAGCCTCCGCGCCATGCGCTTCGAAGAGCGACGAGAGGTCGTGACGCCGGGCCTCGTCGCTTTCCGTCTTGAGCGACTTCAGCAGCCCTTCCGGGCTCAAGGCGTGGAAGAAGGACATCATGGTCCGAAGGGCGGGAAGGCTCTCGGGCTTCTCCGCCGCGGCCCTGAGGTCGCTGGTGTGGAGGTACTCCGAAGCATTCCGAAGGCTCTCGACGTACTCGGGCTTCACCTTCTGTTCGGCGGCCATCTGCCGGGCGAGGACGAGGACGGACTGAGCGCGTCCGAAATTCCCTTCGTTGAACTGCGCGATCGCCGCATGCACCAGCTCGCGGAAACGCTTCGCGATCTCCTCCGCGTTGTCGCCGAGAGAGACGATTTGACGCATGGCGCCGAGCCGTTCGCCCGAAGGCGCCGCCGCGCCGCCCTTCGGACCCTCGATCGCGCCCCATCCGGGAAGGCTGCGAGCGATCGACTTCAGGACATTCTCGGTGGCCGGATCGATGCCCACGCTGGCCAGGGGTGCGAGACTCGCGTGGAGCTCCTCGCGGGTCGACGACTCCATGGCCGCGGTGGCCATGAACTCGGACGCCACTTCGTCTCGCCGCTCGCCCGGCGCTTCGGTCCCGAGCTGGTCGAGGAAGACCGCCATCCGGCGCGCCGCGGTCGGCCGCATCGCGACCGGCGGCGCCTGTTCGAGAAGCGCGCCCGGCGCGGTCAGGGACTCGCCGAAGGCGACGATGCTCGCGATCAGACGGCCGCGCTCCGCGGCCGGGGAGAGGTCGAGGATCTCCTGGGAGAAGTCGTTGAGGAAGGCGCCCAAAGCGGCGCGTGGGACGAGATCGAATTCCCCCATCATGGCGATCTTCCGCACCGCGTGGAGAATCTGGTCGACCGTCCCGGCGTCGGTCTTCGGCCGGGCGGTCTCCCGGATCCACTTCATAGTCTCCTGGGCGAGAGTCGCGGGCGGATGCCGGAGGAGAACGCCGAACTCCTCGATGAGCATGAGGGGCGCCACCGTGTCGGAGAGATACCGATGGAACTCAAAGGACGCGGATGCGAAGTCAGTCGAGAGTTCCAAAACACGTCGAGCATATGCCCGGCGTGGAAGGCCGGTGCGGCCCGGCCCCGGAAACCCTCGCCGAGGTGGGATCGGTCACAATGCTTCCGGTCCCAACGAAGAGACCCCGGCGACTCCGCCTTCGGAAGGCCGTTCTTCTACTTCGCCAGCCTAAGCATCGTGGAAAGGGAGGGAGAAGGCTGTGCGGTACGCCTCACCGCGCGACTTCAGCGTCACTTAGAGGATCCGGCAGGCCTCGTCGAAATCGAGCCGGGGTGCTCGAGGATGGAGCTTCGAGGCGTCCCCGTAGCCCAGGTTGCAGATGAAATTGGACCTCCAGGACGTCCCCTTGAAGAAGGCTGCGTCCAGGGCCGGGTTGTCGAAGCCCGACATCGGACCGCAATCAAGGCCGAGCGCGCGCGCGGCTACGATGAAGTAGCCGCCCTGCATGGAGCTGTTCCGGAAGGCCGTCTCTCGGGCCATCTCCGGCTTGGAGGCGAACATCGGCTTCAGGTCCGCGTGGGGGAAGAGGGTGGGGAGCTTCTCGTAGAACTCGATGTCCTGGGCCAGGATCGCGGTGACGGGCGCGGCCTGGACCTTGGCCACGTTTCCCGAGCTCACGGTGGCGAGGAGGCGCGCCTTCGAGTCCGCGGACCGGACGAAGACCACGCGGAGCGGCGAGCCGTTCACCGCGGTGGGCCCCCACTTCACGAGGTCGTAGAGCTCCCGGAGGGTCTCGTCGCTCACCGGCTCGTCGAGCCAGGCATTGTGGGTGCGCGCTTCGAGGAAGAGCTGATCGAGGGGCGCTTTGGGAAGGACGGCGGGTGCGGTCAGAAGTGCGGTCAAGGGACCTCCTGGGTCGAAATCGAAACAGCGGGATACAAATACAGAGCGACTATACAAAAGATAGTGACATCTGTCAACGCCGGTCTCTGCTAATCTCCAGCCCGTGCCCAAGTCCCTTGCCCTGTGTGTTCGCTTCCACGCCGCGGTGGAACTGATCGGACGGCGCTGGTCGGGAGCGGTCATTCACATTCTGCTGAAGGCGCCGGCCCGCTATGCCGAGCTTCGCGACTCGATCCCCGAGATCACCGACCGCATGCTCTCCGAGCGGCTCCGTGAACTCGAGGACGAAGGCATCGTGGCCCGGAAGGTCATTCCCGAAATTCCGATCCGCGTGGAGTACTCCCTCACCGCCAAGGGGCGGGCCCTCGAGCCCGCGCTCCGCGCCCTCGGGCAGTGGGCGGAGAAGTGGGTGGAGAAGGGCCGGAAGTCCGAAGAGCGAAGACGCGCGACCGCCTAGCCCGGATTATTCATGAAGAAGTGAACTGAGCGGGGAGCCACTACGTCCAAAGGGTTGTGAATAGAGGCCCAAATGGACATAGGAGGCGCCCCGCGTGAATGATTCTGCCAGAACACAGAGTGTGCTGTTCAAGGGCCTCGCGCCCAAGCCGTTGACGGTGCGGTTCGAGGACGAGCGAACAAGCTCGGACGGCGGGGCGATCCTGCTCAAAGCAGCGGATCGCCGGCTGAAGATGATCTCGTCGATGGCCGCCTCGTTTGCAGATCAACGCGACGGTTCTCGGGTCAAGCACGAGGTCGAGGAGCTTCTCTCGCAGCGGATCTTCGGCATCGCCTGCGGATATGAGGATGGGAACGACGCGGCGCGAATCGCGTCGGATCCGGTGATGAAGACGCTGGCGGGGCGGGATCCGTTTGGCGAGGATCTCGCCTCTCAGCCGTCGATCTCGCGGTTCGAGTGCTCGGCCACGAGGAAGGACCTGTATCGCATGGGCATGAGTCTCATGAAGACGGTCGTCGACTCGCAACGACGTGGGCGGGAGGGATGGGCGAAGCGAATCACCATCGACCTGGATCAAACACCCGATCCCACCCATGGCGGACAGCAGGGCAGTCTCTTCAACGCGCACTACGACACCTACTGCTACATCCCGCTCGTCGCCGCCATCTCGTTCAGCGGAGAGCCGGATCAGTACGTCGTGGCCAGCATCCTGCGTCCAGGCAATGCGCCCGACAAGTGCGGCGCCATCGCCTTGCTCTCTCGCCTCCTGCCGCTTCTTCGAGAGGCGTTTCCAGCGGCGACATTCGCGGTGCGACTCGACGCGGGATTCTGCGCCCCCGAGATCATCGACTACGTCGAGAACGAGCGCCTGGCCTACACCATCGCGTTCCCCGGCAATGCCGTCCTTCATCGCGCCTCCGAAATCCTGATGAGCGAAATGCGCTTCCGCTCCAGCAAAAGCGGGTTTACCGAACACCGCTACGCC
>JANMVV010000031.1:0-2415 GCA_031392925.1 Vicinamibacteria bacterium
TAGCCGAGCATGCGCTCGGCGCCCACGTTGAAGATCTGGATGACGCCCTTGGCGTCGGTCGCGATGGAGGAGAAGTTGGCGCTGTTGAAGATCGCTTCCTGGAGGGCTCCCGCCTTCAACAGAACCTCGTCGGCCTGCTCGCGCGAGGCTGCGTCGAAGGCGCCCCCCGAGGCGCTGATGGCCGTCTTCGGCCCGCTCTTTCCCTTGGCCATGATGGTTCCTTGTGAGGCTCGAGACACTGGTCATCGACGGGCGCGCCCCCGGGCATGCCTATCCATGAGCTTCCGCCATCTTAAAGGTGTGCAGGATCGGTGCCGTCTCGCGAGCCCGAGGATCGCCGTAGAACGAGGCGGGAAGGCCGGAACCGCGGGTTGCCGGCGCGCCGCCATTTCTACAAATGGCTGGGAAGCCTGGGTCACGCCGCAGCGGCGTGGCGGGCCGGCTGACTCACCAGATCTTGCAGGCCTTCTCGCGGACCATGGGCTGGCCGGCCTTGCAGGAGAACGCCCGAGCGAACTCGGGCAGGTTCGCGACGATGCCGTTGATCCGGTACTTGCCGGGCGAGTGCGGATCAGTGGCGGCGCTCAACCGTTGATTCTCAGGGCGGTTGTTCTCGCAGGCCCACTGGCCGAAGCCGATGAAGAAGCGCTGCTCGGGTGTGAAGCCGTCCACCGGCTGCAGTTTCTGGCCGGATTTCGCCACTGCTTTCTGCCAGGCGAGATACGCGATGAGCGTGCCTCCGAGATCGGCCACGTCCTCGCCGGAGGTCAACTTGCTCTGGATCTTGATGTCGTCCACCACCACGTACTCGGCGTACTGGTCCTGCACGCACTTCAGGCGCTCCTCGAACTTCGAAGCGTCGTCCCTGGTCCACCAGTCGCGCAGGTTGCCGGTGGCGTCGAACTGGCGGCCCTCGTCGTCGAAGCCGTGGGTCAACTCATGGCCGATGGTCGAGCCGGTGTTGCCGTAGTTCGGCGCGTCGTCCAGCTTCGGGTCATAAAGCGGCGGCTGCAGGACGCCCGCCGGGAAGGTGATGTCGTTCAATTGCGGGTCGTACTGCGCGTTCACGGTGGGCGGGGTCATGCCCCACTCCAGGCGATCGACCGGCTTGCCGATCTTCGCGAGCTGGCGCTTCGACTCGAACACGGTGGCGCGGCGGACGTTGCCCATGAAGTCGTTGCGGGCCAGAGTCATGGTCTGGTAGTCCAGCCAGCGGTCGGGATAGCCCACCTTGTTGACGATGCTCGCGAGCTTCTCCATGGCGAGCTTCTTCGTCTCCGTGCTCATCCAGTCGAGCTTGTCGATCTCGTCGGCCATCGCCTCTTCGACGTGCTTCGTCATCTCGACGGTCTTCGCCTTGGTCGCGGGCGAGAAGGTCTTCGCCACGTACACCTGCCCGAGCGCGTCACCGAGATTGCGATCCACGAGACTCGCGCACTTCTTCCAGCGAGGCTGGTCCTGGGCGACCCCGCGCAGCGTCTTTCGATAGAAGTCGAAGTCCGCATCCACGAAGGCCTGCGAGAGATAGGGTGCGCGCGCGTGGGCCACATGCCAGCGGAGGTAGGTCTTCCACTGGTCCAGACTCTCGGCGCCGATGAGGCGGGCGAGTTCCTTGAAGAACGCGGGTTCGCTTAGGTTCAGCGACGCCACCCTTGGGACGCCTTGTTCGCGAAGGTAGGCGTCCCAGTCGAAGCCGGGGGTGGAGGCCTTTAGTTCCGCGCGGGTCATCACGTGGAAGAGCTTGTAGGGGTCGCGCTTCTCCACCCGGGTGAGCGCCGGCTTCGCGAGCGAGGTCTCGAGGTCGAGGACGTCCGCCGCGTCTTTCGCCGCCTTGTCCGCGGGAGTGCCGAGAAGCTCGAAGACCTTCCTGACGTGGCGAACGTACTTCACTCGCAGTTCGACGCTCTTATCATCGGTTTTCGTGTAGTAATCGCGGTCGGGAAGCCCGAGGCCGCCCGCGGTCGCGAAGGCGATGACCCGGGTCGAGTCGCCGAAGTCCTGGTTCGCGCCGAAACCGAAGACCAGGCCGCTCCCCTGGGTGGCGAGGTGCATGCGTCCGAGGTAGCTCGCGAGCGCCGCTTTCGACGTGAGATTGCGGATCTCCTCGAGCTCGGCCTGGATGGCGGTGCTGCCCGCGCGGTCGATGGTCGCGGTGTCCATGCAGGCGCCATAGAAGTCGCCGATCTTCGCCTCGGCCGCAGTGCGGGTTGCCGAGCTCCGGCTCGCCGCCTCCAGGAGTCCGCGGAGGAACTGCTGGTTCTCGTCGTAGACCTTCCCGTACACGCTCCAGCGCGCCTGGTCCGCGGGGATCGGATTGTTCTTCATCCACCCGCCGCAGACGAACTGATAGAAGTCCGCGCACGCGTCCGCGCTCTTGTCCATCGAGGGCACGTCGAGACTCGGCGTGTAGGGCTG
>JANMVV010000250.1:0-1630 GCA_031392925.1 Vicinamibacteria bacterium
TCAGGGCTCGGCGAGGGTCTTCGCGGGATCGATCCTGGACGCGCGAAGAGCGGGCAGCACGCTCGCGCCCAGGGCGAAGAGGAGAAGGACTCCCGCCACCGCGAGGAACATCATCGGGTCGCGCCCGGACACGCCGTAGAGCATGGAGTCAAGGGCCCGGCTCTGAGCGAACGCGCCGCCCGCCCCAATCGCGACACCGGCGCCGACCGCGCCGAGGCCCTGCCTGAGCACGAGCCCGACGACATCGCCCGGCCGGGCGCCGAGCGCGATGCGAACGCCGATCTCTCGCGACTTCTGGCCGGCGAGATAGGCGACCACGCCGTAGATGCCGATGACGGAGAGGGCCAGTCCCAAAACTCCGAGGCAAGAGAGGAGGAACCGGTTGAACCGGGTCACCGCGGTGGATGCGGATACTCGCGACTCCATGGTGGCGACGTCATAGAGGGGGAGGCCGGCGTCGACTGCGCGCACCGCCTCACGCATCTGCGGGGTGAGCGCCTCGGCCTTGAGGCCGGAGGGACGAGCCACGAGGGTGATCGACCCTCCGTTGGCTTCGAAGGACCGCGATGGGGCCTGGGCGATCGGCAGGTAGAACTCCGCGAAGCCGGGTGTCCTAAGGCCTCGCGCCTTGGTATCGGCGACCACCCCGACCACTTCCTTCCAGACGGCATGGTCGGGGCGGCCTTCGCAGCAGGCAATCCGTTTGCCGACCGGGTTCTCACCCGGCCACGCGAGCCGGGCGAGGGTATCGCTCACGATCATGACCCGGACCGCGTCTCGCCGATCGGCTTCGGTGAAGTTCCGTCCCGCGTGAATAGGGATACGCATGGTCTCCAGATACCCCGGAGTCACCAGTTGCATGCGCGCGTTGATCCGATTCTGCGGGATGGGCTCGCGGCCTTCGACCTGCAGGCCGTAGTCCACATCTCCGATGAGGGGCGGCCGAGTCGAGGCGGCGGCCTCGGCCACGCCGGGTCGGGAAGCGAGATTCGCGACCATTCGAGCGACCGCCACCGCCGGCCTCTCTTCGCCGGGGTACGCGGTGATGGGGAGAGCGAGTCGCGCGGCCAGGAGATTCCGGGCATCGAAGCCGGGAGAGACGCGCTCCAGGTTGGAGGCGCTGCGGATCAACAGACCAGCACCCATAAGGAGCATAAGCGCGAGGCCCACCTCGACGGCCACAAACATCTGCCGCACGCGGTCGCGAACGCCTCCGGTCGCGCTCCGCGAGGTCTGGCCCGCTCCCGACGTGAGTCCGGCGCGCGACTCGCGGAGAGCGGGTGCGAGGCCGGCGAAGAGGGTCGCGATCAAGGCCAGGCTCGTGGCCGCGAGGAGGGCCGGGCCGTTGACCCTTGCCTGCGCCAGGCGAGGCACGTCCGCGGGGCCCTGCGCGATGAACAGGGGCAGCGCGACCGCGGCGAGCGCCAGCCCGGCGCCCGTTCCCAGCACGCACAGCACGAAGGCTTCGGTCATGAGTTGGCGCGCGATCCGGAACCTGCCCGCGCCGAGTGCCGCGCGCCCCGCGATCTCGCGGGGGCGCGCGGCGCCCCACGCCATGAGGAGGCTCGCGACGGTGACGCAGGAAAACAGGAAGTCGAGCGACACGGCGCCCAGCAGGACGAAGAGGCGC
>JANMVV010000318.1:0-15493 GCA_031392925.1 Vicinamibacteria bacterium
TCGCGCACGTTCTCACTGAGCGCCTTTTGCCCCGCGGCCTGCGCATCGGCGGCGAGGTTGACCCGGCCGAAAAGGTCGATGGGGACCTCGATGAAGAGCGACGACCCGAGGTGGGAGATGGCGTCCGGGGCATTGAGTCGCGCAAGTTCGAAGTCCGCGGCTTGGAACTGGCCCGCGTTCAGCTTGTGGGCGAAGACCACGGCCGCGTTGTCGGTTCTCTGTGCGTTCACCTCCACTCCGAGGCGGGGGAGCTTCTGCTTTTGGATGGACTCGCCACGCGACGCGGAGGCGCTCGCGCGCTCGCGCAGGGCGCGGAGATCGGGGTTCTGGGCGTTGGCGCGCGCGCGCGCGGTCTCCAGCGACAGCGGTTCCCGGACTCCGGCCGGAGGGTCGCCGAGCGCCGCGGCAAGCAAGAGGACGAAAGGCGTAAGAATCATTATATGCGTATATGAGCATAAATGAGGTGAAGGAGTCAAGTCCGCAGACGACCAGGCCCAGACCGCTAGCGGAGACCGTACCGATCAGGGCCTTGTGGCCGAGGCCCGCGGCCCGGCCGCGCTGGCGTCACCACCACAAACCGCGACGGTCAGCAGGGCGGTGAGGACGAGCCCATGGCGAGGATCACGGACAAGCGCGTCATGGCTCAGCGCTTCGCAAGGGGCAGCAGCAGGCGAGGCTCGGCGTTGATCGAGGGGAGTTCGTAGAGGCTTCCGTCTCTGGATTGCAGGAGCCGGGCGGCCGGTGTCCCAGGTGGCGTCGTAGACTGGAAGAACCACAGAGGCGGGAAGACGTTCGGGATGCGTCGCACCACCGCGCCGCTTTCGAGGTCCACCAGGCTCAATTCGTCGGTGAACCCGCTGGCGCCTAACGCCAGGATGCCGGGGAACATCTCGTTGCCCAGCCGTGGCGCCAGGCCATCGCCTATCGGGATGTCGCGAACCAGCTGGCCGGCTGGCGAGAAGACCTTGAGCGCTCGCTTGTTCCAGGCCCCCACCGAGCCTCCGCTGGTTGCGGCGATTCGGCCGTCGGCAAGGAAGTTGGCGCTGGGCGAGAGGACGTCGTTCAGAAGAACGGTGGGTCGAGCCTCGCCCCCGCCGTTGATGTCCACGAGGGAAATCGAAGCACCCCGGCCCGGTTGGGTGGCCGAGGTGAGCAGCGCGCGGGCGGCCTTGGCATCGAGTTTGACGCGCACCGGGCCGTCGAGACGAATCGAGGCCACGGACTTCATGGACCCTGACCTAGGATCGATGTCGATGACGTTGAGACTGCGCACGCCCGACGCGTCCCGCCGGGCCCGAGTTGCGCGGAGATCTCCCGACGGAAGGAAGACGGCCCCCTGCAGATTGACACCCTCCCAGACGCCGGAACTTCCGGGTAGGGGCTCTTCAATATCCGACATCTCGCCGCGGGACCGCGAGGTGAAGGTGAGGTGTCGGTCCCACCGGATCGCGAATACGTCCCCATCCGTCGAGGGCAGGACCCAGCTGACCGAGTCGCCGAACCTGGTCAGATCCCTCACGCTCGAGAAGTCGGAGAGCTTTCTCGGCATGGGCAAAGGCGACACCTGGCCCGAGGCGGTCTTCACCCGGTAACTGGTGCTTCCGCCCATGCGCCGCCACAGGGGCCGGAAGAAGAAGGGCGTCGCCGCGCTCCAGACCATGGTCCCGCCGTCGGCCGATATCCATGGGCCCTGATACGGATCGGCATTGAGGCGTTGCGCCTGACCCGAGGCGATGTCGAGGATGAACACGGGCTTGAAGGTCAGGCCGTCACCACGATCGACTCTCCCCGACACGAAGGCAGAACGGCCATCGTTCGAACCCCAGGTGGGGTAATCGATGCGTTGAATCGCCTCCGGCCCCGGGTGGAGGACGTAGATCCACGCACCGACGACAACCATGGATACGAGCGCGAAGTGAGCAGCCATGACCCGGCCCTGGAACTGCGAGATGCGCAGGCGCTCGGTTCGTCCGCCCGCGATGGCCACGCAACTGGCGACGAGGCTCGCGGCCACCCAGGAAAGGCCAAAGAACTTGATGGGCCTGAAATCGTTGAAGTAGGCTCGCAGCACCAGGTCGGCGAACAGTCCGAAGACCAGGAGGAACGCCCCCATGGAAAGGCTCAGGCGCACCGGGATCATGAGCATCGCGCGCATCCCGCCCTCGACCCGCACGCCCCGGCCGCGCACGGCCCCCGCAAGCGAGATGAAAAGGGACCACGCCCAGGCGCTCAGCAGGACCTCCGCGTGGAACTGGGTCAGCACGGACAGGTTCCACGCGGAGCGATCACTGCTGGAGATCCAGAAGGAGGTCATGAAGGAGAAGAAGGCCGCGGCGGTGAGGGTGAGGAGGGCAGCGAAGCGTCCGGCGATGAGGACTCCGGTCGGCAGGGGCCTCGCGAAGAAGAAGGACGACTTGCCGTCGGTGAAATCGCTGCCGAAGGTCGCTCCGGCGGCAATCCCAACCACCACGAAAGCCACGGCCAAGATGGCACCGACCTGGACCTTGGCGCCCAACCCGGACGCGAGGGACGGGATCAGTCCGGCGACCAGAGCGCCGGAGACGAGGCCGAAGGCGAGGCGCCGAAAATCCAGCAAGGCGACGGCCAGAATCTTTCTCATGACACCCTCCCTGAACCGCGGGTGAGATCCGTGAAGATCTGCTCCAGCGACTGACCGCGGCTGATCTTCATCTGCTCGACATCCTCGTCCAGCGCGAGGCGCGACCCCTGCAGGATGCCCACGCGATCGGCGATGCCTTCAACGCCCGCGAGATCGTGGGTGGTCAGAATGACCGTGGTTCCGCGGTCGGCGAGTTCGCCGATGAAGTCGGAGAAGAAGTCGTTTCGGGCCACCACGTCGAGACCGAGAGTGGGGTCGTCGAGCACCAGCAACTCGGGTTTGCTGCCGAGGGCGAGAGCCAGGGTGAAGAGCGCGCGCTGACCCTTCGAGAGCGCCGAGACCATGGCGGTTTCACTCACGCCGATACGGCCCAGCCGGGCCTTGACCGCGACCTGATCCCAGGTCGGATACATCGAGTGATGGAAGGCGACCACATCGCGCACCCGCAGCTGGCCGGGGGCATCGGAGGTTTCGGGCACATAGGCCGCGCGCGCGACCAGTCGGGCGCGATGCGTCCAGACGTCCTCGCCGAAGACAAGGACCCGGCCGGAGGTCGGCTTCTGAAGCCCGAGCAGGCATCTCATCAATGAAGACTTGCCCGCGCCGTTCCGCCCGAGGAGAGCGTAAACCGAGCCGCGAGCGACCTCCAGCGAGACCTGGTCGACGACCAGCTGTTTGTTGTACCTCACGGAGACGCTTTCCACGCGCACCAGAGCTTCGTCGGTCATGACCGGCTTCCTCCTTCGCTGTTGCTCAGTTCATCCCAGGCCAGATCGAGGGCCTCTCGCGCGGTGTCCAGCTCCGCTCCGTGCGTGATCGAGACCGAGGCGAAATTCATCGCCGCCTGACGGATCACCCGCGTCTGCTCGGACCTGCGCACCGCCGGGGGCGCGGCGGAGACGTACGTGCCGTCGCCCCGTCGCACTTCCAGGAGCCCGGCTCCGACGAGCCTCTGATAGGCCTTCGAAACCGTGGCCGGGTTGATGCGAAGGTCGGTGGCGAGCTCGCGCACCGAGGGCACGGTGTCTCCCGGGGCCAGGGAGCCGGAAGCCAGGAGGCGTCGAAGGCCTTCCTCGATCTGGCTCCAGATCGGCCGCGGGTCGGCGGGCTGTACCGGGATCCGATTCATCCAGGGTTCGGCTTTGGGCGGTGTCATGGTTGACTCACTATATCGGTACACTAGTACACTCGGTCGAGGATGTCAAGAGTTGTTTACACTCTTCTCAAAATCCGGAGTCCCTGACCTCTTGACCTGCCCGTCCTGCTCGATTGCCGTGCCCGTGGGCGCACGGTTCTGTCCGGGCTGCGGCAGCGCTATCCGCTCCGAGAGCGGCGCGGGCGACGCGCTCCGCGAGCGTCTCCAGTCCGCCGTCGACGACTCCTTCCAGGTCGAGCGCCTGCTGGGCCGGGGCGGCATGGGGTCGGTCTACCTCGCGCGCGAGCCCGCCCTCGACCGCCTGGTCGCGATCAAGGTGCTGCCGCCCGAGCGCGCTCAGTCTCCGGACCTGCGAGAGCGTTTTCGGCGCGAGGCGCGGACCGCCGCTCAGCTCTCGCATCCGAACATCGTTCCTCTCCTGACCTTCGGCGAGGACGGCGGCCTCATGTACTTCGTCATGGGTTATGTCGAAGGAGAGGCGCTCTCCGCGCGCGTGCAGCGCGAGGGCCGGCTCCAGACCGGCGAGGCGGTAAGGGTTCTCTCCGAACTGGCCGAGGCTCTCGGCTACGCCCATGGTCGCGGCGTGGTTCATCGCGACATCAAGCCCGAGAACATTCTCCTCGAGCAGCCGAACGGCATGGTCCGGCTGACCGACTTCGGAGTGGCGAAAGGCCTCGCGACCACGTCCGCGCTCACCACCGAGGGCGCGGTGATCGGCACTCCTCATTACATGTCGCCCGAGCAGGCTTCCGGCCGGGCCGATGTGGGCACCCGGTCGGATATCTATTCGATGGGCGCGCTCGCCTTCACTCTATTCACTGGCCGCCCGCCCTTTACCGGGCGCAATGCTGGTGAGATCCTGCGACAGCATCTGAGTCAGGAGCCGCCGCGTTTGAGGGATCAGGTTCCGGAGTTGCCCGCGGCCCTCGACGATGCGGTGCGGCGGTGCCTGGCCAAGGAGCCGGGGGCAAGGTGGAACTCGGCCGCCGATTTCTCGAAAGCACTCCAGTCCGCCGGAGATTCCTGGTGGAACTCTCTCCTGCGGCGCGCCTGGACGCCGTCTCCCGCGCCAAGAACCCCGTTTCTCGACTCGCCATCTCCATCCACGCCGATGCCGACATCTCCCGCCGAGTTCCTGGCCGCGGCCGGGGAAACCGCGGGGAGGCTGGGGGCGGGCGCCTCGTCGGATCGTTTGCGCGCCGCGGCCGCGCGGCTGGCCGCGGAGGGAGAGTCTGTGGATCGAACGATTCTCGGCCTTCAGACCGCCGCCGATCCCGTTGAGCTCCGCCGGGCCGAGAAACGCCTCGTCGCGCTGCGGTCGATCATGGATCCGGCGCGTGAGGTGACCGAGACCATCGATGCCCTCTCACGCCTCAAGATCGCGTCTCAGAACGCCGCCACCCGGCTCGAGGGCGCGAAGTCGGCGCGCGCCTCCCTTCTGGGTAGCCTCCGAAGGCTTCACGGGGCGGCGCGGCGTCTCGCCGCCGCGAAGGGCGACGCCGCCGCACTGGCCGACTTCGACACGGCCTGTCAGGTGGCGGTGTCGGAGGGTGACACCGCGGTCGCCAAGGATGCGGAGACCCAGGCCGGGAAGGCCTGACCACGGCAGCGTCACTTTCGCGGGGGCCTCGATTGTTCCTCGCGCGCGGTGAAGCGAATCAAGCGGACCGAGACGCCCGAGGGCTCTCGCAGTCGGAGGAGGTTGTCGCCCCGGGTCAGCAGCCTCGCCGGAATCTGGAAGTTCCGGCCGGGAGCGCCGGTGCGGATCGACGCGATGTCCCGATTGGCGAGGCTGATCCTGATCTCCGCGTTCTTTGGACCTTCGAACTCCATGGACATCGCGATCGAGCGGGGGACCAGGATCGGCAAAAGCAGGCGCGCCTCACGTTGGAAGACCGGAGGCCCGGAGCCGAACACCGCGTCGGGGCCGAAGCCGTCATAGAGGAAGAAGCGCTGCCGCCGTCCCTCGGTGAGGTTGAATCTCTCGGTTACGGGGAGCGCGAAGCGACCGGACCGGGCGTCGAACGCGAATGCGTCGCCCCGCGCCAGCGCCCGCGCTGTCTTGAGCGTCTCGCGGATGCGACCCGCCAGCGCCACCGGGTCGGGGGAGGGCGGAAAGGGCGCACGACGATAAGGGTCGGTGAGCGCCACCAGAATCAGGCAGATCGCGAGAGTCAGGAGGGCGAGAGGGGTCTTGAGCGATGACAGCGGGCCCGGCGACCCTTCTGGCGGCGGCGTGCGTTTGAAGCCAAGGCCCGCGAGGGCCAGAGGCAGGAGGGCCGGCCAGGCGAAGATCGAAAGCCGTGGGAGATCGGAAACCGAGTAGTGATACGGGTTCGCGAGAATGAGGCCAAAGGTGAACATCCACAACAGCGCGCCCTGAACCCTCAGAGTCACCGACTTTTCCCGGAAGAGGCCGACGAGAGCCGGGAGGATGAGACCGGATAGCGCGGCCGTGGTGGCCAGATCCCAGCTCGACGCGAGGAGCCGGCCGAGAGTCAGGTTGAGGATGGAGAAGGAGGAGGGAGGCGGGGCGGGGCTGCCCCACGCCACTCTCAACAGGACGGACAACGCGATGGCGGGGGTGGAAACCACCAAGGAGTCGAACAGGCCGCGCGCGAGTCCCGTCCGGCGGATCAGGGCGATGGGAAGGAGGGTGAGGACGAGGAGGCAGGTTTCCTTGGTGAGCACCGCGGCGGAGGTGAGGGCCATCAGGGCCAGGAGATCAGGTTCGGTGAGCTCGAGGAGAATCAGAACCAGCAGGAGCAGGGCGAGGGGGTCGACGAGAACCTGATAGTCGAGCACCACGCGCATGGGCGGCGACACCGCGAAGGTCATGGACGCGAGGGCGGCCGACGCGCTCGAAAAGCCGAGGCGCCTGAGCCAGGCGCCGATGACGAATAGGGCGCCCGCGAGCAGGAAGAGATTGAGCCAGAAGAACCCGACCGCGGGCGAGGATGCGCGAAGAAGATGAACCATCCACGGCTCGAGGATGCGGTAACCCCACGGGGCCAGAGTGAAGACGCGCGGGCTTTCGGCCATGGCATCGTAGACGTGCCCGTCGAAGGCGGGCAGAACGAAGCGATCGTACTTGGGGCCGATCCACAGGCCGAAGATCAGGACCCAGATGGCGGGGCCCAGAGTCAGCAGGTTTCGCTTGAACATCCGACGGTTGGCGCGGGCTCCTCGGCTGGTGCGGGGGACAGGAATCGCCTACGAGCCGGCCTTGTCCAGGTTCCCCGACCAGGTGACCACGCGATACTTGACCGCGAGGACGGCCTCCGCGTACTTGGTGGCGATGCCGAAAACGCCGGTCAGCCACATCCACAAGACGGCGCCCGGGCCGCCGACCGAAACCGCGGTGGCCACGCCCACGATGTTGCCCGTGCCGATGGTGGCCGCGAGTGCGGTGGTGAGCGCGCCGAACTGACTCACATCGCCCGCCCCTTCCTTCCCGCGCGAGAAAGAAAGCCGGATCGCCTGGGGGAGATACCTCTGGATGAAGCGCAGCCTGAAAGTGAGGAACAGGTGGGTACCGAACAGGAGGATCAGCAGGGGAGGTCCCCAGACCCAGTCGCTGATGGACTGGAGAGTGGTTTCGAACGAGGTCATGCGGGTTCTCCTGGCGGATGAAGGCTGTCGAACGGTATCAGAGGCTCCGAGGCTCTCAAAATTTGACGCCTCTGCTAGCCTTCTTTCGTGAGGATCGTGTACGCCTCGTCGGAGATGGCGCCCTTCGCCAAGACGGGAGGGCTGGCGGACGTTTCGGCGGCCCTGCCCAAGGCCCTGGCCGCGCGCGGCCATGAGGTGACCTGCTTTCTTCCGAGGTACGGGTCGATCGCGTTCCCGCCCGGGCGGTTCATTGGCTCGGTTCACGCGCCCGTGGACAACCTTCATCGAAGCGCCGGCTTCTACGAGCGAGAACTCGGCCCGAACCTCCGGGTGATCTTCGTCGAGCATCCGCCCTTCTTCGACCGCCAGGGCATCTACGGCGACTTTGGCGGCGACTTTCGCGACAACGAGTTCCGCTTCGCGTTCTTCTGCCGCGCGGTCATCGAGTTCTGCCGGAGCCGGGGCTATCGGCCGGATGTCTTCCACGCGCACGACTGGCAGACCGGCCTTCTGCCCGTCTACTTGAAGGCGTTCTATCCCGATGATCCGACGCTGCACGGGGTGCCCACCGTCTTCACCATCCATAACCTCGCCTACCAAGGACACTTCTCCGCCGCCACTCTCGGCCCCCTCGGGTTCCCTGACTCCCTCGATACCGAGGACGCCCTTGATTGGAAGGGAAACATCTGCTACATGAAGGGCGGTCTGCTCTTCTCCGAGGTGGTGACCACGGTATCCCCCACCTACGCCCGCGAGATCCAGACCACGGAGTTCGGCCAAAGCCTCGAGAGCGTGGTCCGCTCCCGCGCCGACGACCTCGTGGGTATCCTGAACGGCGTCGACTACGCGGAATGGGATCCGAGGCGCGATCCGCACATCGCCGCCCCCTACGACGGGGCCGAGCCCGCCGGCAAGGCCGCGTGCAAGCGGGCCCTGCTCGAGGAGTACGGCCTCGCCACCGCGCCGGACGTGCCCCTCATCGGGATTATTTCGCGGCTCGTGTATCAGAAGGGCTTCGATATCGTGAACGTGGCCATGGAGGATCTCCTCTCCCGGCCCATCCGCATGGTCGTGCTCGGGACGGGCGAGCCGGACGTCGAGGAGGGTCTGCGCGAGTTCGTCCGCCGTGACCCGCGAAGGTTCGGCGTGCGTTTCCAGTACGACTCCGGCCTCGCCCATCGAATCGAGGCCGGTTGCGACATGATCCTCATGCCCTCGCGGTTCGAGCCGTGCGGACTGACACAGATGTACAGCATGCGCTACGGCACCATCCCGATCGTGAGGGCGACCGGCGGGCTCGCCGACACCGTGCGGCATTTCGACGTGAAGAAGAGGGAGGGGACGGGCTTCGTGTTCGACCATGCTGACGGCACCGGGCTGGTGTGGGCGCTCGATGAGGCGCTTTCGGCCTACGCGAAGCCGGGGCCCTGGACGGGGCTCATGCACAACGCGATGACCCGCGACTTCTCCTGGGCGCTCTCGGCTGAAAGGTACGAAGCCGTATACTCGCGCGCTCAACACAACGTCTAGATCCTCAGTCCATCCGCAATTCCCGAAGAGGTTCGCAAAGCCCCATGTCCGATGTCCTCGCCACCTTCACCGACCAGAATTTCGAAGCCGAGGCCCTCGGTTCGAAGGTCCCGGTTCTGCTCGACTTCTGGGCCGAGTGGTGTCAGCCCTGCATCGCCATGATTCCCGACCTCGAAAGCGTCGCCACTCAGTTCCAGGGCCGCCTGAAGGTGGGGAAGGTGAACGTGGAGGAGAACGAGCACGTTCCGTTCAACTACAACGTGACCGCGATGCCGACCCTGATCCTGCTGAAGGGCGGCCAGGTGGTGGAGCAGCGCGTGGGCAAGATGAGCCGCGAGGCTCTGACCAAGCTCATCGAACCGCACCTGTAAGACTTCCGTAAGAGAGTGGTGCGCGTTACCACGAGGTCGTCGATCGACAGCGAATGAAGGGGCAAGGCTCCATTCCTGCTAACATTCCAGTAACAGTACCCCCTTCATCCATTAACAAAACTGTCAGGAGACACAAAAGACGTGGCAAAGAACAATCAGCGTGACCCCAACCTCCGCGCCGTCACCGTGGCGCGGGTGAACCAGCTCGTGAAGGGCGGCCTCACCAAGGCCGGCGCTTTCGAGAAGATCAGTGCCGAAACGGGGCGCGCGAAGGACGCCGTGCAGATGCTGTACTACCGCGCCATTCGCGCTTCCAAGGGCGGTTCGAAGGCCGCGGGCAAGCCCGCGGCAGGGAAGACCGCCCCCCAGGCTGCGGCTTCCGCGTCGAAGCCCGCTTCGCGCCGTTCGCGCAAGACCGCTCGTCCGGCTACCCGCCCTCAGGGCGTCGCCGCATCCGTTGATCTGCCCGGGCTCCTCAGCGGAATCGCCGCGGCCATCAACAACCTTCTGAAGCACGTCGAGAAGACCGTCGAAGAGAACAAGACGCTCAAGGAGCAGGCCAAGCGCCTGCACGCGATCACCAACCTCATCCGCGGCAGATAGTTCCCGCCGGCCGGAGGTCAAGGCGGATCCTTCTGAAGGGTCCGCCCTTCTGTTTTTCAGTCGATTTCTTCGAAACGGTCGATGCGCTTCTTCGCGGGTTCGCCCGGCTCGGGGGTTTCGACCACGGGCTCCGGGTTCTTTGGTTCGGGCGTGAGTCGCGCGAGAACCGCGGCCCGGATCTCCTCCTCGCGAGGATGGTCGGCCCGACCCAGGTAGAGCGAGGCCCACAGACCGAGAATCGGATCGGCGAAGTTGTAGCGCTTCTTCGTCTGGGTGAGCAGCCCGACCTCGACGAGCCAGCGAAGGTACTGTCTCGAAGCGCCCGCGGTCCGGCCGATGTGCGGAAACAGATCGGTCAGTCTCCGGTCGCGCGAGCCGGCCACGACCTCGGCGGCGCGTTTGCACACCGCGTAACCGCGGCTGCGCATCAGCAGAACCTCGTAGTGCCGCCGGCTGACGAGCTCCAGATCGCCCCCGGGAAGCAGCAGGCGGGTGAGGGAGCGCGCCACATCACGGGAGTCGCGCATGTGGGTGACCAGGGGCAGCAGGGTCGCGGCGGACCCATCGGTGACGGCGATGGCCGCGGCGACGGCGCTGCCGTCGCTGCGCAGCGACGGCACATCCTCCAGATCCTGGGCGTTGAGCCCCCGCAGGGAAACCTGCTCGAAGCCGGGGAAGAGATCGTTCGCAAGGCCGAGGTAAGAAGAGGTCAGGATGGCGCCGCGCGACGCGAGCAGGGCCCGGGTGAATGGCGCTTCGATCTGACCCAGTTCGGGAAAGTAGGCGAGGGAGCGGATCTCGGTTAGTTCGTCGACGAGCCAGACGAAAGGCGGGGGCGGCGCGTGGGTGGAGAGGAGCTCCAGCAGACGCAACAGGGCCGACGACGACCGATGGCGGTCCGCGGCGCCCTCCCTGACCAGCGCCCGGATCGCTTCGGCATCGGTGTCCATGAACGGGGCCACCGCCCCGGCCATCGAAGCCAGCAGCCGCTCCGGCGTGGAGGCGGCGGTGAACAGATCGATGAACACGAACGGCACGCGGCTCGCGCGAAGGGAGTCCCGTGCGGCCAGGAGCGCGTGGGTCTTGCCCGAGCCGAGGGGAGAAAGCAGCAGCGCCTTCTTTCCGGCGGCGGCCTCGCCGGCCAGCGCGGCGGCGAACGAGGCCCGGGAGGCGGCCCGATCCAAGGTCACACCAGAGGCGTCTTCATCTGGGTCTGCCTCGCGACCTCGATGGCTCGCTGGTAACCGGCGTCCACGTGACGCACGACACCCATGCCCGGGTCCGAGGTCAGGACGCGCGCGAGGCGCCGGGCCGCCGCGTCGGTGCCGTCCGCCACCACCACCATGCCGGCGTGGATGGAGTAACCCATGCCGACGCCGCCCCCGTGATGGACGGACACCCACGAGGCCCCGGATGCGGTATTGACGAGGGCGTTCAGGATCGGCCAGTCGGCCACCGCGTCCGACCCGTCGCGCATGGCCTCGGTTTCACGGTTGGGCGAGGCCACCGAACCCGCGTCGAGGTGATCGCGTCCGATCACGATGGGGGCGCTCACCCGTCCGCTCCGCACCAGGTCGTTGAAGATGGCGCCCATCTTCGCGCGTTCCCCGTACCCAAGCCAGCAGATCCGCGCGGGCAGGCCCTGGAACTGCACGCGCTCGCGCGCGAGCGCGATCCAGCGATGCAGCGAATCGTTCTCCGGGAAGGCGGCGAGGATGGCCTGATCGGTGGTGGCGAGATCCGCCGGATCCCCGGAGAGCACCGCCCAGCGGAACGGACCCTTGCCCTCGCAGAAGAGCGGCCGGATGTATTCGGGCACGAATCCCTTGATCTCGAAGGCGTCGAGGGCCCCGGCGCCCTTCGCCTCCGCGCGGATGTTGTTACCGTAGTCGAAGGTGATGGCCCCGCCCCGCTTGAACGCGAGCATCGCGTTCACGTGATCCGCCATGGACGCGCGGGACTGGCGGACGTAGGCGTCGGGGTCTTTGGTCCGCAGGGCTCGCGCCTCTTCGAGGGTGCAGGACTTCGGGATGTAACCGTTCAGCGGATCATGGGCGCTCGTCTGGTCGGTGACGAGGTCGGGCTTGAAACCGCGCGCGAGGAGCGCAGGCAGAACCACCGCGGCGTTGCCGAGCAGACCGATGGAGAGGGGCTGCTTCTTCGCCTTGGCCGCCATGGCCCGTTCCAGGGCCTCGTCGATCGAATCGGTGCTCACGTCGAGGTAGCGGGTCTCCAGTCGCTTTTCGATTCGGGTGGGATCGACTTCGACCACGATGGCGACGCCGTCGTTCATGGTGACGGAGAGCGGCTGCGCTCCGCCCATGCCGCCGAGACCCGCGGTGAGCGTGATGGTTCCGGCGAGGGTGCCGGCGAAGTGCTGCCGCGCCGCTTCCGCGAAGGTTTCGTACGTCCCCTGCAGGATGCCCTGGGTCCCGATGTAGATCCACGACCCCGCGGTCATCTGGCCATACATCATCAGGCCCTTGCGATCGAGTTCGTTGAAGTGCTCCCAGGTCGCCCACTTCGGAACGAGCATGGAGTTGGAAATGAGCACGCGCGGCGCGTCTTCGTGCGTCTTGAAGACGGCGACCGGCTTTCCCGACTGGACGAGAAGCGTCTCATCGTTCTCCAGTTCGCGCAGGCAGCGCACGATAGCGTCGTAACACTCCCAGTTTCGGGCGGCCTTCCCGATGCCGCCGTAGACCACCAGGTCCGCTGGCCGCTCCGCCACCTCGGGATCGAGGTTGTTCATGAGCATGCGCAGGGCGGCTTCCTGGATCCAGCCTTTGCAGGTCATCTCCGGACCGCGGGGGGCGCGGATGAGCCGGTCTGCAGTGGTCATTCCAGATCTCCCGCTCTGCTTTCGGCCGCGCGCAGCAGGTCGCCGTTGCGGACGAGCTCCGCGGCCATCTCGATTTCCGGACCCATGATGCGGTCCGAGTCGTACTTGTGAACCGCCCCGCGCACCACCGCGTGAACCGCCTCCAGGGCCTCGGAGGTCTTGAGAGGGCGATGGAACTCGATGGCCTGCGCCGCGGCCAGCGCCTCGATGGAGAGAATCCGCCGTACGTTCATCACCACCGCGCGCGCCTGACGCGCCGCGATCGGGCCCATGGAGACGTGGTCCTCCTTGTTCGCCGAGGTGGTGATCGAGTCGACGCTCGCGGGATGGGCGAGCGACTTGTTCTCCGACGCGAGGGCGGCCGCGGTGACGTGGGCCATCATGAATCCCGAGCGCAGGCCGCCGTCCTCGGTGAGGAAGGCGGGAAGGCCGGAGAGCGACGGGTTCACCAGACGCTCGATCCGCCGTTCGCTGATGCCGCCGAGTTCGGCGGTGGCGATGGCGAGAAAGTCCGCGGCCATGGCCACCGGCTCGCCGTGGAAGTTCCCTCCGGAGAGCAGCACGCCCGCATCCGCGAAGACCATCGGATTGTCGGTGGCGCTGTTCATCTCGATCTCGACCGTCCGCCGGACGAAAGCCATGGCGTCGCGCGTGGCTCCGTGGACCTGGGGTGCGCAGCGAAGCGAGTAGGCATCCTGGACGCGGCCGCAGTTGCGATGCGACTCGCGCAGCGCGCTGCCGGCGAGAAGGCGCTTGAGGTTGCGGGCGGACGCGGCCTGGCCCGCGTGAGGACGAGCGGCATGGATCCGCGGATCGAACGCGACGTCGGTTCCGAGGAGGGCGTCCACGGTCATCGCGGCGATGACGTCGGCGGTCCGCGCCAGGGTCTCGGCTTCGAGCAGGGCGAGACCGGCGATGCCGGTCATGAGTTGCGTGCCGTTGATCAGAGCGAGGCCTTCTTTCGCGGCCAGGGTCACCGGCTTCAGCCCGGCCACCGCCAGCGCATCCGCGGCCTTCATGGTCTGACCCTTGAACTCGCACTCGCCCTCGCCGATGAGCAGGAGAGCGACGTGAGCCAGAGGCGCCAGGTCCCCGGACGCGCCCACCGATCCCTGTTCGGGCACTTTCGGATGAATCCCGCGATTGAGACACTCGATCAGAAGCTGAGCGGTCTCCACGCGAGCGCCGGAGAAGCCCTTGGCCAGCACATTCGCGCGAAGCACCATGAGCGCGCGGGTCTCAGGAAGGGAGAGCGTCGCCCCGACTCCCGCGGCGTGCGATCGGACGAGATTGCGCTGAAGCGCCTCGAGATCAGCCGCGCCAATCCTCACGTCCGCGAAGTTCCCGAATCCGGTGTTGACGCCGTAGACCACCTCGCCCCTCGCCACCGCGCCATCCACGACCGCGCGCGAGGCCTGCATGGCCGCGACGGCGGAATCGCTGAAGGCGACCCGTGCCCCCGCCGCGACGGCGGCGAGCTGCGCGATGGAGAGGTCGTTCCCGGTGAGCGTGATGTCGGCGTGAGCGTGGGCCAAGAGGAACGGAGTCTAAGAGACGCCGCACCTGAAGTCGCGGGAGCCGGAAGGAACTCGCTCTTCTCTACTTTGGAGACTGATTGCCGCCGAAGTATCAGGTAGCTCCAAGGGTGAGCGACTGACTATCGTGGGTGTCGGTTCCCGAGACATACATCGAGAACGCAGCGAACAGGTCCATCTTGTCGAGCGAGTAGTTGACTCCGCCGCCGAGAGTCGACTGATTGTCCCTCAGCAGCCGGTCGTGCTCCGCGAACTTCGGTTCTGAATTGACCTCGCCGGGGAAGGGGAGGAAGCTGTCGGGCGTCGAGCCGAACCGGAGGCCGCCAGCACCGGCAGGAGTCGACGGGAAGGTTTGCCGGAGTGGGTCCCACGCCCCGGTACTTCGCCCCGATGTAGGGAAGCCCGAGGGGCACCGCGAGCCTTTCGGTGACTCCGTACTCGCTTTCCACTAGCGCGGCCATGCTGATGCTCTGGCCGTCCCGGAGCATGAAGCCGTCGCTCAGTCGATGGCCGGTGTTGTCGACGACCTGATAGAGGGAGGTCAGAGAGAACAGCCCCTTGTCCGGCGTGAAGGCCTGAGCGTCGACGCGGGTGGTCGCACCGAGGCGCAGGCCTGCCAGGCAGAGCGGGAGTCGGCGCATCACGAGTTTGCGCTTGGCGGCTAACCCTTCTTTTGATCTTTCCTGGCCGCCTGCGCCTTTGCCCGTTGGGTAAGGGCATCGTTCACGACCGAAAGATAGTCCGACTTCGACCCTTTCGAATTCACGACGCAGTGAAGGTCAGCACGCGCGGCCTCGAGGTCAGCCGCCGAGGGATCAAAGAGGGTGGGAATAATGGTCGGCGAGGAAGCCGCGCCCCTCACATCGCCTTCGACTTCCGAAACCGCCTTCAGGTCGGCGAGGACGAGGTCGTACGAGCCGCTTCCGATGGCGGTCCGCAGGTCCGCCCGCGTGGTTACCGTGCGGATGCGGTGTCCGGCCCTTTCGAGGCCTTTCTTGAGGTCCGCGCCGGTGAGGGCGGCCGAGACGGCTCCGCCTGGATTCGCGTAGAGAAGGATCGCTCCGCGGTGAGGAGCGTTCCGACCGACTGTGCGCTGCCCGCGCGAAACGACCATCAGCTTGTCGCCGCACGGGAAGGCGCTCGCCGCCAGCATGCTGAGACCGAAAAGCAACCACCCGTTTCCAGGGTTCGCGGATTTCATTCTGCTCATCTCTTCCTCCATTT
>JANMVV010000347.1:0-2104 GCA_031392925.1 Vicinamibacteria bacterium
GGCGGCGCGCAAACCGCGCCCATCGCCGGGATCCATCAATCTCGATGGCGCACGATGCAGCGCTGCCTCGATCATGCAACTGGCGACGGGAAACGCATCGTGAACGCCGCCTGGCAACTGTTTTTCGACGAGATTTCACGCTGTGAAGATGCGGGATGCGCGGTCGAATTCTGGTGGCGCGACGACGATGCTGCGCGGCCGGATCCGGCGCTGTCGCGGCTCGTGGCGTTGGCGCAGAAGATGTCCGTTCCATTGGCGCTCGCCGCAATTCCACAGCAATCCGAGAAGGAGACATTCGAAAACATCGGGCCGTTCGTTTCGATCCTGCAGCACGGCACGGATCACGCCAACCGCGCTCCCCCGGGCGAGAAGAAGACCGAGTTCGCCGCATCCGAGCCGCCCGCCGAGGCGATCGCCCGGCTCGCTGCTGCCCGCAGGCAGCTCGAAATGAAGGCAGGCAAGCACTTCCTGCCCGTCCTCGCGCCACCTTGGAACCGGTTGCCCGATCATCTTGCATTGCAGCTTGCGGCGGCGGGATTGCGCGGCCTTAGCCAATATGGCCCGCGCTCGCGCGTTGAAGCTGCGCCTGGTCTGCGGCAGGTGAATACGCACGTGGACATCATCGCGTGGCGATCCGACCGCACGTTTGTCGGCGCAGACCAGGCGTTGCGCGCAGCCACGAAGCACTTGGCTGAAAAACGTACAGCGGCGGCAGATCCGGGCGAGGCGACGGGTTGGCTTACCCACCATGCGGTGCATGACGAGGCGGCATGGGCGTTTCTCGAACGCCTGTTTGAATCGACCCGCGGCCTTCCGGTCCTGGCGTGGCGGCGTCCAGAGGAACTATTTAACATTTCGTGACGCCCTCGCTTCGCTATTCGTGGCGATCCTTGCTTCCCGACTTTGCAGGTAGCGGCATCGGGCTCGGGCTCTCGATTGGCACGCTTGCATTCGTGCATCCAGCCGAGCCGGTAGCCTGGGTCGCGACTGCAGCCGCTTTGTTATTCCTCGTATACTTTGGCCGTACGGTCTGCCGGCAGTTGACCCACATCGAGCTGGATGAGGCCGGAATCCGCGCCAGGGGTCCGCTTGGCGTCGCGATCCGGTGGGAGGATTTGCGTTCGCTGCGGCTCGACTACTTTTCGACCCGCAGGGATGGCGAAGGAGGATGGATGCAGCTGAGGCTTCGCGACGCGCAGCATACGATCCGCATTGACTCGGAGCTGGAAGGCTTCGGCGGTCTGGTGCGCGTCGCCGCGCTCGAGGCCCGGCGGCGCGGTGCCGATCTTGATCACGCGACGCGAGTCAATCTCGAAGTTCTAGGCATCGAGCTGGCCGCAACGGAGGCCGGTTGAGCGACGTTCTCCAGATCAAGGACCTGAAGGTTTACCTCGAAGTCGACGCTGGAACGGTCAAGGCGGTGGACGGCGTGTCATTCCGCATACCCGAGGGCCGGACTGTCGCCCTGGTCGGCGAATCGGGCTCCGGCAAGACCATGGTCGCCCAGGCGATCATGAGCATCCTGCCCCGCGTGGCGCGCATCGAGTCGGGCGAAATCCTGTTCCTCGATCCGAAGAAGCCCGGCACCGCGGTGGACATATCACGCCTTGACCCCGAGGGAGAGCCGGTGCGCGAAATCCGCGGCGGCCGGATCTCGATCATTTTCCAGGAACCGATGACGGCGTTGTCGCCGCTGCACACGGTCGGCAACCAGATCGGCGAGGCCCTGGGTCTGCACCGACCGATCCTGGGCAAGTCCGAGCGCCGCGACGCGGTGCTGGAGATGCTGAAACTGGTCGGTTTCGCCGATCCGGCCAAAGCCGAATACACCTATCCGTTCGAACTCTCCGGCGGCTTGCGCCAGCGCGCCATGATCGCCATGGCGCTGGTGTGCCGGCCGGCGCTGCTGGTCGCGGACGAGCCGACGACTGCGCTGGATGTCACCATCCAGGCGCAGATCCTGCAGCTGGTGCAGACCTTGCAGTCCGAATTGAAGATGGCGATGCTGCTCATCACGCACGACCTCGGCATCGTCGCCAACATGGCCGACGAGGTCGTGGTGATGTATCACGGCAAAGTCGTCGAGTCCGGGCTGCTGGAGGAT
>JANMVV010000387.1:0-18024 GCA_031392925.1 Vicinamibacteria bacterium
TGGCGACGCGGGGCCGGAGTCATCGCCATCGCACTCCATGCCTCGGCGATCGCGCGGGTCGGGGGCGACTTCATGGGATTCCGCCTTCTCCTGCCTGATCTGGCCGTGGTCGCGGCCCTGAGCGCAGGCGCTCTCGAAGCCCTGGGCCCCGCATCACGGCGGGTGGCGCAGGCGGGACTTCTTGCTGCGGCCTTGTGGGCCCTCTTCCTTCAGCCCATTCCCCCGCACGAACGAGGTCTGATCGTGAACGAACGCCTCAACTTCGCGAGCGCCTTCACGAAGACGAGCGACGCGTTTACCGGGCGACCGCGTCATCTGTGGTGGAACGAAGGTCGTCTCTTCCGCGCGTTTCAGGAATGCGTGGGCGAGCCTGACCTCATCGTCGAGTATCCCAACATCGGCTACTACGGCGTCGCCGTGGGCACGCGGGTGTCGCTCATCGACGGCAATGGCCTGGTGGACCGCTTCGTCGCCCGCAACTGGGCGGCCCGCCAGGGCCTGCCTCGGGGAAGGCCGGGCCACGAGGGAAAGATGACCGTGGACTACGCGCTCAGACGCAATATCCACTTCGTGCGCGACATGTTCGAGCCGTATCGATCCACCATGTCGACGGACTACGGCATCCTGCTCTCCCTCGACCCGAGGATCGTGTGCTCGCTTCCCGGGAAGGCGGATGCCCTGCGGACGCTCAAGCAAGGGCTGCTCCACTCCCCCGATGCGAAGTCGCTCGACACTCTCCAGTTTCTCGAAGACCTTGAGAAGCGCGATGGCGCGAGGATCGACGACCTGTGCAAGGCGGTGAGCGCACCCCACGACTGTAGCCCGGGCGGCATCAACCGGGCGAGCAAGGGGCCGAACTAGCCTGCGGCGGGAAGGGTGGGCGGCTATCCTGCGGGAGTGAACGATCGCGATTCGCACCGCCGCGAGGACGCCCGCGCGGCCCTTGGCCGTCGATTGTTCGCCTTCGACTCTTTCGTTCTCACCGAGGCCACGCGCGCGCTCGGGGACGGCGAAAGGCGCGTGGACCTGCCACCGCGCTACTTCGATCTGCTGGTGTTCCTGATCGAGGAGCACGACCGGGTGGTCACCAAGGACGATCTCTACGAACGGATCTGGAAAGACGAGATCGTGACCGAGGGGGCCATCGCCCAGGGCGTGCGCTTTCTGCGGCGCGCGCTCGGGGACGACGCGCGGAATCCCCGGTTCATCCGCACCGTAGCCAAGTTTGGATACCAGTGGATCGGAATCCTGCGTGAACCTTCACCCCCCTCGGTCGAACGCAGGCCAGAGGTGATCGGGCGCGTTTCCAAGGACTCCCCAAACCGCGATCCCGTAACCCGGGAGATTCCGCTGGCGATGGAGATCGCCGCGGCGTTCCGTATCGCCCTCGGCCGCTACGCGTCCGCGAGTCTGGGCAGCGCGGTCGCCGGCGCGATCGCCGGAAGCCTGGGCGCGGTCTTCCTCTTGGCCTCATCGTCTCCCGCGAATCCGACGCGTGCCGTGCTGGCCCTGGCCCTTCTTGGCTTTGTCATTGGAGGGATTGGAGGCCTTGGCGTGGGCTTCGGCCTCAGCTTCGCGGAGTCACTCATCCGAAGATCGAGGGCGGCGCTTCTCGCGGTCGCGGGCGCGATATCGGGTGCTTTGATCGGCGGACTCGCGCACGCGGCGGTGGCCGAGACCTTCACCGCGCTCTTCGGTCGCCTGCCCCAAGCGTTCGGTGGCGCCTATGAAGGCTTGTGGATCGGGGCATTCGTCGGCTTCGGCTACGGGCTCTCCACCCGTGATCTCGCCCTCGCGGCGCCTCGAGAATGGAACCGGTTGCGGGTGGTCGGCATCGCCGCGCTCTTCGCGGCCATGGGCGCCGCCTTCGGAAGTGCTCAGGGCGCGAATTTCACGGGGGCCAGCGTGGACGCGATCGCCACGCTGTTCCGCGGTTCCGAACTCTCGCTCGCCTCCCTCGGTTCATGGATGGGAGAGCCGGGCTTCGGGCGGCTCTCCCGCATTGCCCTGTCTGCCTACGAAGGGTTGTTCTTCGGAGCCGGCCTCGTCTATGGACTGACCCGACGACCGGCGACGCGCAGCTAGCCGACGCTGGCCTCGATGAGCGCGCCGCATCCGGGCGCCGCGAAGAAGCGAAGGAACCGGGTCTCCCCGTCCTTCCTGATCCGGAGGCCGGGGGCCTGCCGCTTCATGGCCGCGACGATCTCCGGAAAACAGGATCCCAACCGCGGACCATCGGTGATATCGACGAGGGCGCCGCCTCCCAGAGCCGCCCACAAGGCGTTGATGCCCGGCTGAACCTCGAAGGATGCGTTCGCTCCCCCTTTGAGCAACAGGTCGAACGATTCGCGGTCCCCGTACCCGGCCGCCATCATGAGAGCGGATGGCCCCTGGGCCGACCCGAGATTGGGATCGGCGCCGGCATTGAGCAGCGCGGCCACCGCCTTTGCCTCTCGCTTATGCACGGCATGCTGCAGCGGCGTCCAGCGGTTCTGGCCATCGGGTCGATTCGGGTCGGCCCCCGCGGCGACAAGCAGGGCGATGGCCGGCGCGTTTCCGGTACGCGCGGCCCAGACGATGGGGGGCGGCGCTCCCTGGTCAGGCGAGCGACCCTCCTTGAGAAGCCGGGCGAGCGCCTGGTCATCCTTGTCCACAATGGCGCGGGACACTTCGGTCTCTGGCCTCGGGCCACCGCAGGCGGTCGCGACCAGGAGGACGGCGCTCGCGGATGCGAGAACCATCCGGCTCAGAGTGCCGGTGAGTTCGCGTGCGTTCCGGTTCACGACATCGACTCCATGGCCAGGAGCGCCGCGAAGGCGGCGAGGGCCGCGAGCAGTTGAACCGTGAGAACCGCAAGCGCCTGCCGCGGGGCCTGGGGCAGCCACTTCACCGCGAAGAACGCGATGACCGGCACCTGCACAACCATGAGCAACTGGAAGATGTGGGCGGAGGTCCCCTCGTCCGCCTCAGGCACGAGGCCATATCGGGCCACGTGCAACGGGATCAGGGCCAAAGCGGCGAGGGACATGGCCACCGGGGCCACGGCGCTCGGCAGTTTCGTCGGTGAGATATTCATTTCCTCTTTCCTTTCCTACCCGTATTGTGGGAAAGGTCGAGGGAAAAGTCTTGAGCAGACTCTTCGGTTTCGATGAGGAATCTGTGATGCGCCCATAAACCCAGGCGCAGTCTGGGGTTCGAACCATGGGCGGCGTCGCGCCGCAGAAGCCTAAGCGTACGATTCGATGGGCGGACAGAGGCAGATCAGGTTGCGATCTCCGTAGGCGTTGTCAATCCTCGCCACATGCGGCCAGAATTTCTTCTCCCGGGTCCAGGGCGCGGGGAAGGCCGCCTCTTCGCGCGTGTAGGGATGCGACCACGCATCGCCCGTCACCATGCCCGCGGTGTGGGGCGCGTTCTTGAGCGGGTTGTCCTTCGCGTCGATCTTGCCTTCGACCACGAGCGCGATCTCGGCGCGAATCCGAACCATGGCCTCGCAGAAGCGGTCGAGTTCAGAGAGCGACTCGCTCTCCGTCGGCTCGATCATCAGCGTGCCCGGAACCGGGAACGACATAGTGGGCGCATGGAAACCATAGTCCATGAGCCGCTTGGCCACGTCCTCGACCTCGACGCCGTGCGCCTTGAACTCGCGCAGGTCGAGGATGAACTCGTGCGCGCAGCGGCCGTGCTTGCCGGTGTAGAGGACGGAGTAGTGCGCGGAGAGCTTCTTCGCCATGTAGTTGGCGTTGAGGATCGCCGCCTCGGTGGCGAGCTTCAGACCATCGGCGCCCATCATGGCGATGTAAGCCCAGGAGATGGCGAGGATGGACGCACTCCCGATAGGCGCCGAGGAAACCGGGCCGGACGCCGACTCGGAAGCGAGCGGATGTCCCGGGAGGTACGGGATCAGGTGCTCGGCCACGCAGATCGGACCCATGCCCGGACCGCCGCCGCCGTGGGGGATGCAGAACGTCTTGTGGAGATTGATGTGGCAGACGTCGGCGCCCATGTCCGCGGGCCGGGTGAGGCCGACCTGCGCGTTCATGTTGGCGCCGTCCATGTAGACCTGACCGCCGCGCTGGTGCACGATCTCGCAGATCCGCTTCACGTCCTCCTCGAAGACGCCGTGGGTCGACGGGTACGTGATCATCAGCGCCGCGAGCCGGTCCTTATGCTCGTCCGCCTTCTGCTCGAGGTCGGCGAGGTCCACATTGCCATGGTCGTCGCAGGCGACCACCACCACCTTGAAGCCCGACATCACCGCCGACGCCGGATTGGTACCGTGCGCGGAGACGGGAATGAGACAGACGTCGCGCTGGCCCCCGCGTGAGGCGTGGTAGCCGCGGATCGAGAGGAGCCCCGCATACTCGCCCTGCGCACCGGAGTTCGGCTGAAGCGACACCCCGGAGAAACCGGTGATTTCAGCCAGCCATTCGGACAGATCCTTGGCGAGGGCCTGATAGCCCTTCGCCTGGTCCTGCGGGGCGAAGGGATGCACATTCGAGAAGCCCGGCAGAGTCAGGGGCAGCATCTCGGAGGCCGCGTTGAGCTTCATGGTGCAGGAGCCGAGCGGAATCATCGAGTGAGTGAGCGAAAGGTCGCGTCCCTCGAGGGTCTTGATGTAGCGCAGCATCTCGTGCTCGGCGTGATATCGGTTGAACACCGGATGAGTCAGGAACGACGAAGTTCGGGCGAGGGATTCTCGAACCCCGACGACGGCCTCGCGGGCCAGATCCTCGAGCGAGCCTTCGAGAGCGGCGCCGGAGAAGACCTCGATCAGATCCTGAACGTCCTTGAGCTCGGTCGTCTCGTCGAGGGTCGCGGTGAGGCCCGTCTTCACGCGGCGCAGGTTGATCTGCCGCTTGGCCGCGCGACGCGCGATCCCGTTGGCCTTCCCCGACGTAACCTTCACCGAAAGGGTGTCGAAGAAGGTGTCGTGGATGAGGGCGAACCCCGCCTTGCGAAGTCCCGCGGCGAGAAGGCCGGTGAGCCGGTGCACGCGGGTGGCGATCTCGGTGAGGCCCTGGGGCCCGTGGTAGATCGCGTACATGCTGGCCATCACCGCGAGCAGGACCTGCGCTGTGCAGATGTTCGACGTGGCCTTGTCCCGACGGATGTGCTGCTCGCGGGTCTGGAGAGCAAGGCGATAGCCCCGCTTGCCCTGCGCATCCTTGGACACACCGATGAGACGCCCGGGAATCACCCGGCGCATTTCTTCACGGGCGGACATGAAGGCCGCGTGCGGTCCGCCGAAGCCCATGGGAACTCCGAAGCGCTGGGCCGAACCGACGCAAATGTCGGCGCCCATTTCACCCGGCGCCTTGTAGAGGGTGAGGGCGAGGAGATCGGCGGCGAACGTGGTGACCGCGCCCGCGGCCTTCGCCTTCGCCGCGAGGGCGGAGAGGTCCTCGATCTTGCCGGTGGTCGACGGGTACTGAAGAAGAACGCCGAAGACATTCGGCTTGATCTTCATCTTCCGGGTCTCAACCACCTGCACTTCGATACCGAGAGGCAGGGCGCGCGTCTTCACCACCGCAATGGTCTGCGGGTGGACGTCATCGGCCACCATGAAGACGTTTCTCTCGCCCGGGGCGGTCGCGTGAGCCATGTGCATGGCCTCGGCGGCGGCGGTGCCCTCGTCGAGAAGCGACGCGTTCGCGAGGGGCAGCGCGGTCAGGTCCGCGATCATGGTCTGAAAATTGAGCAGGGCCTCGAGTCGGCCCTGCGAGATCTCCGCCTGGTACGGCGTGTACTGCGTGTACCAGCCGGGATTCTCCAGGATATTGCGGCGGATCACGGACGGAGTGAGGCAGCCGGTGTAGCCCATGCCGATGAAGGAACGCCAGGTCTGGTTCGACTCCGCGATCGCCGCGATGCGGTTCAGGAGCTCGCTCTCCGACAGGGGCGCGGGGAGGTTCAGGGAGCGGCGAAGGCGGATGGAGGGCGGAACGGTTTCCTCGATCAGGGCGTCGAGCGAGGCGGCGCCCAGCGTCCCCAGCATGGCGGCCCGGTCCGACCCGGAGGGGCCGACGTGCCTTCGTGAAAATGTATCGACGGGCGAGAGATCGGAGAGCTTCATCTTGAATTCCAGATTGTTGGGGCGGCCAGGGGGCCGCGCGGACGACTCGCCCGGTGGATTGTTTTCGTTGCGGCTAGTGGCCGCTCTTGACGAAGGCGTCGTACTGCTCGGCGGTCATGAGGGCCGCCACTTCCTCGGGCTTCGACAGCTGGACGTCGATCATCCAGGCGGCCCCGTAAGGATCCGAGTTCACGGTCTCGGGCTTCTTCTGAAGGTCGTCGTTCGCCGCCGTCACCTTCCCGGTCACGGGAGAGAAGAGCTCGGACACCGCCTTCACCGATTCGACGGTCCCGAAACGCGCGCCTGCGGCGACCGAGACGCCCACCTTCGGAAGCTCGACGAAGACCACGTCTCCAAGCTGTTGCTGCGCGTGATCGGTGATGCCGACGCGCCCAACCGAGCCGGTGAGGCGGACCCATTCATGGTCCTTGGTGTATCGCAAGTCGTTGGTCACGGTGTTCTCCTGAGGTTTGATGGAAATTCTCTTTTGAAAGCTACTTCGCCCGTTTGTAGAAGGGCGTCCTCACGATCTCCGCAGCCACGGAGGCGCCGCGGATCTCGATGCCGAGGGGCGAACCGACGGCCGCGTGCTCCGAAGGCACATAGGCGAGACCGATGTTCTTCTCGAGGAAGGGCGCCATGGAGCCGGAAGTCACGGTCGAGACCGGCTTCCCGGCGACCAGCACCGGATACCCGTGCCGCGCGATGCCGCGATCCTTCATCTCGAAGCCAACGAGCTTGCGCGACGTGCCTTTGGCCTTCTGTTCGGCGAGGACGGAACGACCGTTGAAGTCTCCCTTGTGCGGCTCGACGCAGGTGATCCAGCCAAGCCCCGCCTCGACCAGGGTGGTGGTCTCGTCGATGTCGTTGCCGTACAGGCACATCTTCGCTTCGAGCCGCAGGGTGTCGCGCGCGCCAAGGCCCGCAGGGACCAGGCCGTCAGCGGATCCCGCGGCCAACAACGCATCCCAAAGCGCGGGACCCTCGGCCGCCTTCACCATGATCTCGAAGCCGTCTTCACCGGTATAGCCCGTGCGCGCCATCGTGGCGGCCAGACCGGCGACCGTCCCGGTGGTGAACTTGTAGTACCCGACCGACGCGAGCTCCGCCTTCGTCAGCGTCTGCAGGATGCCCGCCGCCTTCGGGCCCTGAAGGGCCAGAAGCGCGAATTCATCGCTCCGGTCGTTGATCTCGCATCCTTGGGCGCCCTGGGACTGGAGCCAGGCCACGTCCTTGGCCCGGTTGCTGGCGTTGACCACCAGCAGGAAGCGCTCCGCGCTGAACCGGTAGACGATGATGTCGTCGACCGGCGCGCCGGTCGGCATGGGAAGAGCCGAATACTGCGCGTGTCCGTCCTGCAGCTTGGCCACGTCGTTGGAGGTCACGCGCTGCAGGAAGGCGAGGGCGCCGGAACCGACGATGTCCACCTCGCCCATGTGGGAGACATCGAAGAGACCCGCAGCCCGGCGGACCGCGAGGTGCTCCTTGATGACGCCGAGGCCCTTGCCGGAGTAGTCGATGGGCATGTCCCATCCGCCGAAATTAACCATCTTGGCGCCGGCAGCAACATGCTGGGCGTGGAGGGGAGTCTTGAGAAGCAAGGCGGGGTCTCCTTGGGGGAGCGGGCTTGGGGAGGGTGGGGTCAGACGGCAAACTGCCTTATGGCCTCGCGAACCGACGGATCGTCGGGAGCATGAAGGTACAACGAGCGCAGAATCTGGAGCGCTTCCTCGCCCTTGGCTTTGGCCAGTTTCTGCAGAAGTTCCTGAACGCGGGACGCGGAGGCGGGCGCGGTGACGAAAGCGCCCACCGGGGACGCGCGAAGCGCCCGCCAAAGGACCTCGGTCGATTCGCGCGAATCAGGATCGAGGAACAACGCTTCCCGCGCCTCGGCGATGGCTTTTTGCGGGCTGTCCGTGTCGAGATGCGCCTTGGCCCGGGTGAGATGAGCCTTCAAGGCCTGGGCGGTCTCCTCGCGCGAGGGGCGGGGCGCGTCGGAGTGGAGGCAGGACTTGAGCCTGGACCTCAGGAGATTGGTGCGGAGCGCCCTCAATTGGGTCGACGCCTCGTCCATGCTCGGGCGGTCGATCGGGTTCTTGGCGATCATTCGATGGATGAGGGCCGCGACCCGGGCCGGGGTCTCGGGAGCGAGGGTCAAAACCGGTGTGGTCGGCTCGGAGACGATGTTGAACAGAACCGCGTGGAGGGTCGCTCCGCGGAACGGCTTGAAGCCGGTGATGAATTCGAAGAACACCGCGCCGCAGGAGAAGACGTCGGAACGCGGGTCGGCGGGTTTGCCCGTCGCCTGCTCGGGGCTCATGTAGTCGGGAGTTCCGAGGATCACGCCCTTGCGGGTCAGGGTCTGGTGCGTCTCCATCCGGGCCAGACCGAAGTCGAGGATCTTCGTGATCCCGAGCTTCGTGACCATGATGTTGGCGGGCTTGATGTCGCGATGGACCACGCCGCGACTGTGCGCGTACGAGAAACCGTCGCAGGCCTCCGCGAAGATCCTGAGCTTCTCGGTGGTCGGAGTGTCGGCCGAGACTTCGATGAGGCGCCGCAGGTCCTCGCCGTCGAGCAGCTCCATGGCCATGAAGAGCCGCCCGTCGGTCTCGCCCAGGTCGAAGACCTTGACCACGTGAGGATGATCCATACGGCCGATGGCCTCGGCCTCACGCCGGAAGCGTTCCTGGATCTCGTCGCTCGCCCCCTCGAACGGCAGGGTCTTGAGGGCCACGATGCGATCGAGAACGGTGTCGCGGGCCTTGAAGACAAGGCCCATGGCGCCTTCACCGAGCTTCTCCCCGAGTTCGTAGCGCCCGAGTCGGGTGGGATTCATGGATGGGTCCTGGGGGCTCATCGCGAAGAGGCTCCGCGCCGCCCCCGACTATTCGGTGTAGCGCAGAAGGATGACGGAAACGTTGTCTTTGCCTCCAGCCTCGAGGGCCGCGGCTATGAGGGCCGCGCACCCTTCGGCCAGCGGCTTCTTCTCGTGGGCGATCATGATCGACTGGATCGCCTCGTCATTGATCATGGAGTGGAGGCCGTCCGAGCAGATGAGGGAAAGATCCCCGTTCTGAAGGATCTGCTCGACCGCCTGGGGCTCGATGGTTTCCTTGGCGCCCACCGCCTTGGTGATGACGTTCTTGAGCGGGTGGCGTTCGATCTCCTCGACGGTAAGGATGCCTTCCGACCACGCCGCGGTGACCCAGCTGTCGTCGCGCGAGAGCTGGGACAAGGCGCTTCCTCGGAAGAGATAGGCACGACTGTCCCCGGCCCAGCCCACGGTCAGGACATTCCCGGCCACCAGACCCGTGACCACGGTGGTCCCCATGCCCGTGTACTCTTCCTGGCTGTCGGCGGTCTTGAAGACCTTGCGGTTCGCGAGCTTGATGGCGGTGCAGAGGCGGTTGCCGTGGAAGGAAAGATTCACATCGAGGCCGTAGGGCCAGGTGATCTCCTTTTCCTTCTCGCTCTTGTCGACGAAGCCCTTGATCGTCTCCAGGGCGAGCTTACTAGCCACCTCCCCGGCGTTATGGCCGCCCATGCCGTCGCAAACCACATAGAGACCAATGGCGTCATCGACATCAAAGCTGTCTTCGTTCAGTTTGCGACGACGTCCGACATCTGTCAGGCCGTAACTCTCTAGCACTTGTGCCTCTTTTCTTCCAGAGTCGAGCGACGGACTCTGCAAAGGACCGGTTTGGTGGCCTTCAGGATAGCGGCTTTGGAAATTCCGGTCAAAGAAGGGCCGTTCATGAGCGCCCGCCGAAATCCTGGCGCGCGGCCGCGATCAGGGATTCCGTGTAGCCGCGAATGGCGGCCTCGTCTTCGCCTTCGATCATCACCCGCAGCTTGGGCTCCGTCCCGCTCCACCGCACGAGGATCCGGCCCCGCCGTCCGAGGGACTTCGAGACCGACCGCATGACCGTCTGAAGCTTCTTCATCTCCTCAAGAGGACGCCTTCGGGGCAGAACCACGCTTTCGAGGACCTGCGGCACCCGGACCATGGCCGCGGCCGCGAGTTCGGAGAGCGGTTTCTCCTTGCGGATCATCAGGGCCAGGACCTGCAGGGCAGCCACGATCCCGTCTCCGGTGGACGCGTGGTCCAGAAAGACCAGGTGGCCCGACTGTTCGCCTCCGAGGTTGAACCCGCCCTTGCGCATGGCGTCGACCACGTGGCGATCCCCCACCGCGGTCCGTACGAGCCTGATCTTCCTCCGGGCGAGAGCCCGCTCGAGACCGAGATTGCTCATCACCGTGGCCACCACGGTCGACTTCGTGAGCAGGCCCGTTTCCGCCATCTCGAGGGCGCACATGGCGAGAACGGAATCCCCATCGACGACCTGCCCGCGTTCGTCGACGAGGATCACCCGGTCGGCGTCGCCGTCGAGCGCAATACCCATCTGGGCGGACGCCTTCACCACTTCGGCCCGCACTTTGTCGGGATGGAGGGCGCCGACACCCTCGTTGATGTTGACGCCGTCGGGTTGCACCCCGATCGCCTTCACGGTGGCGCCGAGCTCGGAGAAGACCGCGGGGGCGACGCGGTAGGCGGCCCCATGGGCGGCGTCGACCACGAGTCTCAGTCCCTCCAGGGAAATGGTCCGCGGAAACGTGTTCTTCGCGAAGGCCACGTAGCGCCCGCGCGCGTCGTCCACCTTGAAGGCCTGACCGATTCCGGGCCCCGTCTTTCGGGGCGGAAGCGGGATGGTTCCGTGGACGATTCCCTCGATCCTGGCCTCGAGGTCATCGGCGAGTTTGAAGCCGTCGCGCCCGAAGATCTTGATGCCGTTGTCCTGGAAGGGATTGTGGCTCGCGCTGATGACGATGCCGAGATCCGCCCTCATGCTCGTGGTCAGGTGAGCCACCGCGGGTGTGGGAATCGGCCCGCACAGGAGAACGTTGCCGCCGACCGAACAGATGCCCGAGGCGAGTGCGGTCTCGATCATGTAACCGGAGAGGCGGGTGTCCTTGCCGATGAGGACGCGGGGAGCGTGCTTCACGCCGCCCGCGGCCACCACCACCGCGGCCTGGCCGATCTTGAGCGCGATCTCCGGCGTCATGGGATCGAGATTCGCGACGCCGCGGACACCGTCGGTTCCGAAGAGGCGGATCTCCGTTCGCTTCTCCGTCTTCTTGGCCTTGGCCATGTGAACTGTCTTCCTTTGGTCTTTGGGGTTACGGTCGACGAAAACGGATCAGGCGGAGGCCACCCGGTGGCGCGAGGTCACCGCACCCCGTCTCCGCAGCGCGGCGCGGAGAGCTTCGCTCAACTCCTTGGGGTCGGTGAGCCGGGTCATGTCTCCGGCCGAGACGAGACTGACGGTTCCGGTCTCTTCGGAGACCACCAGCGCGACCGCGTCGGTGTCCTCGGTGACGCCGATGGCCGCGCGATGCCGGCTGCCGAGCGTGCGCGAGAGTTCCGGGTTGACGGTGAGGGGCAGGAAGCAGGCCGCGGCGGAGAGCCGGTCGGCCTGAACCACCACCGCGCCGTCATGAAGCGGAGACCCGGGAGTGAAGATATTGCAGAGGAGGTCATAGGTGACCGCGGCGTCGAGACGCACGCCGGTCTCGGCGAAGGACTTGAGACCCATGTCCCGCTCGAAGACGATGAGGGCTCCGGTGTGAGCCGACGAAAGGGACTGCGCGGCGAGAACGATTTCGTCGAGCACGTCATCCGTCGACGAAGGCCCGGTCCGGCCGAAGAGCGCCCGACCGATCGAGGCGAGGAGCTTCCGGATCTCCGCCTGAAACACCACGATGGCGGCGAAGGCGACATACGGCATCACGTGCTCCCACAGGTGGGTCAGGAGCCGAAGCTCGAGGAGCGTCGCCATCATGAACAGCGCGACCACCCCGAGGGCCCCGAGGACGATGTGGGTGGTCTGCGTCCCGCGAACGAATTTGAAGAGCCGGTACAGCAGATAGGCGATGATCCCCAGGTCGAGGACATCGCGGGCCGTGATCTCCCGCAGCGAGAGGGCCCCCTGGAGCGTGTCGAGGATGGAGCCGCTCATGATGGTATGGCCGAGGGGCTGGAGTCGTCTGACTTCCTGGCCTAGGAGAGCTTCGGTTCCGGCATGGGGGCCAGGAAGGGAAGGACGACCTCCGGCTTTTCCGGTGTCCCTTCGGCTGCCACGGCCGGGGCCGGAGGCGGAGGAACCGGCGGCAGATTCATCTTCTGGCCGCGCACGATCTGGAGGACCTGCTGGCCGTCCAGGGATTCGTGCTCGAGAAGCGCTTCGGCAATGATGGTGAGTTCGGCGAGCTTCTCCTTGAGCAGGGCGGTGCCCCGCTCGAACTGCTGGGTCACAATCCTGCGCACTTCCTCGTCGATCTGGATGGCGGTGGCTTCGGAATAGTCCTGCGACCGGCCGAACTCCTTGCCCAGGAAGATGGCTTCGTCCTTCTTCCCGTAAGCGAGGGGTCCGAGCGCGCTCATGCCCCACTCACAGACCATGCGCCGAGCCATCTCGGTCGCCTGCTCGATGTCGTTCGAAGCGCCGGTGCTGATGGCCTTGAAGGCCAGGTCCTCGGCAATCCGGCCGCCCATGCACACCGCGATCCGGTCCTCGAGCTGCTCCTTCGTCCAGTTGTGCTTCTCTTCGGTGGGGAGCTGCTGGGTGAGGCCGAGGGCCATGCCGCGCGGAATGATCGTGACTTTGTGAACGGGGTCGGCGTGAGGGAGGATCGCGGCCAGAAGAGCGTGGCCGCCCTCGTGGTACGCGGTGACCCTCTTCTCCTCGTCGGTGATCATCATGCTCTTGCGCTCGGCGCCCATGAGGACCTTGTCCTTGCTGGACTCAAACTCCGCCATGTTCACGACTTTCTGATTGCGACGAGCGGCCAGGAGCGCCGCTTCGTTGACGAGGTTCGCGAGATCGGCGCCCGAGAAGCCGGGCGTCGCCTTGGCGAGGGTCACCACGTCCACGTCGGGGCCCACCGGGATCTTGCGGAGGTGAACCTGGAGGATGCCTTCGCGGCCGCGGACATCCGGACGAGAGACCACAACACGCCGGTCGAAGCGGCCGGGACGCAGGAGTGCCGGATCGAGGACGTCGGGCCGGTTGGTCGCGGCCACCAGGATGACGCCCTCGGTGCCTTCGAATCCGTCCATTTCTACGAGGAGCTGGTTGAGGGTCTGCTCGCGCTCGTCGTGGCCGCCGCCGAGGCCGGCGCCGCGGTGACGCCCTACCGCGTCGATCTCATCGATGAAGACGATGCAGGGCGCGCTCTTCTTGCCCTGCTCGAAGAGATCGCGAACGCGCGAGGCGCCCACCCCCACGAACATCTCGACGAAGTCCGAACCGGAGATGGAGAAGAAGGGAACATTCGCCTCGCCGGCGATGGCGCGCGCGAGAAGGGTCTTGCCGGTTCCGGGGGGGCCCATGAGCAGGACGCCCTTCGGGATGCGGCCACCGAGCTTCTGGAATTTCTGCGGCTCCTTGAGGAACTCGATGATCTCTTGAAGCTCTTCCTTCGCCTCCTCGACGCCGGCCACGTCCTTGAAGGTGATCTTGCGCTGCTGCGCCACGAGAAGCCGGGCCTTGGACTTGCCGAAGGACATCGCCTTGTTCCCACCCGCCTGCATCTGGCGCATGAAGAAGATCCAGATGCCCAGGAGAATCGCATAGGGAGCGAAGGTGATGAGGATGGTGGTGAAGGTCGGCGCCTGATCGTTCACGACCGAAATCTGGACCTTCTTGGCCAGCAGCGAATCAAGCGGCTTGTCGTAGCCGTAGGGGACGATGGTCTTGAAGGTGTCGCCGGAGGCGCGCTTCCCGCGGATCTCGTTGCCACTCACCGTCACTTCCTTGATGTCCCCGCTGTCCACCTGGGTCATGAAGTCGGAGAACTTGATCGCGGCGTCCTTCTTCTGGAGGTTCGAGAAATTCCATGCAGCCAGCATGAGGACAAAGAGCGATGCCCACAAGAGTGCGGTCTTAAAAGTCGAGTTCAATGCTTTTCCCCTGAGTACTTGAGGTGGTACGCCTAAGCGACGGTTTCCTGGAGGACTCCCACGTAGGGGAGCCCGCGGTAATAGTCGGCGCGATCGAGGCCATAGCCCACCAGGAACCGATCGTCGTGATCGACCTCGATGCGGAAGGCGGACCATTCGGGAGTGAGCTGGGTCTTCCTCGGAGCGGTTCGATCGATGAGGACAGCGATGCTCAGGCTCTTGGGCTGGCGGGCGGCCAGATGATCCCGCACATAGGCCAGGGTGACGCCGGTGTCAACCACATCGTCGACGACGATGACGTTCTGGCCTTCCACCGGCACCGCCGAACCGTAGAGCACCTGGAGCGCGGTCGGTCCTCCCAGGGTCTCCGAAACGTGGACCACGCGCAGGGTATAGCTGCGGAAGGGAATGGGGATCGCCCGCATGAGATCGGCCATGAAGACCAGGCTGTTCTTGAGCAGACAAACGACGACCAGCTCCTCGCCGGCATACCTTTGTCCGATCTGCTGGCCCATCGCGGTGATGCGCGTGGCGATGTCTTCGGCAGTGAAGAGGGGTGTCGGTTGAGGAAGTGGTTTCATAGCGCGGGTGTCCGGCAAGTTGCAAGACTATGACAGGAAAGGCTTTTCTCTGGAATGGCCGGAGTCTTGATCCGGACCGGTGAGGATCAGTCGACCACGGTTGACCGACGCCTCACGACCCCCGGGAAGAGGCAGAGAGGACCCGCCGCGACCCTGCATAGCCAGGTCCCAGAGGCGTTCGACGTGGACGAAGGAGACCGACCGGAGCCCTCCGAATCGGCGAAGAGCCTCGCGGATGGCGGTCTTGCCCAGCCCTTCGGGTGCGCCCTTCAGTACGGAGATCTCGAAAGCCGCCCCCGACACCGCCGAGACGACCGCGCGATCCAGAAGCTGGGCGGCGACTTCGCGCAGGGCCGAGTGCTCCTCGGCCAGGGTGCGCGCGGTGCGGCCGAGAGCCTCACTGATGTTGGGATTGAAGCGCTGCTCGAGAAGGGGGATGAGTTCGTGCCGGACGCGGTTGCGCGTGAAGGCAGTGTCGGCATTCGTGGGATCGGAGCGGTAAGGAAGCCGATGGGCGCTCAGGTGGGCCATCACCGACGCACGCCTGGTCTCGAGGAGAGGCCGGAGCAGCTCCCCGTCCCACGCTTTCATGGCCGACAACCCCAGGGCTCCGCTTCCCCGCACCAGGCGCATCAGCACCGTCTCGGCTTGATCATCCAGGGTGTGACCAAGGACGATGGCGCTCGCGTTTTCCTCGCGGGCCACGCGCCGGAGGAACGAATAGCGGATGAGGCGGGCCGCTTCCTCCATGCCGCCGTCGCGAAGAGCCTTGGCCGAAGTCTGGGCCCGGCCCGAGCGCAGGGGCACCTTCATGCGATCACAAAGTTCCTCGCAGAACTGGGCGTCGGCGAGGGAGTCCTTCCGGAGCGAGTGATCCAGGTGTGCCGCCACCACGCGCAGGCCCGGCTTCCGGGCGGCGCGAAGCAGGGCATCGGTCAGGGCGACGGAATCGGGACCGCCGGAGAGCGCCACCACCACCGACACCCCGGGCCGTAGAAGGCCCACGGAGTCAAGGCTCCGTCTCACGGCAGAGACCAGAGGCGAAGTCGGCATGCGCTGTCCAATACCTTACGCCCGATGCCGGAGGTGGTGGCGGTGCAGGGACTTGAACCCCGGACACTGCGGATATGAGCCGCATGCTCTAACCAGCTGAGCTACACCGCCGTTCGTCAGTGTTCAAAAGGCAGTCTTTCGAACCCGTCGGAAGCTGCGGAGTTTACATGAGGGGACCCGCTTCGGGCCATCTCAACTCACCTGACGAAGAGGTGCCAGTCGGAGGTGCGGGTGAGGTAGTCGCTGATGGTGATGAGGATCAGGAACGCGAGCCAGACGACGCTCGCCACCACGGCCAGACCCACGAGCTTGCTCTCGTACTTCACATGCATGAAGAACAGGATCACGAGGGTCGCCTTGGTGCAGGCAATGCCGAGGGCCACCACATTGTTCACCAGTCCGCCCAGCCTGTCGTCGTTGAGGACGTGGGCGAAATCGACCTTGGCGGCGAGGACGGTGGCCACGGTCAGGATGGCGAGGGCAAGGAAGATGGCAAAGTACATCTTCACGGTGGGGCCGTGATGCTCTTCGGGGTGGGTGGTGGCGTCCATCAATGGGCTCCGTGGGCTCCGATAAGGTAGAGCAGGGGGAAGAGGAAGATCCAGACGATGTCGACGAAGTGCCAGTAAAGGCCGGTCATCTCAACCGGGGTGTAGTAATCCGGACCGTATTTGCCCCGCAGGCCGTTGATGGCCAGGATGGCCAGGATGGGAATGCCGATGATCATGTGGATGGCGTGCAGTCCGGTCATCGCGAAGTACAGCGCGAAATAGAGCGCGAACCCCGTGGGCCTCGGCTGATGGGTCTCGTGGTCGATCTTCAGGCCCTCGTCGTGGATCCCGGGAATCAGGCCGTGATCCCACTTCTCCTTGTACTCCACCACCTTGACGCCAAGGAAGATGCTTCCGAAGAGGATGGTGAGAACAAGCCAGAAGGCAACGCCGCCCCGATTGCCTTTGGACGCGGCATGGACGGCCATGGCCATGGTCAGGGACGAGCAGATGAGAACGATGGTGTTGACGCCGCCCAGGTTGACGTTGAGCAGGCCGCTCGCCTCGGCGAAGGCGTGGGAGTACTGGGAGCGGAAGACCGCGTAGGTCATGAACAGGCCGCCGAAGAACATCACTTCCTGGACGAGGAACGACCACATCCCGAGGACCACCGACTCCTTCTGCTGCTTGAAGTCGGCGAAGTGGTGCTGGAGGGAGCTCGCGAGGTTAGACATGGCTCGCTCCGGTCTTTTCCGGGGTCGCGGACAACGGCAGGGACTGGTAGTCGTAGGCCTCGGTGGTCACGATGGGCGTCTCGTGGAAGTTGTGCGGAGGCGGAGGCGAGGAGGTCTGCCACTCAAGGCCGGTGGCGCCCCACGGATTGGCCGGAGCCTTCTTGCCCAGGAACAGGCTGTAAGTGAGGTAGATCGCGGGCAGGACGTAGCCGAAGGCCAGGATCGAAGCGCCCGCGCTCGACATCACGTTGAGGATCTGCCACTCCGCGGGGTAGGAGTGATAGCGGCGCGGCATGCCCATGTAGCCGAGAACGAACTGGGGGAAGAAGGTGAAGTTGAAGCCGGCGAAGATCAGGAGGGCCGAGAGCTTCGACCAGAAATTCGAGTACATCTTCCCCGTGATCTTGGGCCACCAGAAATGGATGCCTCCCATGTAGCCCATGACGCCGCCGCCCACCATGACGTAATGGAAGTGCGCCACCACGAAGTAGGTGTCCTGAAGGTGGATGTCCATGCCCATGCTGGCGAGGAAGAGACCGGTCAGCCCTCCGATGAGGAACAGGCCCATGAAGCCGAACGCGAAGAGCATGGGCGTCTCCCATGAGACGGAACCCTTGTACAGCGTGGCCGTCCAGTTGAAGGCCTTGATCGCGGAGGGAATCGCGACCAGGAAGGTCAGGGCGGAGAAGAGGATGCCGGTGTAGGCCGACTGGCTGGTCGTGAACATGTGGTGGCCCCAGACCAGGAAGCCGAGGATGGCGATGGCGAGCGAAGACATCGCGACGAAGCTGTAGCCGAAGAGCTTCTGCCGCGAGAACGTGGAGATGATCTCGGAGATCACGCCCATCGCGGGCAGGATCATGATGTAGACGGCGGGGTGCGAGTAGAACCAGAACAGGTGCTGGAACAGGACGGGGTCGCCGCCCTTCGCCGGATCGAAGAAGCCGAAGCCGAGGACGTGCTCCAGCCCCAGCAGAACCATGGTGATCGCGATGACGGGCGTGCCGAGGACCATGACCAGCGACGTGGCGTAGTGGGCCCACACGAACAGAGGCAGGCGGAACCAGGTGAGTCCGGGAGCGCGCATGCGATGGATGGTGGCGATGAAGTTGACGCCGGTGAGGAT
>JANMVV010000423.1:0-9304 GCA_031392925.1 Vicinamibacteria bacterium
CGACGCCGACTTCGACGTGCTCATCGCCTGCGCCTTCAACTACGACGGCCACGCCACCGACCTCAACAAGCTCGGCCGCATCCCGCTGCTGAAGGCGCGCATGAACGCCGACCTGCACATGGCCGACGACCTCAAGAACACGGGCAAGGGCAACCTGTTCGTGATCTTCGGCGAGCCCGATATTGAGTTGAGGCCTGTCGATGGCGACCAAGCGCAGGCCGGATTCACTCCGGCCGGAGCGGCCGGGGGTTTGGGGGGCAAAGCACAACGTCAAACCAGTCCTGCGGCCCCCCAACTCTGGACAGTCAAGGTGAATGGCGTCGATGTGTTCGACCCAAGCACCGGCGAAGTCCGCAGCGACGGAGCCGACGGCATCGCCTGCTGGTTCATCGACACCGACTACAACGGCGAGAGCTTCTTCGTCCGCCACGCCTACTTCCTCGGCCAGAACGACCCCTACAGCGCGCTCAAGACCACGCTGAAGGCGGAGATCAATCAGGAGGCCTGGGACACGCTGCACAGCGACACCTCGCGGCCGTTTGCGAAGCCCAAGACCGGGCGGATTGCGGTGAAGGTGATCAATCACCTCGGGGATGAGGTGATGAAGATATTTAAGGTCTAGGAAGGTCCGAATCCAATGCAGATTTTTCCAAACACGCTGACTCTCTCCCGACTCCTCGGACAAGAGAGCGAGCAATACGTGATTCCCGCCTACCAGCGCCGCTATTCGTGGCATGAGAAGCAAGTCGTCGAGCTGCTCGATGACATCAAGCTCCTCGACTCTGGGGATGCCCACCTCCTTGGCACAATTGTTTGCCTGACCGAGCCCCACACGGCCGGCATCAACCGACTGGAGCTGGTGGATGGGCAGCAGCGATTGACCACGGCCTTCATCGTCCTTCACTGCCTCCTTGAGCGTCTGAGGGCTCTTGGAAACGAGAGGCGTGCGCAAGACGTTTCGCGCCTGCTCAAGGCCAGCCCACCCACGGGCGAGGAACAGCCGAAGATCGTTCTGGACTCTCTCGATGCAACGTCGATGCAGAGGCTCTTGCGCAACGAGATCGACAACGCGAACGTTGATCTCCTCCGGGCGTTTCAGGTTTCGCGTCGGCGCGTCGTGGAGATGGATGGTGAAGCGGCGGCCGACTTCGCATATCGGCTAATGAACCGGGCCCTCATCATTCGCCTCGACGTGAGCGAGGCCAAGGATGCGTTCAAACTCTTCGAGACCATCAACAACCGCGGTCTGCGTCTTAGCGCCGCGGACATCGTGAAGAATTTCCTGTTGGGGAACGCAGCGCGTTTCGGCCCGACCCACTTGATGGTCGCGAGGGACAAGTGGGCGCGTGTCATCGTCAGCCTGGACGGGCTGCATGCCGAGTCCTTCCTCCGCAATTTCTTGATCTCTCGACTAAAGAGGCGGATTACGAAGTCATACCTAATCGCGACTTTCAAGAGCATGTTCATGAATGACGTCGAGGAGGCGCAAGAGCTACCAGAACGCGGCTGGTACAAAGACGAGGCGGATGAGACTGAGGATGCGCTTGACGAGGGAGCGGACGTCATCGATGAAGGAGGGGACGAAGGTGGGGAGAACCCTGTCGATACCCCTGCGGAGGAAGCGTCTCAAGATCGTCTCACCTTCTCTGCCTTCATGGACGAGCTCGTGAAAGCCGCGAAACAGTATCGGATGGTTGTTCAGGGCAGAACAGAGGACGCCTCCATCGACAGGCGGCTGCGGAATCTCAGTCTCATCAAGGCCATGCAAACGTATGGGTTTCTGCTGCGCCTACGAATGGGCGGCTGCTCGAGCCGGGACTTCGAACAGGTGCTGGAGCTGACGGAAGGGTTTCTGCTTCGGCGCCATGTTTGCAAGAAGCGATCCAACGAGACGGAAACGGCCTTCGCGCGCCTGTGCAGCGTGGACTGTTCGAATCCCGTCCCCGAGGTCCAATCCGTGTACCGTCATCTCTCGCCGTCGGATGAACAGTTCCGGGCCGCGTTCGCAGACATGGCCTTCGTTCCCGCCCTGATGGACCGCGCCCGATACTGCCTCGAAAAGATCGAGGAGAACAGAGGTGGGGCCTACGGCGAGCTCCAGGTGAGCGGGCCGACCGAGGTCCACGTCGAGCACATCATTCCGCAGAGGATTAAGTCGAAGAAGGCTAAGGCGCGGGAGGGAGCCTGGCTCACTTATCTGGGCCCGAACGCGGAATCTCAGCACCCACAGTACGTCACACGAATCGGCAACCTGACCCTCTTTTCGGGAACCCTCAACATCGTGGCGTCGAACAACCCCTACGAGAGGAAGAAGGAGGGCTATCTCAAGTCCGCATTGAAGATCACGAACTCGCTTCCCGCTGATTACCCGGAGTTCGGCTTCGCGGAGGTCGAGGCGCGGTCAGCCCAGCTGGCCGACGAGGCCGTAGCCCTGTGGCCAATCCCATAGGGGCGGCCCGCGAATTCGTGGATTGGCCGATGCGGTTCGGTCCCGGTCCGGATGGGGGTCATGAGACGCTCCCCCGATGAGCAGGTCGGACGGTCCGGACACATTTTCCTTCGCGGAGCCGCGGGACTTGGTAGCTACAAACAGATGTCAGCTCTCATGCCTGCTTCGTGTATCATTGGGCCGCCGTCCCGCCTACGTACTAAATGGGACGGTTAATAGGAGGCCTCTTCGGAGGCCTCTCGTATTTTCGGCGGGGCGATCATGGACCGAGTAGCCGTCTTCATCGACGCTGGCTACCTCTTCGCCCAAGGTTCGGCCTTGCTTGGGAAGAGCGGGAAGAGGCCCCGAGGGGAAGTGATTCTCGATCACCAACAGGCAATCGGGTTCTTCCAGTCATTTGCCGAGCGCGTTTCCGGGGTTCGCCTCCTCAGAGTCTACTGGTACGACGGCACGCGCGTCGGGCCGACGCCCCAGCACAGCACCCTCGCCTACCTCGACAATGTGAAGGTGCGCCTTGGGTTCATAAACAGCGTGGGCGAACAGAAGGGCGTGGATTCGCTGATCGTCACAGACATGATCACGCTTGCGCGCAATCGGTCGATGGCCGACGCGGTTCTTCTTTCCGGGGATGAGGATTTGCGAGTGGGGGTGCAGCAGGCCCAGGAGTTCGGCGTTCGGGTTCACCTGGCTGGGATCAAGCCGAGCCAAGGTAGCCAGTCGATCTTCCTCCTGCAGGAGGCGGACACGACGTACGAGATGAATGAAACCGAGGTCGGTTCGTTCCTCTCCCTCAAGACCGCGCCCTCGGACCTGACTTCAGAGGTGTCCCGAGTGATTGCGGCGGGTGCAACATCAGCGGCGCCGCCACAGGGTCCTGCCGCCGATGCGCCGCCGAGCATCGAGCCGTTTGATGGGGTAGCAACGGACCTCGCCTCCTCGCTTCAACTGTCTGAAATCCCGACCTTGATCAGCCTGGTCGAGACCACGAGACAAATGCCGCGAGAAGTTGACGCCAGGCTCTTGGCGGGCGCGCGGAGGATCATCGGCCGAGACCTGGACCCTCGGGAGAAGAAGAGTATTCGGGGTCTCCTCATTCTTCGGCTTCGGGCACGCCTTGCCCTGTAGACGCGACAGCCACAATGTCGCGCTAACCTTGCGGTCAGGAGGTATGCGACATGAAGTATCAGGTTCTACAAGAGCCGTCCGAGGAGGGTGTCGCCGTCTCCGTGCCTGGCCTGCCCGGGTGTTGGTCACAAGGGGCCACCGAAGCGGAGGCGCTCGCGAACATCACCATGGCCGTCCAGGAGTATCTGGAAGTCGTGAAGGAGATCAATCAGGGCCGCGACTTGCGGGAGGACTAGGTAGCGTTCAGCCCATGGGAAATCGGCGAGTTTATCGCCGCGCAATAAGGTCGCTAATCTCTGTATAGATCGGCCGGCGAAAGGTCCAGACCGCGGAACGGATCGCGCGGCTCTACGCGGCCAGGCGCGTTACCCGAAGGCTCTTACGTAGTTTCTCGGCGCGCCAAAGGTCGTACTGGACCTGCTGGTTGAGCCAGCTCTCGGCTGACGTCTTGAACGCGATGGAAAGTCGCACGGCCATTTCGGGACTGATGCCAGCGCGGCCATTCAGTATGGCGGAGAGCGTCTTCCGGCTGACGCCGAGGCCAATCGCCCGCGGCGTTCGATTTGCAGATTCATCCGGCCATTCCGGTGCCGACCCTCCACAAGCTCGACACGGATCGGAGGCGTTGAGGGAGTGGCGAAATCCTCGATCGAATGGACGGAGGCGACCTGGAATCCCGTCACCGGGTGCGACAAGGTGAGCCCCGGGCCTTGCCGCTCGCGTGTATCCTGCTCCTGCCGCCCCGACTAAGTAACCAATGGGGCGGTTAGTAGAAGGCTCCCTCGGGAGCCTTCATATTTTCGCCAGCTGAATTGTGGATCGCGCCTGGGCGACCACGTCGTTCTCCCGTGGGCAGTTCGTCGTAGCATTGTGCCGATGAGCGCCATCTCTCCGAGTCCTGTTTCCCGGCCGCTGGCCCGCGTTCTTGAACTCCACGAGGAGGCGATCAAGCAGATCGCCACCCGCAACGGCGCGACGAATCTTCGCTTGGTGGGCTCGGTTGCGAGGGGCGAGGAACGTGAGGGTTCCGATATTGACCTTCTTGTGGATTTCGACGCCGGCCGTTCCCTCTTCGATCACGCTCAACTTGTTGAGGATCTCAGGGCTCTGCTGGGCGTTTCGGTCGATGTCGTTTCGTCTCGAGGCCTCAAGCCCAAGGTCAGAGAGCGGCTCTTTGTCGAGGCGAGGCCGCTCTGAGGAGAGAACGGGACCGGTTGGAGGATGCGGTCGAAGCCATCGAGCGCATCGAGAAATACGTGGCGCGGGGTCGAGCCGCTTTTGACGCGGACGAGTTGATTCAGGCATGGATCGTCCACCATCTTGAGATTCTTGGCGAGGCGCTTTCTCATGTTCCTCAGCCCGTTCGTGACCTCGCACCAGCCCTGCCTTGGTCTCTGGCCGTTGGTATGAGGAACGTGCTGGTCCACGGTTACTTCGGCATCGACCTCGATCAGGTCTGGAGCACCGCCGTCCGCGATCTGCCCGCCTTGAAGGGCGAGATCAATCGGCTGCTGCAACTCCTCCCGCCTGCTTAGTCATCGAGAGACGGTGATGAACTTTCGCATCGCCGACACTTTCACCGACAGTCTCGCGCGGCTGACCGGCGACGAGCAGAAGGCGGTGAAGACGACGGCGTTCGATTTGCAGATCAATGCGGCGAGTCCGGGGCTGAGCTTTCACAAGCTTGACAAGGCGCGGGACAGGAACTCCTGGTCGGTGCGCGTGGGCAGCGACATCCGGCTCATCGTTCACCGGACCGACGCCAGTCTGTTGCTCTGCTACGTCGATCACCACGACCGGGCCTACCAATGGGCCGAGCGGCGCAGGCTGGAGACGCACCCGAAGACCGGCGCCGCGCAGCTTGTGGAGGTTCGCGAGACGGTTCAGGAAGTCATCGTTCCCGTCTACGTGCAGGAGGAGCGAAAGGCTCCACCCAAGGCGGCGCTCTTCGCCGAGATCGCGGCCGAGAGGATGCTGGCTTACGGCGTGCCGGTCTCGTGGCTCGATGACGTGCTCGCCGCCACCGAGGACAACGTTCTCGATGTCGTGGCGCACCTTCCGGCTGAGGCGGCAGAGGCCGTGCTGTGTCTTGCCGTGGGCGGCACGCCGACCATGCGAGCGGTTCCTCTTGTCGAGGCGCCGACGCCTGACGTCACCATCGACGCCAAGGCGTTCGAGCATCCGGATGCTCAGCGGCGATTTCGCACGGTCACGGACATCGAGGAGCTGGAGCGGGCGCTGGAGTACCCATGGGAGAAGTGGACGGTGTTTCTCCACCCGGATCAGCGCGAGCTGGTGGCGCGCGACTTCGCGGGTCCCGCGCGCGTCTCTGGTTCGGCCGGCACGGGGAAGACCGTCGTGGCGTTGCATCGCGCTGTCTTTCTGGCCCGCGCCAACCCCGACGCGCGGGTTCTGCTCACCACGTTCTCCGACACTCTGGCGAATGCGCTGCGGACGCAGCTTCGGCGGCTGATCCACAACGAGCCGCGTTTGGCCGAGCGCCTTGAGGTGCATTCCATCAGCGCCATCGGCCTGCGTCTCTTCAAGTCCCATTTTGGTGCGCCGCTGATCGCTTCGCACGAGGCCCTGGTCTCGGCCTTGAAGACGGCGGCGGCGGACGGGGAAGTCGGGCAAAAGTTCAGTCCTCACTTCCTGCTGACCGAGTGGGAGCAGGTCGTCGATGCGTGGCAGTTGGACACGTGGGAGTCGTATCGCGACGTCCGACGTCTGGGTCGAAAGACCCGGCTTCCCGAGGCGCAGCGCGTCATCCTCTGGTCGATCTTCGAACGCGTGCGTTCTCGTCTGGCCGCGCAGAAGCTCATGACCGTGCCCGGCGTGTTCGGCAAGCTGGCGGCGGCGGTCGCCGGAGGCAAGAACCCGCCATTTCACTTCGCGGTGGTGGACGAGTCCCAGGACATCGGCGTCGCGCACCTGCGCTTCCTGGCCGCGCTAGGCGGCGATCGCGCCAACAGCGTTTTCTTCGCGGGCGACCTCGGCCAGCGGATCTTCCGGCAGCCCTTCTCGTGGAAAGCGCTGGGCGTCGACATCCGCGGGCGCTCTCGCACGCTTCATGTCAACTACCGGACGTCGCATCAGATCCGCATGCAGGCGGATCGGCTCCTTGGTCCGGAGGTGTCGGACGTCGACGGGAACACCGAGGAGCGAGGTCACACGATCTCGGTCTTCAACGGCCCGGCGCCGACGATTCAGGTGGTCAAGGATGAGGCCGCGGAAGTCGCCGCCGTGTCGTCGTGGATGTCCGACCTGAGCGGCAAAGGCCTCGCTCCCAGCGAGTTCGGCGTCTTCGTGCGCTCAGCTGCGCAGCTCGATCGCGCCCGTGCCGCGGTGCAGGCGACGGGGCTGCCGTTCAAGGTCCTCGACGACAAAGTCGAGACCAGCAGCGGCTTCGCCTCCATCGCCACGATGCACATAGCCAAGGGCCTGGAGTTCCGCGCGGTGGTGGTGATGGCCTGCGACGACGAGGTCATCCCCCTGCAGGAGCGGATCGAGAACGTCGCGGACGACGCGGATCTGGAGGATGTCTACAACACGGAGCGCCATCTGCTCTACGTCGCCTGCACCCGTGCGCGGGATCATCTGCTGGTAACGGGCGTAGCTCCGGCGTCGGAATATCTGAGCGACCTGGGGCAAGCGAGGACCTGATATGCCGAACGGGGACGACAAAAATTTCGCACGCCTGCACATGACCGGCGCTCCCCATCACGTGAGGTTGCTTCGTCGCGTCGATTCTCGATCGGCTCCTCGCAATGACGGGAACCCTCGCGGGGTAGCTACCTGCTGCCCGAAACGACCCGGTACGCCTCCGCGCACAGGCGTTCGATGAGCGCCCAATCGGGCTTCCGATCGAGCCGCACGGCCAGCCAGCCGCGGCCTCCGACATAGGGAGGTCGGAAGAACTGCTCCGGGTCGGACGCGATCAGATCTTCCTGCACCCCTGGCCCGGCCGCGCACCAGAAGTGGGGGAACTGATTCTGGTGGTGCCCGTGCTGCAGCAGCATCAGGAAGGACTTCTTGTCCTTGAAGAACCAGGTCGGAGCGGAGTGGCTGAGTCGCTCGGTGGTCTGCGGGAAGGAGAGGCAGATCTTCCGCAGGCGCGTCTCGGGGTCGATCTTCTTTGGCGGCATGCCTGATCTTAGACACGGTCGGGCCTCCCTTTAGACTCCAGGCAATGCACGCGAACGCCGAATCGAAGGCGGTGCCCTCCCGCGGAGAGGGCAGCTCTCAGTTCCAGCTTCTGCGCGAGCGGCGATTCGCGCCCTTCTTCTGGACTCAGTTCCTCGGGGCCTTCAACGACAACCTCTTCAAGTTCGCGTTCACGGTCATGGTGACCTTCCACGCGAGCGCCGGCTCCTCGCTGAACCCCGCCCTCGTGGTGAACCTGATCGCGGGCCTGTTCATCCTCCCGTTCCTCCTCTTCTCCGCCACCTGCGGACAGATCGCCGATAAGTACGACAAGCGAAAGATCGCCATCTTCGTGAAGACGCTCGAGATCGGGATCATGGTCCTCGCGGCCTACGGCTTCATCGCGAAGAACGTGCCCGTCCTGCTCGGGTGCACCTTCCTGATGGGCTTGCACTCGACCATCTTCGGCCCGGTGAAGTATGCGTTTCTTCCCCAGGCCCTGAACGAGCGTGAACTGACCGGCGGCAACGCGATGGTGGAGATGGGCACCTTCGTGGCCATCCTGGTGGGGAACCTGGTGGGCGGCGTGCTGATCGGCCTGCCCGACGATGGCCCGAAGATCGCGGCCTTCGGGTGCATCGCGGTGGCGGTCATGGGTCGAGGCATGTCGCACTTCATCCAGAAGGCTCCGCCCCTCGTTCCGGAGCTGGTGGTTCGCTGGAATCCCTTCGGCGAGACGCTCCGCAACCTGAAGCTCGCGGCGGAGAACGTCGTGGTGTTCCGCGGCCTCATGGGCGTGTCGTGGCTGTGGTTCTTCGGCGCCTCGTTCCTGACCCAACTCCCCAACTTCGCCAAGGACGTGCTGGGCGGTTCCGAAGCCGTGGCGTCACTGCTCCTCGTCGTGTTCTCGATCGGCATCGGCATTGGTTCCCTTCTGTGCGAGTCGCTTTCGCGACGCCACGTCGAACTCGGGCTCGTGCCCATCGGCGCGTTCGGCATGACCGCCTTCGCGGTCGATCTGTACTTCGCGTCACGCGGCTTCGCTCATGGACCGGTCGCGCTGACGGCGATCGGGCTGCTTCGGCACCCGGGCGCCCTCCGGGTTCTCGGCGATTTGGGACTGCTCTCGGCCTTCGCGGGCCTCTTCTCGGTGCCCCTGTACGCCCTCGTGCAATCACGCAGCGCGCCCACCCACCGCGCTCGGATCTTCGCGGCCAGCAACATCCTGGGCGCCTTGTTCATGATCGCGTCCGCGGCGCTGTCGGTGGCATTGCTCAAGGGTGGCGCCTCGATCCCCATGATCTTCCTGGTGGTCGGGATCATGAACGCGGTGGTCTCGCTCTACATCTTCCTGCTCGTGCCGGAGTTCCTGCTGCGCTTCATCTCCTGGGTGATGGCGAACCTGATGTACCGGTTCAAAATCCGCGGCGACGAGAACATCCCCGAGCACGGCGCGGCGCTCCTCACCTGCAATCACGTGAGCTTCGTCGATGCCCTGCTCCTGATGGCGGCCTCGCCCCGGCCGATCCGTTTCATCATGGATCACAGGATCTTCGAGACGCCCGTCCTCGGCGCGATTTTCCGTCT
>JANMVV010000432.1:0-2932 GCA_031392925.1 Vicinamibacteria bacterium
GGATTTTTGACAAGTGATTTGGCCGCTTTCGTGTCTTTAGGCCGACGTGCGTAGCGCGGAGGGCGACCCAGGAGGAAGGGCCTGTGGGAGCTGTGGGCGCCGCGTCCGTTTGCGGCGTCCAAGGGGCTTGTGGGAAACCGCGTCTGTTTGCGGTTTTCCATCAGGCCCGGCAGCTTCCATGGGCCTCGGTGGGGCTAGGGCCTCGCCCGTTGGATCGTACGTCCCGAGGCACACCACGCCTTTCATGATCGCCAGTGACAGATCCAAAAAGCGCCTCACCTGGACCTGGAGTCCGGCACACGTTGTTCTGCCAGGGCGCTTGCTTAGCTGCAAGCAGATGCCGTCGAAGGAGACGGTGTTGTCTTTCCGGACCATGCGATCCTCCTCCTCGTAGAACAACGTCCGTGGATCGAGCCGTCCCGCGGGAACGAATGCGCTCTCGGAATCCCGTGGTTCAACCGAAAACCGTGCGTTGTGATCCGGCAAATACGTTTCCTTCAGATATCGGTTCGCGGCCTCGATCGTCACGATTCCAGCGCTGTCGAGTTCGTTCACCAGACGATCTTGGTACGTCCGATTCACGCGCTCGCTCCGTCCTCGCGCCTCCGGCGAGTAGGAAGGAATGTGCTCGACGCCGAGTCTCTTCATCGCTTGACCAACTCGGGTCAAATTCGTCTTGTCCACCGGTCCGCCAGCCCGGGGCGTCTCAAACGCCCATCCGGCGCGGTCCGTATACAGGCTCATGGGTATTCCGTATTCTTCGACAATCGCGGATAGTGCCCGGAAAACGCCGAGCGTCGTCTCGCCCTCCTCGAACTGCGCGTACAAAGCCGCTGACGTCGCATCGTCAACCGTCTGAATCAGAGTCCATCTCAATTCAGGCCGCCGCCGTATCCAGCGATGCGTACTCCCATCCAGATGCACCATCTCGCCAAAGCAGGCTCTCCGTTCCCGCCGCCTCCGGTGCCGACCCCGGCCTTTTTTCTTCTTCACCAGACCCGCTTCTTGAAGAACTGTCCTCAACAACGTGTACGAGAACATCACTCCGTGATCCCGCCGCGCAATCTGGTGAAAATGTCTCATGTTGTAGTGCGAGAACCGATCCGCATACAACCGGACGACCCGCTTCACTTCTTCCAATGGCACCTTCCTTACCGATGGTCGACGCCGGCGCCGGTCGATCAGACCGTCTACGCCGTGCTCCTCCATGTTCCCCTTCCACCGACGCAGGCTCCTCACCGATGTGCCCAGAATCTCCGCCGCCTGATACCAGCTCAGCTTCCCCGCGATCGCTCGCATCAGCACTTCCTGAACCTTCATGGTCCGCTCCAGTTCGGTGCCGGGATACAACGCTTGGTCGTTCACACCACCAGCGTCCCCCAACACCTCGAAAAGCGGCCAACTCACTTGCTCTCATGACCGGCCAGATCATGTGCTCGCTACACACCTGGGCCATCCGGGTTGCGCGGAGCCTGATCGCGGCGTAGCGTTCTCAAATGTCGTTTCTGCAGACTCGTCTGAGAGATCTGACGGAGCCTGACCTCTTAGCGCTCATCGGCCTTCCGGAGGGTCTCCAGCTTGAGTTCAAGCAGGAGTTGAATCTTGTCTCACAGAAGGAACGGCGGGAGGCTGCGAAAGACATCAGTGCTCTGGCGAACACAGTAGGTGGGCGAGTCGTCTACGGGATGAAGGAAGACACGCTGCCTGATGGCCAGACCGTCGCCAAGGAGATCAGCCCGCTCATTGACGGGGCGTTGCCGGAGCGTCTCTCCAACATCCTCAACAGCCTCCTTCTTCCCACGATTCGCTTTGACATGCACACCGTAAGAGTCGCAGGCGGTTACGTGCTTGCTGTCGAGGTTCCCACCTCCACTGGCCTCGACCTGCATATGGTGTGCGACAGCGAAGGCGGTCGGTTCTACATGCGCGGACCGACCGGAAATGTGCCGATGCTCGAACCCGAGATCCGGAACGCCTATGTCCGAATCGCCGAGCGAAGGGCCTCTCTGGATGCGCGAGTCGAAGCCACGATGGGTGCTGAGCGGCGCAAGCGCGGCGACGTGGACTGCTCGTTCTTTGTCGTGCCAGTTCACTCTCGGCGAAATCTGGTCGATCCGCGGCGCTCTCCCACGCTTGGTCTGGATCTCTACAGGGGCGCGCTTGGGGAGTTCGAGCTGAGGGACGTGGTGAGTGAACTTGGAATTGTGCATGACGGATTTCGTTACGAGTCTGGCGCGCCAGCGCCGGGGTGGCCCAGTTCGCTGTACCTGGCCATCCTCAAAAGTGGCCTTATCCACTGGAGCAGAGTGAGACTCGAACCACCGGATGGCAAGAGTCAGCCGATCGCGTCGATGGAGATCGTGATGAATACTCTGCCGGTAATGGTTCTGGCGCGATCGGTGCTGCGGACCGCTGGCTATCTCGGTGATGTCCGGCTTCGCTACATCATGAATCGACCGAGGCCGTGGAAACTCGACCCGGGGTTGTTCGAGGCCCGGAAGGTGCCGCCGGGTCTCTACGAGAGTGAAGTTGAGACCTTTGATCTGGAATCGGGTCCTGAGTCCTGGGGTACGGCGATCAAGGAACTACTGGATCCTTTCTTTCACGCCGCGGGAGTTCAGGCCAACCCATACTTCTCCCCATTGGGGCTCGTTCGGCTCAGGCATGCCAAGTCTTTCTCGGAATTCGGAAAACACCTAAGGATCGAAGAGGCCCCGAGCAGCGCGTCATAGGGCGAGGCCTCTGCTTTTTCAACACGGCCTTTCCGATTCGACCGGCGCGGCTGGACTGGCATTCCCCGGAGCGACAATCGCAGCGATGACCCTGAGCCCGACGATCCGACTGGAGAGAGCTATCGAAGAGGGCGCAAGAGCCATGGCCGATCTGATAGTCGAGAAGATCGTCACCGCCCAAGCTCTCCACCCTTTGCCTC
>JANMVV010000457.1:0-5017 GCA_031392925.1 Vicinamibacteria bacterium
AGAACTGATGGACGGGCCACCGAGAGAATTACGGTAAGCCCAGCGCCGGACGCCCGCCGAGGCCTCCCATGTCCACTGCCCGAAGCTCTGAGCAGACGCAGGCGATTCATCGCCCGTGAGGAGGGCAAGCAGGATGCCCATGCGGATGATCGCGCGGAAGCCGGCGCCGTTGCCCAAGGCGTGTTTACTCCCTCGTGAAAACGAAGGCGGGGGCGTGAACAGCCCCCGCGCTTCGGCGAAATCCGAGTGTCAGTCCTCGGCTCCGCGTGCCTTACTTAATGTGACAAGTCAGGCAGAGGGCGCTCGCGGCATTGCTGACGCGGAGGAAGGGCTGGTTCGTCGGGTTGTGCGGATCATGGCACGACGCGCACTGGACCGTGGCGGTGAGGCCGCCGCTCGGGAACAGGGGAACCTGACAGGAGGGACCCGCGGTGACGCAGGTGGCAGAGCTCGGCGACGTGAGGCCGCCGTCGGAAGTGGCAAGAGCCGCGTTATAGGTGAAGTTCACCGGGTGATCGTCGGTCAGGCTCGTGCCGACATAGGACATGTTGGTGTTGTTCATAGCACCAGCGGTAAAGCCCGCAAGCGCGGCCGCGGTGGGTGTGCCGCCAAGATTCGGCTGCTTATACATGCTGAGGACGCTGACCGTCCCATCGTGGCAACCCATGCAGAGCTGCGAGGTATTCTGCGAGCCGATGGCGCCGGCCCCCCAGTTCGTGGGGCTGGCCTGCATGGTCGAACTCGTGTAGACGCCATAGTTGCCGCCGAACGTGGAGGCCGTGTGGTTCCAAAGCGGCGTCTGAGCCGCGGCGGTTGTTGCCTGGTGCGGCGTATGGCAGGTCACGCACACCTGCACCAGACCGGTGCCGATGGCGGTGCCGCCGCCGGTCGCACGAAGATCGTGCTCGCTCCCTACCACGCTCTGAGCGTGCAGGGGAACGGCAAATAACCCAACCACCGCCAAGGCGGCCATCGGAATTGATCTCATATGGGTTGCCATCTCACATTCTCCTTTTCGGCCGGTAGGGTAATTCCTTGGCCATTTATCCTACATATATGTATAGGTCGAACCGTGCAGCAAGACAGACCACGCGCTTCGACCCTGAGCCCATCAACTGTCACCTCCCCAAAACGCTGAATCCTAGGAGGCTGTTTCAAACACGCTGGGGGGAGAGTAGCCGCGCGCTCACGAAGGCGAAATGAGCCAAATAGCCTCGCTCTAATGCGAATGCATCACCGAAGCCATAAACGCTCCAAGACGATCAGGCGATGAGTCCACCCCACCTCTCGTGTCTTGCGGTCAGGCCACATCACAGGTGAAGGGCGCGGCGGTCTGCGGCGCCATCGTGATGGTCGTTGAGGTCGTGGGATCCCGGGTGATCGGACCCTTTTTCGGGGTCAGCCTCTTCGTTTGGACCTCGCTCATCGCCGTCACTCTGATATCGCTGGGGATGGGCTACGCAGCGGGGGGACTGCTCGCCGACCGAAGTCCCAGGCCCGAAGTTCTTTATTCCTTGGTGGGCCTGTCGGGCGCGGCTCTGCTTGCGGTTCCTCTTCTCAAGGCGCCCGTCCTGCAGGCCGTCGTGCCCTGGGGTCTCCGCTCGGGCGCGCCCTGGCCGGGTCTCTGGCCCTCTTCGGTCCGGGCCTCTTTCTCCTCGGCTGCGTCCCGCCTTTCGTGGTCCGGCTGGCCGCGACAGAATTGCGCCTTCTCGGCAGAACGGTCGGGCTGCTTTCGGCCGTCTCCACCCTGGGCAGCTTCGTCGGCACCCTCGCCACCGGAGACGTGCTGATTGGCCACGTCCCGGTTTCGCGGATCTTCGTGCTGGCGGGGGCATCGCTGCTGGCTCTGGCCGCCCTGTACTTGGCGGTCTTCCGGAGGAAGTCCCTGGGCATGGCGGTGCTGCTGCTGCCCTTTCTGGCTACGTCCAACGAGGACCTGATCTCCCGGGTGATGGACAATGGGACCACGGTCACCGAGGTGGCGCGACATCAGAGCTTCTACGGCACGGTGCAGGTCCTCGAGTACTCCTACGGTGCTTCGCGCACCAGCGAACTGGTCATCGACGGTCTGGTCCAGGGCGGGATCGACGTGTCGAGCGGGCTATCGATCTACGAGTTCGCCTACTTCCTGGAGCACCTGCCCTACGGAATGAACGACCGCGGCCGCTCCTGCCTGGTGATCGGGTTGGGCGCGGGCCTCGTGCCGGCCTGGTACGGCGAACGGGGTGTGCGGACCGACGTGGTGGACATCAATCCCGATGTGGTGCGCGTGGCCCGCGAGCATTTTGGCTTCAAGCCAACCGGCGACGTGGTGCTGGCCGACGCGCGCTACTACCTCTCGCAACCCGGTCGCCGCTACGACTACGTGATTCTCGACGTGTTCACTGGAGACACGACACCGTCACATCTGCTGAGCCTGGAGGCGCTCCGCCTGGTCCGCTCACGCCTCGCGGACGGAGGCTTGCTGGTGGTGAATCTCGCGGGCGCGCTGGGCAACCACTCGCGGACGCCTTCGGCAACGTGGTGCTGGTCGCGCACAACGGGCCGCCCCTTCCCTTCGACGCCTCGAAAGTGAGCGGCTTCCCCGTCCACACCCTGGCGCGGCTGATGGTGCAGCGCTTCCTGGGCGAACCATACCGGTTGCCTCCGGACACGAGAGCCATGGTCCTGACCGACGACTTCAATCCGATCGACGTGGCCGACAACTGGCTCAAGGAGCGGGTGCGAGCCGAGATCCTGCGCACCACCGACTGGGGCGTACTGCTCCACTGATCGGTGGCTTCGGCCGCTTCGACGGGGCCGGGGCTCAGTGCGCGCCAGAGGTCGCCAGGCGCGGCGAGGCGGGTCCAGATGAGGCATCGCTGGTCTTGGGTCCTATGAAGCGAAACACCTGCACGCGATTGCCGAGCTGATCCACCACCGCGAACCGGTCGCCTCGCGCGGCCACTCCGGCGGCGCCCTGGAACTGCCCCGGGTTGGGCCCGCCCGTGCCTACGAACGTGAGCAGGTCGAAGTCCTCGTTGAAGATCTGGACGTTGCTGAACGCGCCGTCGGTCGCATAAATCAGGCCTGCCTCGTCGACCGCCACATCCTTCGGCCGCACGAAGTTGCCGAAGCCGACCCCCTGCTCTCCGAAGGTTTGCACGAATTCACCATCCGCGGAAAAGACCTGGATGCGCGTGTTGATCTGGTCGACCACCAGCAGGTTGCCGTCCCGGTCGATGGCGAGAGCGCTCGGAAAAGCAAACTCGCCCTCCGCCCCGCCCCGCTTGCCGAAGGTCTTCACGGTTTGGCCGGTCTTGACGTCGAAGACCACGATCCGGTGAGCCTTGGAGTCGGCGACGTAGAGCCTGGCACCGTCGGCGGAAACCGCCGCATCCGTGGGGTTCTCCAGTTCTCCCTCCTTGCCGTATACCGCCCGAATCTTGCCTTCACTGTCGAGCGCCACGACTTTCTTGAGGCCGATGTCGGCCACGTAGATCGTATCGTCGGGGCCCACGCCCAACCCCAGCGGGGTTCGTAGCGTCACGGCGCCCTTGGTGCCGAAAACGTCCGCCCGGCGGGTGGCGCGGTCGAAGCGGAAGAGGCAGCCGAGGCCCGAGTCCGTGACCAGAATCCTCCCCTGGGAATCGAAGTCGACGCCGAAAGGCCGCTTGAACCACTGATACGGATTCTGGGGAGCGGACCCCAGCAGCGCTCGTTGCAGTCCGGATTTCGCCAGCACGTCTCCGCGGCCCCAGATGATGTCATCGAGGCGGATCCGCGCTTCGTCCGGCGGGGGCGGCCACACGTACTCGGCGTAGTTGATGCGGACCTTGGCGGCCGCGCAGGCGGTGAGCAGCCCCAGGGCGAGGGCGACTCCGGCGGCGGCAATCCACGGGGGGGTCTGTTGGCGGGTCATGGGCGGAAATCGGCCTCCGTGGTCTTGGGATTCAGGGTCAGCTTCACGATCTGGGTCGAGGCGGTATGGGTCCCGGAAGCGTAGTTCTCCTCACGGAACGGGAAGAGCACACCCTCGACTTCGCGGAAGTCCGAGAAGCGCGCCTCGAAGCCCGTGGTCATGGCCGGACGATCGAGTTGAGTGATGACGCGGTCGATGAGATGCGTGGTCGGATCCACGAAGGCGGTCAGAGTAAGGCCCTCGCCCAACGGCACGATCACGCTGGTGAGGCTCCGGCCGAGCACCGATAGAGTGTCACCGAGTTTCGCCACGTCGCGGCGCTCCGCCAGAATCCAGGGCAGGTCGGCGCGGGCCGCTTGTAGAACCATCGAATCCAGCATCACGCCCTCGGCCTCGACGAGGGCTGCGCCCGATCCGGTTCTCCATCCCTTCGCCCCGTCGAGAAGCCGGACCTCGTGGCGACCGGGATGCTCGATGACCACCTTCAAACGGAAGGGGCGCTCGAACAGCCGGTGTGTGGGCCTTTCGGATTCCTGGTGCCCGGTCAGGACGGTGCCCTGCGCCCGATATCCCTTGATCGCCGAGAGCTTCGTCCAACCCCCGTAGGCCGAAAGTACGGAGTCGATCACGGCGCCTGCCCCGTCCGCCGGCGCGACGGGCGCGGCCGCCAGCGCGGTGAGGATCGGGGCCAACAGGAGCAGACGGCGCGGGTTCATGGTTCATTCTCCCAACGAGGCCCTGCCTCGAGAAGTTCGACGGGCGCAGGAAGGTCGAAACATAAGGATATCAAGAAGGCGAACATTCTCTGACCGTCGGCGCCGCGGGCGGGCCATCGATGATCCGGGCAAAGGCTACAAGCCCAGGTCGTCGATCGGGAGAGGATGACCGAGCAGGTACCCCTGCGCGATGTCGCAGCCCGCGACTTCCAGGAAGTCGCGCTGCGCCTCCGTCTCAACGCCTTCCGCGAGGGCCAGGAGGTTGAGGCCATGGGCCATGCCCATGATGCCGAGAACGATCGCCGAATCGGCGGGGCTTTCCCCCACCCCGGCGATGAACGATTTGTCGATCTTCACCATGTCGACGGAAAGCCGGCGGAGATAGGACAGCGACGCGTAT
>JANMVV010000074.1:0-33247 GCA_031392925.1 Vicinamibacteria bacterium
GCACATCAGGCCCAGTCGTTCTCGGTTACAAAGGAGCGGACTCGAGACTCGACATCGTCTCGGATGCGTCGCACGGACTCGAGGCCCTGCCCCTTCGGGTCGGGCAGTGGCCAGTCGCGGATGGGAACGCCGGGCAGGTGGGGGCAGCTCTCGCCGCAGCCCATGGTGACCAGAAACGCGGCATCTCCCGCCAGTTCCATGGTCAACTTCTGCGGCTCAGCCTTCGAGAGATCGATGCCCTTTTCTTTCATCGCATCGACGACCACGGGGTGAACGTGGTCCGAAGGCTGGGTGCCGGCCGAGATCGCGCGAGCTTTCTCGGGGTCGGCAATCCGGTTGAACCAGGCCGCCGCCATCTGGGAACGGCCGGCATTGTGCACGCAAGCAAAGACGACGCGCTTCATGGCCACTCCTGAGGGGTCGGTGGAACGACTCAAGCGGTTCCCGCGAACCGACAACAGGGCCCGGATCGACACCCCGCGGGGTCCATGCCAACCGGTTGGGCCTGGGAAGTTGCGACAAGCAAGAGGACCGCGGCGGCAATACGGAGGGTCTGGCTCATGAGAGGAGTCACCGTAGGAAATGGACTTAGAAGGTGAACAGGGTTTTGATCTCGAACCGCTTCTCGTTGGCCTTCGCGAGCAGGGTGTCGTAATTCACCTTCTCATAATCGACCAGGACCGCGGCGGCGAGGGGAGACTTGACCTTGAGCCAGTATGAAAGGCCCCCCAGAATGCGACTCTTCACCGCGTCCACGCTCGTGTTCGGCTTGAGGTGGTCGTAGCGGACGATCGCCTCGAAGCCCGCGAGCGTCCGCGGAGTGGCCCAAACCGTCCAACCGCTGGACTTGACCCTGGCCTTCGCCGGGCTCGATTGGTCCCTGGCCTCGAGGTAGTCGAGTCCCAGGTTCAAGTACTTGTGTTCGAAGGTGCCCATGGCGATGAAGCGACCGCGTGCCCCGTTCCTGATCGGGGAGTCGTGGTCGTAGAAGGCGGTGAGGCGGAGCCCCTTGAAGGTATCGCTTTTGGGAAACGGGCGGAGTGTGCCGCGGATCTGGAAGGCCTTCTGGTCGTTCGTCTCGGCCTTCGTATAGGTGTCGCCGTTGTAGTAGCCGACGTGGACCTCGCCATAATCCCTCGGGAACACAAAGCGGCCGGAGATCCCGACATCCGAAGAACTCAAATAGCCCTCGCGCTCTTCGAAGATCGTCCCCTGGAAGCGGTAGCGGTAGATTCCGTCCGCGAAGTCGAAGAACGGCGTCTGCTGTTGGCCAATGCGCACCCAGGTCCCGTGAGTCGCGACCTTGTCGAAGTTCACCTGACCGAAGGCGTACTTCAGTCGGAAGAGCGCGCTTCCGTCCAGGTTGGTGCTGGCGGCGGTGGTCGCCAAACGCGCCCCGACGTCAGGAGTGATCCGGTAGCTGACCCAGTCGGAGATGTTGCCGGTGACGTTGATATACGCCCGGCGGATCTCGAAACTGCTCAGGTTGACCGCGTTCTTGTCCGTGTCCGTGATCTGGGGCGCGTCCTGGTAGATGTAATCCGCGAAGATCGTAACCCCGACCTTGACGAACGCCTCTTCCCTGGGCTTCGGCGGCTCCGCGGGCTTCAGGAATACCTCGCCGGGCTTGTCGTGTTTGAAGTTGTAGTAGTTGATCGCATCTTCACTGTCGAAGACCACGGTTTCGCCGGCCGGGCCATAGCCGAGGCGCGTGATCGACTTCCCCATCTCGCCCGACTTGTCGAAGGCATCGAATTCCTTCATCAGGGCAAAGACGTAAATGCGACCGTTCTTCTGGACTTCCTGATAGAACATTGTCTGGGCCCACGCGCCGGTGGCGACCGCCAAGCTCAGTAGCACCGCTCCGGCTAAGGCAAGGGCGCCCGTCAAACCTTTGGCTCTCATCAGGTGAGATCTCCTTGAAGCAAGCATAAGGCGAAGATATGGCGCGAGTTGAACTCGTCGGTGTCGCGGTCTACCGGACGAAACGGTAGCCAATTCCCACGACCGTCTCCACGTGGCGCCGGGCGGGCCCGAGCTTGGCTCGCAGCCTTCGGACGTGCGCGTCGATGCTTCGAGCGTCCACCTCGGTGTCATGGCCCCACACCCGGTCAAGCAGCCGCTCGCGGGTCAGAACCCGGCCCGCGCGTTCGACCATGTAGCGCACGAGTTCGAACTCCTTGTGGGTCAGACGAATCTCCTCGCCCTTGTAACGCAGGACATACGCGTCGAACTCGATCTCGAAATTCTCGTCACGGTAACCCGCGGGGCCGTCGATCTGCGCCTCCAGCCGCCGGAGTCCGACCTTGCAGCGGGCGACGAGTTCCTTCATCGAGAAGGGCTTGACCAGATAGTCATCCGCGCCCATCTCGAGGCCAAGAACTCGATCAACCTCCTCGCCGCGCGCGGAGACGATGAGAATCGGGGTGTGGGTCGAGCCCGGCTGACGGCGGAGCATCCGACAGACCTCCATGCCGTCCATGCCGGGCAGGTTGAGATCCAGAAGGACCAGATCGGCTCCCTTGCGCACCGCGTCCAGTCCTTCCTCTCCGGTACGCGCGATCCTTACGTTGAAGCCGGCACGGTCGAGCGCGTAACTTATGGCGTCCGCGATGTCGCGGTCGTCCTCGATGATCACAATCCTTCGGCGCGATTCCGCGGCGCGGGTCTTTTCCGGAGGGACCTCGCTGCCACGATGGGCGGATTCAATCGCTTCGGATTGGTTCATTCGTTCCTTGGTTCTGCTGGTCAATCTGGAGGAACGCTAAGGATCCGAAGAGAAGGTCGCGGGTCGGGGGCGTTAATTCCATGAAAAGAACGATCGCACTCCTTCCGGAAGCGCGACTCTTCATGCGAACGGTGGGGAGCGCTCGGGCCCTCACGGCTTGCCGCGTCGAAAGAGCCCTTGCGCTCCGGGGACTAGAAGGTCAGCTTGAGAGCGAGCTGAACTTGTCGCGGATCTCCAACGCCAAGCCTGAGGAAGCCGTCGAAGTTGAAGAGCCCCGGGGTGGACAGGCTGTTGATGTTGTTCGCGTTGTTGAAGGCGTTGAACATCTCGAACACCGGGATCAGGGTCGACCTCTTCCCGATCTTGAACGGCCGCTGGAGGCGCCAATCCAGGGAGAAGTACTTGTTGTCCTTGCGGTCCCAGTTCCGGCCCCGGTCCGTCCCGTTCGAAACCCGCGGCGAGGTGGTAATCGGCTGGGCAGAGCGCGCCTGAATGCGGGCGTTCCCCTGAAGGCCGCCGGGCAATTCGCCGGACAAGAACATGTTGAATTTGTGCCGGATGTCGCGATCAGAAGGACCGTAGTCCTTAGACAGGTCGTAGAAATTGAAGGTGCGCTCGGTGAAGGGATCGCGCTCGTTGGAATCGTCGTCCTCGTCCTTTGAGAGAACATAGTTGGCTTCGAGCTGATACTTGTGCGAGAAGCGCTTCTTGATGCCGATCGTGGCTCCTTTGTATTCGCTCTTGCCTCGGCTGTTGATCACGAACACGTCGCCGAACTGAGGCTCGAACGGATTCGCCCCGGTGTAGCTGGTGGCGTCCCGCGTCGTTGGCTGCTGGGCGGCCACGCCGGTTCCGTGAACGTTGTAGTTGAGGAAGCGAGTGAGCTGGGTGCCCTTCGAATAGGTGAAGTCGATGTAGGCCGACCAGTCCGGAGCCAGTTCCTGTTCATAGGCGGCGTTGAAGGTGTAGATGCGCGGGTTCTTGTAGTCGCGGTCGAAGACCCGGATTCCGGTAAAGAGGGGAAACGTTCCCGCGGGCACGGGAGAGGGGGGAAGGATGTTCGGCCAGGTGGGGGTGGGCGCCCCGAAGGCGGAGATCAAGGCACTGCTGGTGAAATCGCTCTTCTGCTGCAGGCCGTTGGTGGTCACGGCGCCCACCTGGGTCAGCATGTTCTGGCGGGCGTAGAAAATGCCGCCGCTCGCCCTGACCACTGACTTCCCGTTTCCCTTGGCGTCCCAGGCCAGACCGAGACGCGGCTGGAACTCCTTGGTCTGGTCGGGGATCGTGCCGTCTGAAGGGAATTTTGGATTATTGAGCAAGGAGGCGTAAGCGGTGGTCTTGGGGTCGACGGTTGCCGGCATGTACTGGGCATCCCAGCGGATGCCATAGCTCAAGGTCAGCTTGGGCGTGGCCTGCCACTTGTCCTGAATGAACGCGGAGAACTCCTCATTGTTGATGTCGGAAGCGCCCGCCGCGTCGGTGGGCAGCCCCCGGTTGTCGCTGCTCTGGAGATAGAAGAGGAGCGGCCCCCCGGTGGTGGTGGAGCCCGCGGGGCAAGAGGCCGGATAGGTGACGTAGGTCCCATTGGAGCAGGAGAGGGTCCGGGGTCCGTAGCCCCCGGGAGCCGCCGGAGAGGCATAGCGGAGGAAGCCGGTGACGCTGTCGAAAATGTAGCGGCCCTTGAAGAACCCGCGAAAGACCTGGGCGTTGTTCGTGTGGAGCCACTCGGCGCCGAACTTGATGGTGTGCTTGCCGCTAACGACCGAGAAGTTGTCCTTGATCTGGAACCGCTTGATGTGTTCGTCTACGGTGGGAGCGAGGAAGAACGGGTTGCCGAAGCGAAAGGTCGTGCCAAACCCCATCGCGGTGTCGGCGGGAGTGTTGGATGCGGTCGCCGACCGCGGCCGGTCTTCGCGCGAGTAGGTGAGGTGAAACTCGTTGAGCTTGGAGGTCGAAACCGTGGTGAAGAGGTTGAGGTTTGCGACGCTGATCTTGGAGGGCCCCTCGGTGCCGTTGGCGGAATTGCCGTAGGTGGAGACATCGAAGGTCTGGTTCTCGTTCTTCGACCGGTTGTAGTTGAGCGACACCGCCAGATTGTTCTTGGAGTTGAGCGCCCAGTCGAGTTTGGCCAGGAGGGCATTGTTGTTGATCTTGTGATTCACCGGTTGCCCGTCATCCTGGCCTCGGGAAGTCTTCATGAAGTTCAAAAGGGCGACGCGCTGGCAATCGGGACTTGAGTTGATGAGCGACTCGTTCGCGGTGATGGTGGGCGCTCCGACCGAGCAGGGCGTCCCAATCGCCTCGGAGAGGTTCGGGCGCTGAAGATTCTCGCGGATGCCTTCAAGGGCCAGGAAGAAGAAGGCCTTGTCCTTCACGATCGGGCCGCCAATAGTTCCACCGAACTGTTCGCGATGAAAGTCCTTGAGGGGTTTGCCATCGGAGGTGTTCGAGGTCAGGCCTTCGAGGCGCTGGTAGTGGAACAGGCTCCCCTTTATCTCGTTGGTTCCCGACTTGGTGATGACGTTGACCACGCCGCCGGCCGTCCTGCCGAACTCGGCATTGGCGCCGCTGGCCACCACCTGGAACTCCTTCACCGCATCAAGGGTGATATCGACGGCTGCTCTCTGGCCGCCCATCTGTTCGCCGAAGAAACCGTTGTTGTAATCGCCTCCATCGAGGCTGATGTTGTTGAAGACACCGCGCTGTCCCGCAAAGGTGATCTCGTCGCCGTCGGGCCCTTGCACGACGCTCACCCCCGGGGTCATGGTCAACAGGTCCTCGAACTTTCGACCGAGAACCGGAGTGGTGCTGATGGTGGCTTCGGACAGCGTGGTGCTCGCCTCGCTGCGGGAGGTGTCGACGATCGCGGTGGCGGTCACGGTCACGGTCTCGTCCACCGACGAGACCTTCATGGTGAGATTCAGGTTGATGGCCTGGCCGACGGTCAGGACGACATTCTCCTGGACGACGGTGGCGAAGCCGGTCTTCTTCACCGTCACCAGATAGCGGCCCGACGTGAGCTGCAGGAAGACGAATCGTCCGTCGGGCCCGGTGGTCAGGGCGCGGCTCAGATTGGTGTCGACATTCCTGGCCTCGATCGCGGCGCCCTGGACCAGGGCCCCCTGCGGATCGACGATGGTCCCCTGGATGACACCGGTGGTGATCTGGGTCTGGGCGGACGCCCATGTCGCCATCAAAGCCACCAAAACAGACGAGCGCAGAACTGTTCTCATACTTTCCTCCCCGCGTTGTGTGACGTTGAGGCGACTCTAGCGAGACGGTCGTGCGTCCTTCAAGTTAAATCGGCGGACTTTCAAGGTGGTGTTGCGGCCGAACCGGGATCGACCGGCGAGGAGGAGGTTTGTTGCCCGGATATTCCCGCGCCCCGGTGACGACCGAGTGACGACCCGAATAAGGTCCGGGAAAATGAATGTCGCACCGGCGTCACATGAGACCGGCATGGTGAGGCACGATGTCCCGCAGATTCCGGGAAACGCGGTCGAGTGAACAAAGCTCCTAAGATTGATGAAGATGGCCCGCGCACTCGTCGTTGAAGACGATTCCGACATCGCCACCCTGATCACGCACTATCTGGAGCGCGACGGGTGGCGGTGCGATGTCGCTCGCGACGGCCTCGAGGCGCTCTCGAAGCTCGGAGCCGAGACCTACCGGCTGGTGGTTCTGGATCTTCAACTCCCGGGCAAGGACGGTCTCAGCGTCCTTACCCAGATTCGCGCCACCCCGAAGCTGAAGAATGTTCCGGTGGTCATCGTGACCGCTCGCAGCGAGGAAACCGATCGCATCGTGGGCCTCGAGATCGGGGCCGACGATTACATCGTGAAGCCCTTCTCTCCCAAGGAATTCGCGGCGCGGGTAAGGGCGATTCTTCGTCGCATAGACCGGAGCGATTCGACCGACGATGCGATCGCCATCGGGCCGGTTCGGATCGACCGCGCGCGTCATACGGTAACCGAGGGCGGAAAGATAGTCCACCTGACCGCGAAGGAGTTTTCCCTGCTGGTGGCTCTGGCGGACGCCAAGGGCCGCGTGCTGTCACGAGACCGGCTGCTCGAGGACATCTGGGGCTACAGTTATATTGAGGGCATGCGGACGATCGACGTCCACATCAGGCGATTGCGGGAGAAACTGCCGGCCATCGCCGCACGCATCGCCTCGGTGAAGCCGATCGGCTACCGGCTGGCCGAGGCGGGCGAGGGCGAGTAGGCGTGTCCAGCTTCCGTCGCCGGCTGGCTCTGGCCGGGATTTTCACGGCCGCGGCTGCTTTGATCGTGGTCCTGTTCGTGCAAGGCCGCGTCCTGAGCGCGGATACGCGAGCGGAGACGCAGGAACGGCTGCGCGCGGAGGCCCGCATCCTTGCCGAGGCTCTCTCGGTTCCGTGGAGCGTCCAGGGACCCGGGGATTGGGTGGACGATCTGGTGGATCGGGCGGGTCGATCGACCCAGACGCGGCTCACCGTGGTGTCCATGAACGGCACCGTCCTCGGCGATACGAGCGCTTCCGGCGAGGCCCTGCAGGCCATCGAGAACCACGCGGGCCGTCCCGAAGTTCGCGATGCCCTCTCGCTCGGCGAGGGAACGAACGAGCGTCTTTCGAACACTACCCACGAAAGGCAGCTTTACGTCGCGGTTCAGATCCGTCACGAAGGACGTTTGCTCGGGGTGGCCCGGGCGTCCTTGTCCCTGGCCCGCATCGAAATGCGCGTGTCTCAGCTTCAGCGCTCCCTGAGTCTCGCCCTGCTCAGCGTTCTGGTCCTCGCGAGCGGTCTCGCCTGGTGGCTCTCGAGGCCCCTCGCCGAACCGATGAGGCGCGTGCTCGAAGGAGCGCAGGCCATGGCCCGCGGCGATCTCGGCAAGCGTATCCGCGAGGATCGGGACGACGAGTTCGGCCAGCTCGCGCGCGTGCTCAATCAGGCGGCGTTTGGAATTCAGGAGCAGTTCGCGGCCGCGACCAGGGAGCGGGCGCGCTTCTCCGCGGTCCTGGCGGCCATGGAAGACGGTCTGCTCGCGGTTGATCACAAGGGCATCGTGCTCCTTGCGAACGACGCGCTGGCCCGGTCCCACAACCTCGCGGGAGCCACCGGCACCCACTACCTGGAGGTCTTCCGACAGGCCGAGATCGGAGCCCTGATCGATCAGGTGCTGACCTCCGGGCAGCGCCGGACCGCGGAGATCGATCTCGCCGGAAGTGGTCGCTCCTTCGTCCTGGTGGGCGTTCCCTTTCCCGCCTCGCCCGGCGAGCCCCACGGCGCGGTGATCACGTTCAACGATGTGAGCGAGCGCCGGCGCGTGGACCGGATCCGGCGCGACTTCGTGGCCAACGCCTCGCACGAGCTCCGCACGCCCCTCACCTCTATCCGCGGTTTCGTGGAAGCGCTCGAGGACGGCGGTCTCGAGGAGCCGGAAACCGCGAAACGGTTCCTGTCGAGAATCCGCGCCAACGCCGACCGCATGGCCTCGCTGGTGGACGATCTGCTCGCGCTGTCACGGCTGGAGTCGGGCGCGCAGCCTCCCTCGCTCGAGCCCCTGGATTGCGGGGCGGTGGCGACCGACGTGGTCGCGTCGTTCGCGGAGATCGCGGCCCGGAAGTCGATCACCCTCGACTCCGTGCAGGCCCCCACCGCCGCGGTCCCGGGCGATGGGGACCGCTTGCGGCGCATCCTCGAGCATCTCGTCGACAACGCACTCAAGTACACGCCGGACGGCGGACGCGTGACCGTGCGAGTGGCGCCGGAGGGAGCGGGTGTCGTGGTCTCGGTGGAAGACAGCGGCCCCGGCATCGGCCCGGAGCATCTGCCTCGTCTCTTCGAGCGTTTTTATCGTGTCGACACCGCGCGCAGCCGGGAACTGGGCGGTACCGGCCTGGGCCTTTCCATCGTCAAGCATCTGGCCGAGAGCATGGGAGCCTCGGTGAGCGTGGCGAGCGAACCGGGCCAGGGTTCAAGGTTCGAGACGCATCTTCCGCCGGCGAACTAGAGGTTCGTCAGCGCACAGAAGTCCGCCAAACGGGCTGATATGCTCGCCGCCGAAATGTCACCGCGAGGTCTGTCCCTGTGAAATTCGACTCTTTTGTTCGCCTCCTGATGCCCAAGGAGGAACGCTTCCACGAGCTGCTCGGCCAGGACACCAAGAACCTGGTCAAGGCGATGCGGGTATTCGAAACTATCGCTGCCAGCACTTCGCTCGAGGACCGAAGCGTCCGCGTGGTGGAGTTGAAGGCCATCGAGCACGAGGGTGACGCGATCACCAAGCAGATCTTCATGGCCTTGAATTCGACCTTCATCACGCCCTTCGATCGCGACGACCTGCGGCAGATCGCGACGGCCCTCGACGACATCCTCGATTACGTCGAGGGCGTGGCCCAGTCGTTCGTGGTGTTCGAGCTCGGCGAGTCGCCGGCCGCGCTCCGCCAGTTCGCGTTCATCCTGAAGGAGATGGCGGACGAGGTCGACCGGATCACCGCGCTCATCTGGGACCTCTCGAACGAGCAGAAGATCCAGGCCGGCACGGTCCGGATTTCTGAACTGGAGAACCAGGCGGACGCGCTCTACACCTTCGTCATCGGAGAGCTCTTCAAGAAGGGCGGCAATCCCATAGAAATCATGAAGTGGAAAGAAGTCTACGAAGGACTGGAGAGCGCCTGCGACGCGTGCAAGGAATACACCCACGCGATCAGCAACGTCGTCCTCAAGAACGCCTGACCCTCGCTAACGCCTGAAGAGCAGATTCGGCAAGCGCATGGATATCGTCTTTTCCTTCGTCGGGTTCATCATCCTGATGGCCCTGGTGTTCGATTTTCTCAACGGCTTTCACGACGCCGCGAACTCGATCGCGACCGTGGTTTCCACCCGGGTCATGTCGCCCAAGGCCGCGGTGCTCTGGGCCGCGTTCTTCAACTTCGTGGCCCTGTTCGTGTTCGGTCTGGGCGTCGCGAAAACCATGGGGAAGGGAATGATCGACCTCCACGTGGTCACCACCGAAGTCATACTCGGCGGCCTGATCGGCGCGATCTTCTGGAATCTGGTCACCTGGTACTACGGCATCCCCGTGTCGTCATCTCATGCTCTCATCGGCGGCTACGCGGGCGCCGCGGTGGCGAAGGGCGGCTGGACGGCCGTCATCGTAGGCGGATGGACGAAGACACTGATCTTTATCGTTCTCTCTCCCGTCATCGGCGCGGTGCTCGGCTTCTCCCTGATGGCGGGCGTGACCTGGCTGTTCCGCAAATGGCATCCCTACCGCCTCGACAAGGCTTTCCGAAAGCTTCAGTTGCTCTCGGCCGCGTTCTTCTCGCTCAACCACGGAGGCAATGACGCCCAGAAGACGATGGGGATCATCGCGGGACTGCTGGTGGCCTCGGGGTATCAGAAAGAGTTCTACATTCCCTACTGGGTCGCGTTCGCGGCGCACGCCTCCATCGGCCTTGGCACCATGTTCGGCGGCTGGCGGATCGTGAAAACCATGGGTTCGAAGATTACGAAGCTTCAGCCCCTCGGGGGGTTTTGCGCGGAGACGGCGGGGGCCATTTCCATCGGGATGGCAACGTTCGCGGGCATTCCCGTGTCGACCACGCACACGATCACCGGCGCCATCATGGGTGTGGGCGCGACGAAGCGCGCATCCGCGGTGCACTGGGGCCTGGCCGGCAACATCGTCTGGGCCTGGGTTCTCACCATCCCGGCTTCCGCAGCGGTGGCGGCGATGTCCTACTGGATCATCGAGCGGATCCGGTCGTAGGCGAGCCGTCGCCGCAGGGCCGCCGAGCTCCCGCGATTATTTGAGCTTGTTGATGATGTCCTTGATGACTCCGCGCATGTCGGATTCCATCATTTCGAGTTTGATGACTTCGGCTCCGCCGGTCGTATCGGGAATCGGCATCGCTCGGATGTAGCGGTTGAGGGCGGGCAGCGCCCTGCGGGCCGCCGGTCCCATGCGGCGGAGTGAGTTCACCGACGCCTGTCGAACCGAGATGATCGAGTCGGTTTCAACCGCATACCCGAGGGCCTCAGCCGCATCGGCGCCCGCCGCCGCCAGTGCATTGGCGGCATCGACACGCTGCTGGATCGATCCGCTCCGAAGCTGTCGGGTCAGCTTTCCGATGTCGATCACATCCTGCGCCGCCTCGGCTCGCGCCGCCGCCGCCGCCGCCGCAGCCTCCGCGGCCCTGCCCTCGAGGATCGCCTTCTCGTAACGCGCCACCGCATCGGCGAGGCGCGCATCCGGACGGCCCGCGGTCTCCGCGGCACTCAGGGCCGCCTTGGTCGCTCCAAAGTTCGGAGCGGCCTTGTCCGCGCTCACCGCCATGAAGTACTGGCACCAGCCCACCGCGCCGCGGGTCTCCGCGAAGTACGCCTTGTCCATCGTCCCCGACTTGTCGAAAGCGGCGATGGCCTCAGGATAGTTCTGAGCGTAATACTGCGCCCAGCCCATACCGAAGTAGAGGCCGGCGTTGGTGGGCTCGAGCTCGATCGCCTTCTTGTAAGCGGCGATCGCTTCACCGGCGCGGGGTGGCTTCACGCGCGAGAGCACCCAGCCGTAGTTCGCGAAACCGGCGGCGCTCTTGTAACCGGGAGTGTTGATCAGGGCCACCAGAATCTGCGCGCCCTTGTCGGGCTCTCCGGCCATGCCGAGGAGCAGGCCGTAGTTCGACTTGATCTCGTTGTTGGTGGGATTGAGCTCCACCGCCCTGGCGTAGGCGTTCTTGCCATCCTCGAACGAGCGGGTCATGTGGTACGAGTGAGCGAGGATCGCCCAGGCGTCGGCGTTGGTGGGCATGGCCGCGGTCGCCCTCTCGAGCGGAGGAACCGCTTCCTTGTACTGTCCCTTACGGGCGAGGAACTCGCCGTACATCTTGTTGGCCTCGGGGCTGTTCGGATTCGATTTCACGAGCTCCTCCGCGGCCTTCAGCGCGCCGTCGATGTCGCCACGCCGGAAGTTGTTCATGATGATCGCGCTCTTCGCCGGCGTATAGCCCGGATCGGCCGCGAGCGCCGCGAGGTAGGCCACCTGGGCCTGGTCGTAGTTGCCGCGGGCCTCGAAGAGTTTCGCGACCACGACCTGCACCTGGGGATTCTTGGGAGCGAGGAACACGCCCTGTTGAGCCTGAGCGATCGCATCGCTCCACGAGGGATCGTTGCCATCGAACTTCTTCTCCGCGGAGATGGAGTAGCCGAGGGCCGCAAAGGCCGGGCCCGAACTCTTGTCCATCTCGGTGGCCTTGAGCGCGATCGGCTTCGCTTCGGCAGCCTTGTTCGTGGCGATGAGCGCGTATACGAGACCCACTTGCGCGGTGACGTTCTTGGGATCGAGCTCGATCGCCTTGCGGTAGGAAGCGACCGCTTCGGCGCCCTGACCCGAGGCGGTGAAAGCATCGCCTTTGCCGGCATGCGCCACGGAACTCGTGGCCCCCGCGGCGACCGCGGCGTCGGCGGTCACATGCGCCGCTTTTGCGTCGCCGACGCGGGCCTGCGCGGACGCGAGTGTCCCGAGCGAGACGCCGTTCTTCTCGACCGCGACCGCCTTCGTCGCCATGTCGAGCGCAGCCACGCCCGTGCCATTTCTCAGGGCAAGCTGGGCCGAGGCAGCAAGGGCCTGAGCCTTGAGCGTGGGAGTGGCGGAGGCTGAGGCATCCACCGCTTTCGCGATGCTCGCGGCCGCGTCGTCCGCATTGCCGTTCATCTCCTGAAGGCGCCCGAGCGCCAGGTAGGCCTCCACCGAAGGAGTGCCGGCGGCAAGCTTCACCAGCGATTTGATCGCTTCATCCGGCTTGCCCTTGGCGAACTGCTCTTCCGCCTTGGCGATGGTCTGATCGGTCTTGACGTCGGCCCGCGCCTGGGTGGGGGCGAGAGAAACCGCGCCTATAAGGACGAGGAACCCGGCGAGTTTGTTCGTCTTCATTTTCACGTAGACCTCTTTAAGAACGTTCCAAAGCGCGTGAGTGTACAAGACAACACAAGTCCGTTCACAGCCCCGTGTCCAAACGCCCACGCTCCCATGGAACTCCAGGGACGAAGAACACGTCGCTTTTTCAGTTCTTCATGGCTTCACTAGGTAAGACGCGACATTGAACCAAAATCCAGTGAGGGAAGGCACGGAAACAAAATTTTCGAGAATTTCTGCAACCATGGCACGGCGGTTGCTCGTCTAAGGGAGCAGAAGACGTAACTACCCTCCAAATACCCTCCAAACCAAACTCTGCTCCCGTAAAGTCGGGAACCTCCTCCAAGGAGGACGCTTCGGGAAGGGGACGCAGCAAACGCTGCGCCCCCTTTCCAAAAGCAATTTTTCGGCCGCATCGGTCGAAATTCGAGTGCCGAGCGGCTACTCTCCCCTGTCCAGCCCAACGAGCATGACGAGCCTTGAGATTGTCCGCCGACGCCCCGAGCATGACCCGGAACTATTCGCCCTCTACGCCGAGGTTTTCGGTGACGGGAACCTGGAGAGGAGCCGGAAGCGTTACGACTGGCAGTACTTCGAGAATCCGAACACTCCCGAGGACGGTCCGGTGATCTGGATGGCCCAGGAAGGCGACGCTCTGCTCGGCCAGATGGCCACCATGCCGTTTCAAATGTGGTGGGGAGATCGCGAGGTCAAGGCTTCTGCGGGAAATGACTACTTCGTTCGGAAGAGCGCTCAGGGCCGCGGAATCGGCATCGCCCTGTCAAACCGATGGGCCGATGAGGTGGATGTGGCACTGGCTCTCGGGCTCACACCCTCTTCCTACCCCCTCTTTCGTAAGATCTTCACCGATGTGGGGCCGGTGCCGTCGTTCTTGAAAATTCTGGATTCGACCGCGGTGGCGCGAAGGAAATGGGGGTCGGTGGCCGGATCGGTGGCGGGTCCCATCCTCGAACTGGGCTTGAACCTCCTGTCCACAAACCCGGCCCAGACGGGCGATGTGGACGTCCGGCCGGTCGGAACCTTCAGCGACGAATACGACGATCTCTGGCTCAGGGCTCGTGCGTCCTACGCCTCCTGCGTGCGCCGTGACGCCCGTTATCTGCGATGGAAGTATCTCGCGTGCCCATTCCGCGACTATCGCGTCCTGGAGGCCCGCAAGAGCGGCACGCTGTCAGGCTACGCGGTGGTTCGGGATGAAGGTGACCCAGCCTTCAAGCGCGGCGTCATCGCCGACTTCTTCGCCGACACCGCGGACCTCGCCACCCAGGACGCACTTCTTGCCGCAGCCCTCGCAGATTTTGCGGCGAAAAGCCTGGTTCGAGCCGAAGCGTACTGCTTCAATGAGCGACTGGGAGCGGCACTCAGGCGCCATGGTTTCAGGCCTGGAACCACCGCGGTCCAGTACTGCGTCGCCTACCGCGGCACGCCCGATGGACTGGGAGGTCCGAAGAGGGTTCTCGAGAACCTCGCGAATTGGAATCTCTTCCTCGGCGATGGAGACTTGGACCGCGCATGAACGGAAGAACCTTCTTTATGGTGGGCGTCGATACCGAAGCCGACGATCAGTGGACGCTCGAAGGCCGCAAGCGGCTCTCGGTGGAGAACGCGCGCGCCCTTCCCCGTCTTCAGGCACTGTGCGACGCCTATGGAGTTCGGCCTTCGTATCTGGTCACTCACGAGATGGCAACGCGAGAGCCTTCCCGGTCGATTCTCCGCGACCTTTGCGCCACAGGCCGGTGCGAGATTGGGGCGCATTTGCATCCGTGGAGTTCGCCGCCCTATCGGGAGGAAGACCTGGTCGGCCGGTATCCGAGCCAGCTCGACGATTCTCAGCTTGAAACTCAATTGCGGGAGTTGACCGACGCGATCGAGACTTCGCTGGGGGTTCGGCCGGTGAGCTATCGCGCGGGACGTCATGGCTTCGACGCGCGTTCCCTCAGGATTCTGGAAAAGCTTCACTACCGGGTCGACACCAGCGTCGATCCCCTCTTCAACGAAACCCGCAAGGGCGGACCCTCGTTCGCGGGCGCTCCGGTTTCTCCTTACCGGCCGAATCACGCCGACGTGCGAACTGCCGGGACGTCGAGCGTGCTCGAGATTCCCGTGTCCTCCGCCACGACTCCGGCTCTCCCCAAGGCTTTCGAGCGGCGCTTCACGTCCCTGCCGGCCATCCCCTGGCGTGGTTATCTGAAGCGACTCGGCCTGCGCGCGGTGTGGCTGCGGCCCTCGTACTCGAGTGTGGAGGATGCGAAGGCGCTCGCTACCGCCCTGGTGTCGCGGGGCGTGCCCACGCTCAACATGCTCTTCCATTCGAGCGAACTCGTGCCCGGCGGATCGCCCTACAACCGTACCGAGGCGGACGTCGAACGCTTCTTCGACAGACTCGAACGCGTGTTCGAGCACATCATGAAGCGCATCGGGGCGAGGGGCGTCACGTATCGGGAATGCGCCGAAGCCCTAGAACACTCTTGAAAATCCTCATGGTGACGCCGCATCTGCCGCCCTATCAGGCGGCGAACGCGCTCCTTCCGCACGTTCTCGGGGTGGAACTCGAGAGGCGTGGACATGAGGTTTCGTTCCTGACCTTCAAGACCACGGATCCGGAGCGCGCCCATGCCGCGTACGTGCAACGTCGAACCGCGTTCAGGACGACCCGGATCCCGCAGCTTCTTGAAGCCCTGGAAACCAGGCGGAAGGGCCTTCCCCTGATCGCGGCTGCGGACGTGGTTCACCTCCACTCGAACACCTGGATGAACCAGGTGGCGGCGCGCCTGACCTTCAAACACGGCAAGCCCTACGTCCTCACTCATTACGGCACGGAGATATGGCATCACGACGGCCGGAATCGCTCGTTCAAGGCGCTCAACCGAAACGCCCGGCACGTGACCTTCTACAGCGCGGGTCTGCGGGCACGCGCCCGCGAACTGAACGTGCCGTTTGGTGAAGGGAGCGTCGTCTACCCGGCGGTGGACATCCTCTTCTCACCCCTCGCCCCCCCGGAACGGCACGCGGTGCGCGCGCCCCTTGTGGGCTCGGGTGAAACCCTCCTCTTCAACGTCAAGCGGCTCCATCCTCTGGCCGACCACGCGACCCTGCTCCGCGCCTTTGCCCTGCTCGATCCCGGGCAAGTCAAGGCGAAACTCGTGATCGCGGGGTCGGGTGAAGAGCGAGCGAGCCTCGAAACCCTCGCGCAGGAACTGGGCATTTCGAGCCGGGTTCGCTTTCTTGGCCTGGTTCCGAACCATGAAGTGGCGAAGCTGCACGCCGCCGCCGATCTCTTCGTGCTCTCCTCGAGGCTCGAGGCGACGCCGACCGTCGTGCTCGAAGCCCTCGCCTGCGGCACTCGCGTGGTTTCGACCGACAATCCGGGCGGCCTCGAGCTCGGAGAGATGTTCCCGGACGACCTGCGGATCGTGGCGAAGGAAGCGCCTCAGGCCCTCGCCGATGGAATTGCCGCCTCCTTGCGAGAAAATCGGCGCATCAGCGAAAAAACCGCGCGGCTTATCGACGAGCGTTTCTCTCTTCGCGGCCTCGTCGATCGCTATTGCCAGATATACGAAGAAGCCCAGCGATGAGACGGATCGACAACGACGCCATTCGGGCCGCTGGTGAAATTCGCTTTCGGAGCGAGTACGACTACGCGGTCTTCGAGTACGTCCGCAGTTCCAAGGTGATCCAGTCGGTGGAGCGCTCGGGGGTGAAGCTCCAGGGCCGGGTGCTCGACGCGGGCTGTGGCAGCGGAGGAACGGCCCTTTCGATCGCCGAGGAGGTCTCGTTCGCGGTGGGCCTCGACCTCTCTCCCCGATTTTCTGACGCGGGCACGAAGCTCGCCCGGGAGAAGCGGATCAGGAACGTCGCTTTCACCCAGGGCGACGGCCTACGCCTGCCCTACGCGAACGAATCCTTCGACGTGGTCTTGTCGCACTCGGTGGTCGAGCACCTTCCCGAGGCCCAGGCCTATATCGCCGAATGCGCGCGGGTCCTGAAGCGCGGCGGTCGGTTCTACCTCTCCACCGCCCCGACCCTTTCCCTCGCCGGAGCGCACTTGCCGAGGCTTCGCGTCCCCGTTCCCATCCACCTCTTCCTCGGCCGCAAGCTCGCGTTCCGAGTCTTCGTGTTTCTCGCCGCGAGGGCGCCGTGGCTGCTCAAGGAGCGCTCCTCCGCCAACACCTTCGTGAAGCTCGCCGAGTCGGGCCGCGAAAAAGAGGATGACCTGCTCACCCCGGTGACGCTTCGAGGAATGTCGAGGTGGATTTCGAAGTCCCCCTTCCGCCTGATTTCCGAGCAGCGGTACGTGACCGGCTTCTTCAAACGAGTGGTCCCTCCGTTCATCCGGCCGTTCCTCCTCGAGATCCCGGTGATGGGCGACGTCATGGTGTCTCAGATCGAATGCGTCCTGGAGAAGCCGTGACGCCACGGCCCGCCTTGTGGGTGTTTTCGGACATCCGCTTTCCCTCGCCCAGGGCGAACGGTATTCAGGTGGTGAAGACGGCACACGCCCTTGCGACCCGCGGACGCGAAGTGCGCCTGGTCGTCCGTCACTCCGATCCCCGGCCCACCGAGGCCATCCTTCCTGAATTCGGCGTCGAACCGACCGCGCGACTTCACGTCGATAGGTTGACGGTCGGACATGCGCTCAACTCTTCGTTCATGCCGAGACTCCGGTATTTGACCCAGAGCCTTCTCGTGGCTCGGCGCGCGTCGAAGCTCGGCGCGCTCGTCCTCACCCGCGACCTGCAGCTCGCGGACCTGCTTCTCCGCATCGGCTGCTCGAACCTCAGCTACGAGGCTCACGCGGTGGAAGCAGTGATGTATGACGAGCGTGATCGGCTTTATGGTCTTTCGACCGCACCGAACCCGACCAAGCGATGCAGGATCGAGAATCGCGAGCGGCGAGTCTGGACGAGCGCCCGAGGCTTTATCGCGACCACGCAGGGAATCCTCGCCACGTTCGAGCGCCTCTTCGGCGCGCGTCCGCGGACCGCGGTGGTGCCGAACGGCTGCGACACCCCCAAGGACCGGGAGTTCACACCCCCGTCCGAAGACCACCGGATCGTCTACGCGGGCCAGCTTTATCCCTGGAAGGGCGTGGATGTCCTGGTGCGGGCCTTCGCTCGACTCTCGAAGGGTGAACTCGTCATCGCGGGCGGTCTTGCTGGCGAGAGCGACTTCGATCGCGTCCAGAATCTCGCCCGCACTCTGAACCTCGGAGAGCGGGTCAAGTTCCTGGGGTCTCTACCTCAAAAGGATGTGGCCCGGGAACTCGCCCGCGCCACCGTGGTGGCCGCACCCTTCTTGAAGAGCGCCATGACCTCCGAGCACACTTCGCCCATCAAGGCCTTCGAGGCCATGGCGGCGGGACGGCCGCTGCTCATCTCCGATACCGACGCGTCCCGCGAGATCGTGGAGGACGGCCGCACGGGAATCGTGGTGCCGCCCGGAAATGTCGAGGCCTGGAGCCAGGCCCTCGATCGCGTGCTCTCCGACCATGCGCTTCAGATGGCGCTCGCCCGCGCCGCCTTCGAGAAGGCGACTCAGTATTCCTGGGCGAGGCGGGCCGAGCGGATCGAGGATTTCCTGGGAGCCCTCGCATGAGTCGCGGCACTCTCTTCTTCTTCCTGCTCTCGAGCGCCCTGACCCTGGCCCTCGTCTCCACGAAGATCCGCGGCGCCGATGAGATCGAGTACTACTCGCACCTCCGCTCGGCGGTCTTCGATCGCGATCTCGACTTCACCAACGAGTACGAGCACTTCTACAACGCGAATCCGCAAGGACTGCTCGCGTTCAAGCAGACGTTCCTGGATCGCCGCGAGCCGAAAACGGGCCGGCCCATTAACTTCGCGCCCATCGGATCGGCGGTGGTCTGGTCGCCGTTCTATCTCGCGGCCCACGCCCTGGTGACGAACGGCGTTCTGCGCGGACCGGCGGACGGTTTCTCCCCGGTCTATACCGGGGCGGTGGCCTACGGCTCGTCGTTCCTCGCCATCCTCGGCTTCCTCATCGCTTTCCGAACCCTCAAGCGATACCTGGGCGTGACCGAAGGCCTGTCTCTCATCGCGGTCCTCGCGATCTGGTTCGGAACCCCGGCCTTCTATTACATGACCGTGGCCCCGGCCTTCGCCCACGCGCCTTCGATCTTCGCGGTTTCGCTTCTGTTCCTCCTCTGGCTTAGAGCCAAGGAGAAGGATGGTGTCTTCGACTGGGTGCTCATGGGTCTTAGCGCCGGCCTCGCCATGCTGATCCGCGAGCAGGGCGCGCTGTTCCTGATCGCCCCCGGTCTCGACCTCGGCTTCCGGCTCATCAAGGGCGAGGTGAAACGAGCGCTCGAACGCGGGGTGGCGGTGATCGGCGCCGCGGGGATTGTGTTCGCGCCTCAGCTCCTCGCTTACCAGGCTTTGAACGGTTCGTTTGGTCCCACCCTGCTCGTGCAGCGGAAGATGGATTTCGCCTCGCCCCATTTCTTCGATGTCCTGATCAATCCGGGTCACGGCCTGCTGCTCTGGACCCCGCTTCTCCTTATCGCGTTCCTTGGCCTTCTCCGCGGCGTCTTCCGTCTGGGTGCGGTGGGTGTCTTCGTGACCGCGGCCCTTCTCACCCAGGTCTACATCAACGGCGCCGTCCTCTCCTGGCATCAGGCCGGGGCGTTCGGTTCCCGAAGGTTCGTCGACTCGACCATTCTCTTCGTCATTGGTTTCGCGTTCGGTCTGATGGCGACGACACCCCGAACTCAGAAAATCCTCGTCGCTCTCGCCATCTGGTGGAATCTCTCGCTCATGATGCAGTTTGGTTTGAAACTCATGGATCGTCAGCAACTCGACTGGCCCGGCATCGCCATCCGGCAGGTGACGGACGTCCCGCAGCGGATCCTCGACACCGTGAAGCGGTACTTCACCGACCCCGAAGCCCTGGCTCGAGGCCAGCGATGATCCACGCGGATTGGATGAAGCAGTTCGCCTGCCCGGTGTGCCTGGACAAGGCGGGGTGCGATAAGTGCGGGGTCAAGACCGGTGGTCATGACATCTGCATGAAGTCCTACGCCGAGCGGGTCGCCTGCGCCTGCGGCGGGCCGAACAAGCGCTCCCTCGAGCATCGGGGCGAGGGCTTCTATTGCTCGTGCTGCCTGACCCGCTATCCGTTCGGTCCCTCGCGCGACTATGTCGACCTCCTGCCGCGCACCGACGTGGGCCGGGTATCGCACTACGCGGATGAAGAGTTCCAGGAGCGCTTGGGCGTGCGGGAAGGCGAGCCCGTTCTCTCCGCGGGAGTCAAGGCGCGCATGGTCTCCCGGATGCTCGGCCTGAAGCGGGGCGACCGCGTGCTCGACCTCGGCAGTGGCGCCGGCAAGTTCGCGACTCACTTCGCAAGCGAAGGTGCTTCGGTCTGCGGCATTGACATGGCGCCTTTCTTCCTGAAGTCGGCGATCGATTCCGTGAGTCTCGTGGCGGGCGACCTCCGGCGTCTTCCCTTGCGAAATGGAGGGTCATCGCGGGCCTATTCGCTCGACGTGCTCGAGCACCTCGACGAAGCCGGGGTGCGCGAGGTTCTGCTCGAAGCCCGCCGGGCGGTTACCAGGGACGGCCGGATCTTCGTCTACACCCACGCCATGGAATCTTCGAAGGTCGCATCGTTCCAGCGCGGGGTGAACAACTTCGCGAAGCGTCTCGGGCGGATGGGTCTCGTCGATTCCGACAAGGAAGCCATGCGAAAGAGCGACCACATCAACGCGATCAACTCGCACGAGCACTTCGACGAAATCGCGAAGTCGGCCGGCCTTAAGGTCCAGGAGCGCGTGTACTACAACGTCTTCGCGAAGGCGGTGGTGGAAGACCTGGCCCTCAAGATTCTCGAACAACGGAATCGAAAGAAGGCCTCCGGGAGGTCTCCGATCGTCGAGGCGAAGGACGCGCCCGCGGCCAGCCACATCGTGGGAACGCGGGCACCTTCGGCCTCGGTCCGGTTCATCGCCCGCGGCCTCACCCAGGTCCTGATGCTCGACGTGGCGCTCTTCGGAAAGGTCCGAACCGGCCCGTTCTTTGGAGTGCTCTCGCCCGTCTGATGCGGATTCTGTACGTCGCGTCGGACCAGACGCTTCCCGGAGAGACCGGCGGCAGCGTCCATGTGCACGAGGTGTCGCGGGAGCTCGCGAAGCGAGGGCACGAGGTTCATGCCGTGGTTCAGGACCGAGGACTGGGCGACACCTCCGCCTTTGGCTATTCGATCCATCGGATTCGATGGTCTCCCGCGCATCGCTTCTTCCGGTTTCGCGCGCGGCCACAAGTCGCAGCGCTCATCGACCGGCTCAAGCCCGCGGTCCTGATGGAGCGCTACTACAACTTCGGAGGCGAAGGGATACTGGCGGCGGAGGAGGCTCGGATCCCGAGCCTCCTCGAGGTGAATTCGCCGCTGGTGGACCATCGCGGCTCGATGAAGGCGATGCTGGACGCGTGGCTCATCACCAGGCCCATGCGGGGCTATCGAGAACGCTTGGTCCGCTCCGCCTCGGCGCTCATCTCTCCCATCAAGGAGATCGTTCCGGAGTTCGCGCGGAACAAGACGCACACCGTCACCTGGGGCGCCAATGTCGAAGCCTTCCAGCCGGGGCGGCGAAGCGAGTCTCGACGGCAGGGCTGGGGCGCTTCGACGAAGACCTGCGTGGTTCTCTTCAGCGGTTCGCATCGGCCCTGGCACGGTGTCGAGACGCTGCTCAGCGCGGCGCGCCGGCTCAAGGATCGGAGCGATGTGATCTTCGTGCTGGCCGGCGGCGACCACGCGGGTATCGCCATGGACTTCCGCGGGCGCTTTCTCGGGCGGGTCCCCTATACGGACATGCCGGAGGTGACGGCGAGTGCCGACATCTCGGTGGCGCCCTACGACCGTTCCCGATTGCGGTCCCTGGAGCTCGGCTTCTTCTGGTCGCCGCTCAAGATCTTCGAGGCGCTGGCGAGCGGCGTGCCCACCATCACCCTCGACATCGAGCCGCTCAAGGACATCGTGCGCGGAGGTCAGGAGGGCGTCTTCTTCAAGGAGAACGATCCGAGCGATCTGGCTCGGGTGATCTCGTTGCTCGCGGACGACCGTCCGCGTCGCGAGGCGATGGGAAAGAGGGCGCGCGAACGCGCCCCGCAATTTTCGTGGGAAGCGCACGCCGCGCAGATCGAGTCGATCCTCGAGGGCCTGAAGGTGGCATGAAGATCACGCTCGCGACCGAAGTCTTCCCTCCCAAAGCCGGCGGCGCCGGCTGGTCGACACGCGCTCTGGCCCTGGCCCTCAAGGGCGCGGGCCATGAGGTCACCGTGGTCACTACCGCCGAAGGGCCCGCCGCGGAGGGCGAGGTCCCCGTGGTCCGGCTCGCGGGGATTTCGGGGCCGTTTCGGCGCGGACGCATGGTGGAGATCTTTCGAAAGTCTCTTTCCGAACTGCGGAATCGCGCCGACGTCATCCATGCGCAACACTCGTTGTCCGCCCTCGGCGCCCTCGCCCTCCAACCACGGCCCCGGGTGGTGGTGACGGTGCGCGATCACTGGCCGGTCTGCTTCTGGTCGACACGCATGTCGCAGGGGAGCCTGTGTCCCCAATGCTCGACCGCGGGCATGTGGCGCTGCATCGACGGCCGGCTGCCAACCCTGGCGACACCCCTCGCGATTCCGTACATGAAATGGGATCTGTCCTCGAAGCGAAACGCCCTGCGAGAGGCGGATGCGATCGTCGCGGTGAGTGACGCCATCGCCGCGGAACTGCGAGAGGCGGGCCTTCCCTTCATCCACGTTCTGCCCAATATCGTCGATGGCGAGGAGGTCAACCGGATTGCCGGCGAGACCGCGGGGATCGCCCTCCCCGACCGCTTCGTTCTCTTCGTCGGGAAACTCGAAGCCAACAAGGGCGCCCGCGATCTGATCCCGGCCATGGTTCAGGCAAACACCGCCTTGCCCCTGGTCATACTGGGCAGCGGCTCGGAGGAGGGTGCGATTCGCGAGCAGGCCGCGAGGCACACCGTCGCGGTTCATCTGCCGGGCTGGACGGATCGCGACGACGTGCTGCGCGCCATGAAGCGCGCCGACGCTCTCGTCTTCCCTTCAACCTGGCCCGAGCCTCTCTCCCGCGTGCTCCTCGAGGCCCTGGCCCTGGGCACGCCCATCGCGGCGATGGACACGGGCGGGACATCGGAGCTGATCGAAGACGAAGCATCCGGTCTGCTCGCCCACGACGCGGCGCAACTGGGAGACGCCCTCGGCCGGATCGTTCATGATGCTTCGGTGCGATCTCGACTGAAGGAAGGTGCCTCGTCCCGGGCCCGGGCTTTTTCTCCCGAAGCCCTGATTCCGCGCTACGAAGCGTTGTATCGAGGGTCTGTCCGGTGAAGGTCGCGCTTCTCTCGCGCAGCGCTCATCCGCTCCATCCACCCGGCGGCATGGAACGCGCGGTGTACTCGCTGGCCAAACACCTCCGCGCCCAGGGTGTGGACGTCACTCTCTTCACCCGGCCAGGGAAGAACCCCGAGGCGTTTCCGGGCCACGTGGTCACGATCAAGTACCAGCGTTTCCACTTGGGACCCCATGGCCGCGTTCTCGATCGCACTTTCAACTACCCAACCTTCAGCATCCTCATGGGCCGCGAGGTCGCGGCCAGAGTGGGAAGGGGTGAGATCGACATCGTGGATGCCCAGGGTCTCACCGCACTCGGGTACGGCCGGGAGCGGCTCAAGGATCCCTCCCTTAAGGCTCCTCTGGTCATGAACCCTCAGGGGATGGAGGAACATCACGTGCGGGGTTTCAAGGCTCTGGCCCTGAGTCGCCTGAAGCAGCTTTCCAAGGAAGCGGCGCAGCTCGCCGACTGCGTCATCGCCACCGACGAAGCGACGAGGGAAGATGTCCCTCGTCTTCTCGAAGTCGACCCCGGGAGGGTGCGCGTGATCCCGAACGGGGTCGACCTCGAGGAATTGCGCGCGCTCACCCCCGCAGACGCCCTGCCGTTCACGTTCGAGGTTCTGCCCTGGATGTCGATGCGGCGACCGCTCTTTATCTCCGTGGGCCGGCTCGAAACCTACAAAGGTTTCGGGGACTCGCTCGAAGCCTTCAAGCGAGCGGCTCCTTCCTTGCCGCCGGACTGGGGGTGGCTCGTGGTGGGCGAAGGTCCGTCACGGTCGTCGCTTCGGGCCGCGGCCGAGGGCCTCAAGGATCACATCCAGTTCACCGGCCGGGTGGGAGAGCAGACCCTTCATGCTCTCTACGCCGGCTCCGACGTCTTCCTCCATCCCACGCGTTTCGAGGGATCGTCGCTGGTGACCCTCGAGGCCATGGCCCACGGCCTTCCCGTGATCGCCACGCGCGCGGGTGGCATCCCGGACAAGGTGAAGGACGGCGTGAACGGGTACCTCGTGAACCCGGGTGACGTTGAGGCGCTCTCCGCCGCGATAGTGAAGATGGCGCAGGCCCCCGACGAGATGGCCCGCATGAGCCGGGAGTCGATCGAGCTTCTCGAGCCCTTCCTCTGGCCGCACATCGCGAAGAGAGTGATCGCCCAGTACGAACGCCTGCTTCAGGAAAGGAAGACGCATTGAACCCGGAAGAGTACCGGCGGATGGCCGACCTCGAAGGGGTGCAGTGGTGGTACGCGGGCATGCGTCGGATCGCCAAAGCGCTTCTGACTCCTCTCCTGCCCGGCCGTGGAGAGGGCCGCCGCATCCTCGATGCGGGCTGCGGCACGGGCTGGAACCTCCAGGATCTGGCGATCTTCGGCGACACCTACGGCGTGGATCTCTCTCCTCTCGCGGTGATCACCACCAGAAGACGCGGCGGCCGTGTCGCTCAAGGGAATCTGCTGGGTCTGCCTTTCACGTCCGCGAGCTTCGATGTGGTGACCTCCTTCGATGTCCTCTATCACACGTGGATCGAGGACGACGCTCAGGCCGTACGCGAACTGGCGCGGGTGCTCAAACCGGGGGGCCTGATGCTGGTGAAGGTGCCGGCGCTCAAGATTCTCTGGGGCGCTCATGACGAGGCCGTGCATTCGAGGCATCGCTACACGCGCGACGAACTCGAGAGACTGCTCAAAGGCACCGGCCTCACTCTGGTTCGCTCGACCTACGCGAACTCCCTGCTCTTTCCGGTTCTCCTCTCGCGGCGCTTTCTCGATCGAGCGCTGAGCCGGCACGGGTCGGATGTCGCTCTGCTTCCTCCCCTTTTCGAACGTCTGTTCTTTGGCCTGCTCACCATCGAAGCAGGCCTCCTCGGCGTGTTCAACCTTCCCATCGGCGCGAGCGTCTTCGCGGTGGCCCGAAAAGCGGACGCATAGAATTCGGAAGAGGACTGCATGACCCCAGAAGAATTCGAACGCGAGCGGAGGAAGAGCGCCGAGGCCTTGGACCGTGTCGCGGAAGGTGCCTCCGAGGAGCCCGCGGTGCGGACCGCCGACAGCGTGCTCGGGCCTGAAGAGCCGGTGAGAGAGACCGGGCGCCAGGAACCCCGGGCGCCCGAGACACCAGCATGGAATCCACCAGCGCCACCCGACCTCGGGCCCGTGAACGCCTCCTGGCAGACCAGCCCGAAGCGCTCGTCGGGGTCTCTCCTTTCCCTGGTTGGCGGAAGGGAGAAGGAGCGCGACGCGCAGGCGCGATTCAACTCGGATCAGGTGCAACTGGACAACGCCCTTGTCTCCTGGACCGCCGCTCACTTCGCGGCGACCCACACCCACTACGACGCGGTGATCGCGCGCATGCGGGAGCGGATGGACGACATCGACACGCGGCACCGCGAACTGGAACGCGAGCTGGTGCGCCACGTGCACGACCTGGCACGCCGCATCGACGTGGTGCTCGGCGAAGGCGAGAAGGGCCGCGTCTCCCACGAGTCGGCGCTCCGATCCATACGAGAAAGGCTGCGCGCCTTGGAAGAAAGGCTGCGGTGACGCAGAACGAGCGGAGCCCAATTCACTCGGGCGCAGCGAGGGGGGTGGCGCGCCAGCCTCCCCCTGGGGGACGGGGAGCTAAGCCTGACCGGGACATGCTGGTGGGGCCCCCCGCCTAACCAATGAAGCGAGTTCTCATTTGTGCGGCGCAGGCCCCGTTCATCAATGGCGGGGCCGAAATGCTCGTGCTCTCCCTGCAGCGGGAACTGGCGCGGCGCGGGTATCTCGCCGACGTGGCTCAGGTGCCCTTCAAGTGGTACCCGCCGGAGGAGATCGTGCGTCAGGCTCTCGCCTGGCGTCTCATCGATGTCACCGAGAGCAACGGGGCGAAGATCGATCTGGTCATCGCCACGAAGTTCCCGACCTTCCTGGCCGAGCATTCCTGCAAGGTGGCCTGGATCTTCCACCAGCACCGCGAGGTCTACGACCTCTTCGGCACCGAGTACTGCTCCTTCACGAACTCGAAGGAGCATGAGGAGATCAAGGCCACGATCCACTCTCTCGATACCACGGCCCTGTCCGAGTGCCGGGATCGGTTCACGATTTCCCGGACGGTTTCCGACCGGCTCCGGAGGTTCAATCAACTCGACTCGACCCCCCTCTATCCACCCCCGCCGCTCGCGGGACGGTACCGGTTCGACGCGCTCGGCGACTTTCTCCTCTTCGCGGGACGTCTCGATCGGCTCAAACGAGTGGACCTGCTGATCGAGGCGCTCGCGCATGCGGACAAGAACGCGCGGCTGAAGATCGCCGGGCGCGGACCGCTTGAAGCGTCGTTGCGGCAACTGGCGGCGGCCCGCGGTGTCGAGGCCCGGGTCGAGTTCCTCGGGTTCGTCTCCGATGAAGAACTGCTGACCCTTCTCGCCACCGCGCGGGCCGCCGTCTACGCGCCCGTGAACGAAGACTACGGCTACGTGACCCTGGAAGCATTTCTTTCCGGAAAAACGCTCATCACCACCGATGACACCGGCGGGGTCCTCGAGTTCGCCACCGTCGAGAGCGGGTTCATCGCCGAGCCCACCCCGCAGGCCCTGGGCGCTTCGATGACGCGCGCCTGGAACACGAAGGCGGCCCGGCTCAAGGAAATGGCCGAGGTCGGTCGGAAGAAAGTGTCGCCGATTCAGTGGGACCAGGTCATCGACACCCTCACCGAGTCGATCCGCTAGTGAAACCCCCGCTGGAGATCTGGTCGCCCCTCCCACCTCTTCCCTCGGGCATCGCCGACTACGTCGAGGAACAGCTCGAAACTCTCGACCGCATTTTCGACCTGACCCTGTGCGCCGAAAACCCGGATCAGGTGGACGCGGCCCTTGGCACTCGTCACCGGGTCATTCCCCAAACCGCGAGCGACGGTACGGTGCTGCGCCTCTACCACGTGGGCAACTCACCGCTGCACGGCTCCATTTATCGAGAGGCGATCCGGAAACCGGGTGTCGTGGTCCTGCATGAGGGGAACCTGCACGAGCTCCTGCTCTCTTTCGCGGTCGAGTCGGACAATTTCGATGAGTACCGCCGTCAGATGCGCCGCGAGCACGGTGAGTCCGGTTCCATAGCGGCCGGGACCATCGCCTCGGCCCTGGGCGGCCGCCATTGGAGCAGCGTGTTTCCCCTCAACGCGGAGATACTCGCCAAGGCACTCGGGGTGGTGTGCCTTTCAAGCTCCACCGCTGCGCGTGTGGCCAGGAGCGCTCCGGGAACGCCCCTGCTGCATCTGCCGCATCACGCGCTTCTCCGGTCGAACACTCGCAGCCGGGCGGAGGCCCGAGCACGACTCGGGTTCGATGAGCGCGATCGAATCGTGCTGGCCCCCGGTCTGGGAACGACCTCGAAATCGCTCGATGTCGCAAGTGTCGCGGTCGGATCGATTCAGTCCCGCGTCGAAACCGCCTTGCTGGTCACCGTGGGCGGCGGATCCGCTCCGGGGAGAGGGACCGGGGACACGCGGGAGCGGGCGCTCGGGCGCGTCGACCTCCACACCCTTGGGGACGCCCTGCTCGCCGCGGACGTGGTCCTGGCCTTGCGCTTCCCGAGCCGGGGAGAGGCCTCGGGCGTGCTGATGCGCGCCCTCGCCGCGGGAAGGGCGGCCGTGGTGTCGTCCGGATCCAGCGCCGATGAGGATCTGCCCGAAGGTGTGGTGGCCCGGGTGAATCCCGGACCCGGCGAGGCGCGGGAGCTTGGCGCGGTGCTCGAGTTCCTTCTCACCGACGATGCGGCGCGCGCACGCATGGAACAACTGTCGATCGAAACCGCCGGGACCCTTTCGATTGAACCCCTCACCGAAAGGCTCGCGGCCTTTGTCCAGGCCGTCGCGAGGAATCGCCCGGAACTCGAGTCGAGGAGGCACGTCCGCGAGTCCCAAGCCCAGGCCGTTCGCGGTCTCATCCGGGATGACATCGAGAGGGCGGCCAGAAGCCTTGGCCTCACTCGTCTTCCTCCGGGAGTCTTTGAGAGACTTGCGCGACTGTGACCGGCCCGGTTTCTCTCTCCGTTGTCATACCCGCGTTCAACGAGGAGAAGCGCCTCCCCTCGACCCTCGCGAAGGTGCTGCCTTTCCTGCGCGCGCGGGGCGCGACCTTCGAGGTCGTGGTGGTCGACGACGGCTCCTCCGATCGCACCGCGGAAGTGGCCCAGGCGGCCGGGCCGGAAGTGCGGATTCTCAGGAATCCCGGAAACCGCGGCAAGGGCTATTCGGTCCGCAATGGGATGCTGAATGCAAAGGGTGAATGGCGATTGATGTCGGACGCCGACCTGTCGACGCCCATCGAGGATCTGGACACCCTGACCCGAGCCCTCGATGGAGCCGAGATCGCGATCGCCTCGCGCGCGGTCACGGGCGCCAAGGTCGAAAAACATCAGTCGATCGCGAGAGAGAGTTCGGGGCGCTTCTTCAACCTCCTCGTCCGCGTCCTGCACCTTCCCGGGATCAAGGACACGCAGTGCGGTTTCAAGCTCTTCTCCAAAGCAGCCGCGGAGGCCGCGTTCCGCGATTCGAAGCTCGACGGTTTCGCCTTCGACGTCGAAGCGTTGGTGCTGGCCCGCCGGGCGGGATTCGGAATCCGGGAGGTCGCGGTGACCTGGCGCAACGACGAGCAGACCCGGGTGAGCTTCGGGCGTGGCCTCGCCGCCTTCGTCGATCTCTTCCGACTGAAGTTCCGGCGCTGATCTTCCGGGCTACGGGCGCGGCGCGACGCTGCGGATCTCCTCGCGCCCCCGCAGCAAGGCAATCCACTCTTCGATCTTCTGATCGAGGGCCCGGCTCTCGAGCAACTCGCGGATGGCATCAGCCACGAGCGCGAACAGCGGGGTCTGGGGGTCTTTTGCCACCCGGTCGTTGAAGGTCTGGCGGACCGCCTCATCCTCCACGCGCACCTGCGGGCGCAGGCGCAGCTCGATGTAGTTCGCGATCGCGAGTTGCACGAGGGCTTTCCGCCGCAAAGCCGCGGGGCTGAACTCCAGGCCGGCCTTTTCCTTGAGTGAGAGAACCGCGCGCGAAACCGTCTCCTCGGGCAGCGACTCGGTCACCATTCTCGAAGCCTCCTCGAACATCAGGACCTCGTCGATGGCGCGCTCGGTGGCTTCCTTCTCATCGAGCTTCAAGAGCGCTCTTGTCAGTTCGACGTCGGAGAGAAGCACAGGCTTCTTGTTCACGAAGGCGACGGTGCGCTCGACGATCGTGCCCGCAGAGGCGCGGTGAGCCCCCAAAGCACTCGCCATGAGCGCCAGGGCCAGGATCGCCGCTGCTGGCCTAGAACGCATAGCCCACCCCAAGGTGCAGCTCGTGCAGGGATTCCCCGGGCCTTCGGTCGAGCTTGAAGCCCCAGTCCAGGCGGAGGGGGCCGAAGGGACTGCGATACGTGAGACCGATACCCGCAACCTCGCGAAGGTCTTTCCAGTCGATCGACTTCACGCTGGGATAGACATTCCCCGTCTCCGCGAAGACCTGGAAGCCGAGGGACCGGACCAGGGCGACCCGGACCTCGAGGGCCAGGGCCAGGAGCGCATTGCCGCCATTGGGCACGAAGATGCCGGCCGCGTTGTAGTACCCGGGCCCCACTTCATCGGTCTTGAAGGCGCGCATCACCGACGGGCCGCCGGCGAAGAAACGTTCGGGCAGGGGCAGCTCCGTGGACCTGCCGAACGCTCGCGCAAGGCCGATGCGGGCCGCCCCCGCGATCACCGTGCCGGATCGAACCTCTTCATAGTGGGCGATGAAGCCCCTGCCCTTGAGGAAGGAATCACCCCCGAGCTTGCTGGCGGAGAGCAGGGTTTCCAGGGAATACACGGTGCCGCGGCGGGGATTGATGGGATCGTTCCGGGTGTCGTGAGTGTACGCGATGGAAGGACCGGAGATCTTTCCGTCGCACAACGTCTTGTCGATCTCCGCACAGGAGTTGGCCACGTTCTTGGTGACCGTCTTCTGGAAAGTGTACCGGGCGATGATGCTCCCGCCCTTGACCGGGAAAGGAGTGTCGGCCTGGAAACCGACCCGCTGGAAGTTGAAGGCCTTCTGTGAGCGATCGTCCTCGCCGTAAAGGCTCAGGCTCACGGTTTGACGCCTCCGGAAGGCGTAGGGTTCGATGAAGGAAACGATGGCCTTCCTCGAGCCGCCGACCGAAGCCCGCACGAAGGTGGACACCCTGCGCGCGCGGCCGGAAATGTTCAGTCTGGTGAGTTCCACGCTGCCTCGCCAGCTTTCCGTCTGCTGGTAGCCAAGGCCCGGGATGATGGTGGTGCGGGGGCCTTCGGTCACCTCGATGATGAGATCCCGTTCGTCCGTAGCGCTCGTGAGCTCTCGAACCTGAACGTTGGTGAAGAGGCCGGTGGCCGAGATGCTCGACTGGGTGTCGAGAAGTTTCTGGTAGGAAAGGAAGTCGCCCTCCTTGAGACGACTCTCGCGAAGCACCACCACGGGCTTCGTGACTGCGAGTCCAACCACCAGGATCCGACCCACCCGCACCCTCGGACCAGGCGTCACGAGAAAGTTCACGTCGACCTTGGTTCGATCATCGGAGAATTCCGCGGTCGCCTCGATCCGGGCGTCCACGTAGCCGTCGTCGCGGAGGGAGGTGAGCAGGGCGGTGCGGTCACGGGCCACGTCAGCGTTGCGGAAGGGCTGGGTTTCCCTCGTCTTCAACTCGATGACCGAATCGTGACCGCGGTCAGCCACGGAAGGAGCGCCTTGGATCGCGACCGAACCGATGGTGGTGAGGGCTCCGGGAACTATCTTGAAGATCAGCTTGGCGCGGCCCGGATCGCCCGACTCTTCGTGAGTGACCACCGCACCCGCATATCCCTGCTGAACGAGCTCGAGCAAAAGGCGGGTCCTCTCGGCCGAGATGTCCGCATCGATCCAGGGAACGCCGGCCGAAAGCGGGGAAACCCTCGGCGAAGGGACGCCGTCGGTCTGGTATTCGATCGAGCTCAGCACCCAGACCGAGCCGGGGCGCATCACGAATTCGCCGATCATGCGGGACCCCGCGGGAGACTCCTTGAAATCCACCTCGATGTCGCGATAGCCGCGCTTCACGAAGTCCGACTCGATGGTGGACATGGTCTCTTCAATCGCGTCCTGGGACAGTCCTTCCTGCTCGAAGCGAGAGCGGGCCCGGGACTTCTCCTTGTCGGAGAGGAGGTCGAGCTTCAGGTCGAAGGGGGCACCCGGGGTCACGAAGAAGACGAGGTCGCCCGCGACGCTCTCCGTCCGGATCTGGGCGCGATAGTGGGCGTTCTTCCACAGGATGGCGAGAAGCTCATTTCTCCATGCCTTCACGGTGTCGTCGGTGAGGGCTTCACCCGCGCGAGCGGGCAACTTCGGCGTGGGAACCGTCTGGGGCCATCCGTCAATGCGGGAGGAAACCAGGGTTTCGTGCCGGAGGTCGATCACTCGAATCCGGATGTCGCGAACAAACCCGGCTTGCCGCGATCCGATCTGCTCGGGCTGGGGTTCCACTTCAAGGGTGGCGCGTTTGTAGGCGTTTCCGCGCAGCCACTCGGTCATGCGGGTGGTCGCGTCCGAAAGCGACTTGTCACGGAACGACTCGCCCGCACGCAGAAGGGCGACGGCGGTGAGGGCCCTGGCCATTCCCGGAGGCAGCGGAATATCCACGGAAGACTCGGCCGGCCGGGTCACGAAGATCAGATCGCCCACCTTTGGCGTCTCCTGAACCTTGAAGACCAGGTGCAGCGTGCCGTCACTCTGGGGCTCCTGCTCGACCTGAATCTGGTCGAAGAGATCCATGGCGGAGAGAAGGAGCACGCTCGACCTTATGGTTTCGGGGTCGCTCGGAATACCCGCCTTGGCCGTCACGTACCGCACCAGCGTGGGGTCCGAGGACCCCTGGATCACCACCTCGGAGACGACAGGCCTCTGCGCGAAGGCCGCGCGGGCCGAACACAGGACCGCAAGCGAAACGGCTCGGCGAAACCGGCGCCCCGTCATCTCTTCTTTCCCGGGACGAACCGGGCTCTCGCATCGGCGCCGAAGCCGTCGGGTTCCTGCCAGCTGCCCACGAGCGAGAAGCGATTCGAGAGGGTGTACTCGACGGTGACGAGCTTGCCCGGGCCGCCGGCGACAAGACCGGAATAGACGACCTCGAGGTCACGGGTGACGCGCTTTCCCACGGTGAGCCGGGTGCCGGTGTGGCCGAAGAAGCCGGCGTCGATCGAGAGTCGCGACAGGCCGATCCCCAGTTCCTGGGCCACCCGCCCGGCGGCATCATCGAGAACGGAGGAGGCGACGCCCATGCCCGCGGCCGAGGTGGTGCTGCCCGTATTGTTTTCATTGCCGGTGGTGAGAAGGCTCGCGATCTGCCCCGAGGTGAGCGGCGGATCCGAGGTGATCCGCGTGGACACCTTGTCGACCGTGCCGCTCGCCTGCAGGATCAGCCGATAGCTCTTCACCCGGGCATCGGCTTCGATGTCGAAGACGGGATTGATCTCCCTCGGATTCGAAAAATTCGCGACACCCTTCCGGACATCGTAGGTGTTGCCCCGGAAGAAGACCTTCCCCCGTTCGAGCTCCACCCGGCCGAGAAGCCGCGGCTCCGTGGGCGAGCCGGTGAGGGTCAGATCGCCCTTCGCGACCAGGTCGGCGAGGTTGTTGTCGACGCGCAGGGTCCCCGGAGCCTTGATCGCGATGTCGAGATGCATGGGGGAGGGCTTGAGACTGGCCGTGCCCTGGTTGAAGCCGACCGTGGTGGTCGAGGCGCCGAGGAGTTCGGAAGTGATCGTGTACTTCCGGGTCCAGAGAGCTTTTGACACGAGCAGGTCGCCGGTGAGCCAGTAGGAATCGAGCGTCCCCTGGAGCCTCAGGGAGGCGCCGAAGGCGGACCGAAGACCTTCGGGATAGCGCAGCCCCAGCGAATCACCGGTCAGGAAGAAGTCGAACGAGGCGGGCGAGGCGGAGCCGAAGCCCACCTGACCGGACACCGAGACCCGGCCGCCGCCGAACCGACCCTCGAGGCCGGCCACCTTCGCCTGGGTCTCGCTGAAGACGATCCGGCCATTGAGGCCATCGAGGCCTTGCGGGAACGTGCGCACGCGCACGGCGCCGTCCTCGATATCGAGACCGCCGGAAAGACGGATCGCGGCGCGCGTGCCGGTGATCTGACTTCGCAGCGTGGCCGAACCGCGCAGGCGCCACTCTCTCAGGAACCCTGAGAAGACCCGCAGGTCGGTTCGACCCATGACGGTCAGGTCG
>JANMVV010000464.1:0-1856 GCA_031392925.1 Vicinamibacteria bacterium
CTCACCCGTGAACATGCCGGCGAATTTCTCGAGCGGTGGCGTAGCTACTTTGATCAGCACTGAACCCCGTTGCGAATCAGTCGACTTCAGCGCTACGGCGCTACTTCTGCAGCTCCAAGACGGTCGCGGAATCTCAGTGCCTCTTGAATGGCTCCCGAGACTCAAAAACGCGTCCGATGAGGATCGCCGCAACTATCACCTTGTCGATGGTGGAGAAGAGATCCGTTGGCCCGCGCTCGACGAGGATCTGTCCGTGCCAGCCCTGCTTGGCCTGCCCGACTGAGACCAATCGAGGAACGGCGCGGCTCGCGCCTCAAAATGCGCTGCGGACGCCCGCTTCGCGGTAACCTTGGCCTCGCATGCAGCTCGTCCTTTTGCGCCACGGGGAAAGCGACTGGAACCTTCAGAACCGTTTCACCGGCTGGACCGATGTCGACCTCTCGGCCAAGGGTGAGAACGAAGCGCACGAGGGCGGCCGGCTTCTCCGGGAAGAGGGATTCGTCTTCGACCTCGCCTACACCTCGGTTCTGAAGCGCGCCATCCGCACCCTTAACTTCGTCCTCGATGAAATGGACCTCGCCTGGATCCCGGTCGAGAAGACGTGGCGCCTGAACGAGCGGCACTACGGGGCGTTGCAGGGGCTCAACAAGGAAGAGACCGCCAAGGAGTATGGCGAGGCGCAGGTGAAGACCTGGCGCCGCAGCTTCGCGACTCCTCCTCCTCCTCTCGATCCCAGCGACGAACGCTCGGCTCACCAGGATCCGCGCTACCAGTCGCTCCGCCCCGAAGAGATTCCCCCCGGGGAATCGCTCAAGGACACCATCGCTCGCATGATGCCGTGTTGGGAGGACCAGATCGCCCCCAGCATCCGCGCGGGGAAGCGGTTGATCGTGGCCGCTCACGGGAATTCGCTGCGCGCTCTCGTCATGCATCTCGATGGGATGAGCGAGACCGAGATTCTCGAATTCAACATTCCAACCGGCGTTCCCCTTGTCTACGAGCTGGACCATGATCTGCGTTCCCAGGGCCGGCGGTACCTCGGCGACGCGGCGGCAGTGGCGGCGCGGGCAGCGGCGGTGGCCGCTCAAGGCGCCTCGAAGAAATAACCAGGAGTCAAAGAACCGTCATGATGCGCAAGGCGTTGCTGTGGGCCTCCGAGAACAAGACTCTCCGAGGGACCTTTCCCAAGTACAAGTTCGCCCAGGCCGCGGTGCGGAAGTTCATGCCCGGCGAGAAGATCGAGGATGCGCTCCGCGAGGCGAAGCGCCTCAACGAGGTGGGTGCGGGCATCCTGCTGACCCGGCTCGGGGAAAATGTTCTCGACAAGGCGGCGGCGCAGGAGGTGGCGGATCACTACTCGCAGGTCTTCACCATTCTCGCGACGAGCAAGCTCCGCGCCGAGATTTCGGTCAAGCCGACGCAGCTCGGTCTGGATCTGCCCGACGGGCTGGCCCTGTGCAACTCTCACCTGGATCGGCTCTGCACGGACGCGCTCAAGACCAACAACGTCCTTTGGATCGACATCGAAAGTTCGAAGTACACCGACGTCACCCTCGATATCTACCGCCGCGCGAAGGCGAAGTTCCCGAACGTGGGACTGGCCCTTCAGTCCTACCTCTATCGCACCATGAAGGATATGGAGTCGCTGCTGCCCTTGAAGCCGATCATCCGCCTGGTCAAGGGTGCGTACCTCGAGCCGGAATCGGTCGCTTTTCCTAAGAAGAGCGATGTTGACGAGAACTTCTTCAACCTCGGCGTCCGCCTGATGAAAGAAGACGGTGTGGGCAAAGGCGCCAGAGCGGTCTTCGGCACCCATGACTCGGTCCTGCATGCCCGCCTCGCCAAGGCCGCTGAGG
>JANMVV010000465.1:0-2764 GCA_031392925.1 Vicinamibacteria bacterium
CTCCGTTTTGCGATTACAGCACCTCGAGGTTGAGCATCATCCCCGCGTCCTCGTGTTCGAGGTTGTGGCAGTGGAGGACGTACAGACCGGCGTGAGCATCGAAGCGAATGGCGATTCGCACCGTCTCCCCCGGCCACACCAGAACAGTGTCCCTTGAGTCCGAGTTTGTGGGGCTCCAGCCTTAGTCGAAGCACGGAACGTGCCGACTTAAAATTCGCGCGATGTTCCAAGGTTCCAGCACCGTCAAACGAGTTGGAGAATTTCGCGCCGCAAGTCTTGCGTCACGTATCTTGTCGTGGGGCGCAAAATTTTCTGTTCTTTCAGCCGGAAACCCTCACTCCTGCCACCCTGTCATTGGCGCCAGCCCTTGCCGATCCTCTCGCGGGAATGGGTCAATCCTGACCTCTACGATTCAGCGGCCGCGAGTGGGAGACTGACGACGAAGCGGCAGCCGCCTTCATCAAGGTTCTCGACGCGAATTTCGCCCTGGTGGGCCGAGGCGATCCAGGCCGCGATCGAAAGCCCCAGGCCTGACCCCTCTTGTTCGTCGAGCGTTCGCGCGGGATCGGCGCGGTAGAACCTTTCGAAGACGTGGCCGATCTTGTCCACGGGGATGCCGGGTCCGTTGTCCGAAACGGAAAGAATGCCGCGGCCCGCCTCCCCAGACACGCTCAAGCGCACGAGCGCCGGCGGTTTGTCTTTCGGCTTCGCCCCCGCGAACTTCACGGCGTTATGTACGAGGTTGAACACGAGCTGTCTCAACCAGCGCTCGTCGCCCAGCACGAGGACGGGAATCGTCGACTCCACCCTGACCTGAACGCCTCCGGGCGACGTTGCGGTTCCGAGGGTTTCCGCGATGTCGTCGGCCAGGACATCGAGCCGAACCGGCGCTCGCTCAATCGGGATCCGGCCGGCATCCGCCCGCGCCAGCACCAGAAGGTCGGCGGTGATCGAGCGCAGTCGGTCGACATCGTGACCCACGGAGAGAAGTGCCTCGCGATACTCCGCGGCCTCACGCGGCTGGGCCAGGGCCACATCGATGGCGCCCCGCATGGTGGTGAGCGGCCCGCGCAGCTCATGCGACGCATCGGCAGTGAACCTTCGCATCGCCTCGAACGCGGCCTCGAGACGGCCGATCATCTGATTGAGGGTTGTGACCAGGCTGCCAATCTCATCTTGCGAGTGAGGTAGCGGCAGGCGCTGGTTCAAGCTGCCCGCTTCGATCTCCCGGGCGAGGCGCGTGACTTCGGCCACCGGCGCCAGCGCTCGGCGGGCGAGGCCATACCCTCCGAGCGCCGCCAGACCCACCGCGAGCGGCGACATCAGGAGAAGAGCCCACCGAAGGGTCGCGAGGGCGAGAGGAAGGTCACCCAGTCCCTGTGCGACCTGGATCCGCCCGGAGCGGCCGCTTCTTGACTGGTACGGCGCCGAATACAGCCGGATCGGCTGGGCTTGTGTGCCCAGCATTTCGAACCGGCCAGACGCCGGGATCGCGCCTTCATCGGGCTTCGATCCGATCAGCGCTCTGAGCCCACGCTTGTCGGCTGACTGAAAGAAGACGCGTCGCTCGCCCCCGACTTCATGGACGAGCACGAGCGGGCCGAGACGTTCGAGATTCTCGCGCTGAACGACGGTCAGGGTCTCGCAGTCCGCCTCCGAGGAAAGGATGCGCTCGACGGAGCGCGCGGTGTCGGTGAGGTTCGCGTCGTGGTGCCGGATCAGTTCGTCCCGGACCACGCCATAGATCAGCGCGGCGAACACCGCGAGAATGACGGACAGCGCCAGCACGTGCCAAAGAGCCAGCCGCAGGCGAAGCGTGCCCATCCCGCTCATTCTCCTTCCTTGAGGACATAGCCCGCGCCGCGAACGGTCTGGATCAGTCGAGGCGCATCGTTCTGCTCGGTCTTGCGCCGCAGATAGTTGACATAGACCTCGACCAGATTCGAGCCGCCGTCATAGTCGGAGTCCCACACGTGGTCGAGGATCATCGAACGCGTGAGCAGCAGGCCCTTCTTGCGCAGGAAATACTCGAGCAGAGCGAATTCCTTGGTGGTCAGATCGAGCGGCTGTCCCCCGCGCGAGACTTCCCGGCGGGCCACGTCCATCTCGAGGTTGCCCGCTTTCAGGGTCGTTCGGGGCTCCACCGCAGGTCTTCTCGTGATGGCCCGCAACCTTGCGAGCAGTTCTTTGAACTCGAACGGCTTGCTCAGATAGTCATCGGCGCCCAGGTCGAGACCACGGATGCGGTCTCCCACCGCCGCACGGGCGCTCAGAACAAGAATGGGCGAACGAAAACCGCGGGCCCGCAGATCGCGGAGGACGTCGAGGCCGCTGCGACCGGGAAGCATCACGTCCAGCAGCATCGCGTCGTACTCGTAGGCCATCGCCATATCGAAGCCGTGGGCGGCATCGGCGGCGAGATCCACGCCGTAGCCTTGCTCCTTGAGGCCCTGCCGCAGGACGGCGGCAAGTCTCTGGTCGTCTTCCACGACGAGGACTCGCATTTCGCGAGCTTAGGCCGGTTTGGTTAACGCCGGATTAAGACAGACGCCGCCGGTCAGGATTCCCGACGACCATCCCGCACATGCCGCGCGTTAGAGCCACACGCTTCTTAAAGCGAACGGGGCATGCAGAAGCGGATCGCGGCCGCGTCAACGAAATCTCTTGACGCCGGCCTTCTTCGCGGCCTTCTGCAAGTCCTCGTCAAGAGTCGCGAGTGGCAGGCCACGGCGAAGGGCCAATTCCAGATAAGACGCATCGTACG
>JANMVV010000010.1:0-6725 GCA_031392925.1 Vicinamibacteria bacterium
TCGCGCAAATCCGACTTCGACCAGCCCTTGATGATGTTCCCCGACATCTCGACCGCGGAATCGTCGAACACGGTGAAGAAAGTGAGGCCGTCGGCCCTCATGAGGGCGCGTTCCTTGCGGTCGATGCTCTCCTCGTCCTCGGCGATAAAGCGCTTGCCGAAGCGATCGACATAGATCTCGTAGGGCGGGCGCTCCTTGGCGATGAGGCGAGGACGGTCGGCCCACAAGGCCTTGTGCGGATCGTCGGGATGCGGCAGACCGCCGAAGGTGGGAAGGTAGGTGCCTCGGCCCGCGATGTGGGCGCCCAGACCTTGCGCCATGACGAGGCCGTCTCCGGTCGCGTGATCGCGAGCCGCGGAGACGAGAGGAAACCCTTCGATCTCCTGGAAGAGCGCGGGGGCGGACGCAAAGCCCCCGGTCGCGAGCACGACACCGCGCTTCGCCCGCGCGGTGGCGATCTGCCCGCCCTGCGCGAACTGGACGCCGACCACGCGTCCGGTGTCGGTGAGCAGGGCCTTGACCTTGGCCTTCAAGGCCAGGGTGATGGCGCCCGAGTCGATGAGCGGCTGGGCCACCCGAGCGAGAACCTTGAGCACGGAGCGGGCCTCGTCGACGCCGTAGTACGTGCGCGGCACCGAGTAGGGCTCGTGACCGTAGACGAGGCGCGGCGAGTCGGGAGCGAACTCGAACCCCTCTTCCTCCAGCCAGTCGACGAGCCAGGCCGAATGCGAGAGAGCGAGGCGCACGAGGTCCTCACGCACGGTGTGATTGGAGATGCGCTGGATGTCCTTGAAGTGGGCCTCGGTCGAATCCTCGATGCCGCGTTCCTTCTGCCGCTTCGTTCCCGCCGCGGAAATGTGGCCGCCGGAAACATGAAGGGTGCCGCCGATCTGGCTCTCCTTCTCCACCACCAGGACCCGCGCTCCGGCCCGGGCGCCAAAAATGGCGCAAGGGAGGCCGGCGGTTCCCGCTCCCACAACAATGAAGTCGTAGATGTCCATCGATTGGGTGAAGTCTTCCATGTTGCCAGGCTTCCGGCAACGCGACCGCAACAATATCTCTTGATTCGTGCACCGTGGCCCGCGAACCGGGACCTCGTGAGCGCACCGGTTTGACGGCGGCGGCTCTCCCCTTCTAGCGTTCGCGCCATGGATCTCTCCAAGCTGTTCCGCGAGCACATCGCGAAGATGACCGCGACCGCGTCGAAGACGCTTGCCGAGACAGGCTTCGATGCGCTCGTGCTGGGCGCCGGATCGCAGATGGTCTACTACGCGGACGACATGGAGCCGCCCTTCCGGTCGAATCCCCACTTCGCGAGCTTCAGCCCCCTCAAGGGACCCCATCACGCGATCGTGGTGAAGCCGGGCGCGAAACCCCGGCTCATCCGCTGGGCTCCGAACGACTATTGGTACGAACGCGCGCCCTTTGCCGCTGACTTCTGGACCGGCGAGTTCGAGATCGACGAGGCGGACACCGCGGAGGGCGTCTTCGAGAAGATCGGTTCCCTCGGCAAGGCCGCGTTCATTGGCGATGATGAGGCCGGGGCGAAGGCCAACGGCTTCACCCTGAACCCAGAGGCGCTTTTGAAGCGTCTCGACTGGGATCGGGCGATCAAGACCGCGTACGAGGTCGAATGCCTGAGCCGCGCCACCGCGGCAGGAGCGAAGGGCCACACCGCCGCGCGCCAGGCCTTCCTCGCGGGCCGGAGCGAACTCGAGATCCACCACGCGTTCGTCGAGGGCGCCGCATGCACGGACGACGCGTTGCCGTACCCGACCATCGTGTGCCTCGACGCCAAGGCTGCGATTCTCCACTACCACGCCAAGCGGGCGGCCGGATCCGGGAAGGTGCTCCTCCTCGACGCAGGCGCTTCCGATCACGGCTACGGCTGCGACATCACGCGAACGTCGGCGGCGCCCTCCTGCGATCCGAAATTCAAGGCCCTCATCGACGCGGTCAACCGGCTCCAGCTCGAGCTGTGCGCGATGGTCCAGCCGGGCCATTCGTACGTCGACATCCATCTCGAAGCACATCGGAAGATCGGCACGGTCCTGATCGAGCACGGCTTGCTGAAGTGTTCGCTCGACACCGCGATCGCCAAGCGCTACACCTCGGCCTTCTTCCCACACGGCGTCGGCCACCATCTCGGGATCCAGGTTCACGACATCGGCGGTCATCAGAAGGCACGCGAAGGCGGTGTCCTGCCTCCTCCCGAGGCTCATCCGTATCTGAGGAACACGCGGGTGATGGAGGTGGGTCAGGTGTTCACGATCGAGCCCGGGATCTACTTCGTCCAGATGTTGCTCGAGCCCTTCCGCGCCGGAGCCGCCGCAGCCGACTTCAACTGGCCGCTCATTGATCAGCTCTCGCCCCTGGGCGGCATACGAGTCGAGGACAACGTGCTGGTCACGCACCAGGGGCATCGCAATCTCACGCGCGAGCATCTAGCCAGCTGATTGACCTCTCGTCATACCTTCCAACTACGAAGTAGTTGGGCGAGCGACAGGGTCCACGCGACAAAACGCCCACCGCGAAGCCGAAGACGAGGTAGTGGCCGGTGAACGCGAGCACGTAGTCCGCGAGTCCGTGCACCGCCATGGCGACGAGGATCGACAGGGCGATGAGCGCGGTCCTCGACTCGGGCGCGCGGCGCCAGCCATTCGAGAGAGCGAAGGCCAGGGCCGCGCAGAAGGCCGCGAGGCCGAAACTGCCGAGGGTCGCCGCGAACTCCAGGAACATGTTGTTCGAGAAGACGCGCGTGTCGAACGTGGCCTTACCCGCGAGCGCGCCGTAGGTCCAGCGGTAATTGTCCGGACCCACGCCGAAGAACGGATTCGCCGACCACATCCGCGCCGCGAGCCGCCAGAGTTCGAGCCGCGAAGGCCGCCACCCGAGGGTGTCTGGAATCGCGGCCAGGGCCTCGGCTTCCGGAACCGACGGCGCCACCGCGAGGCCACGACCCACGATCAGCCGCGCGACCCCCGGCTTCACCCCTTGTCCAGAGAACCATGTCGTCTCTTCGTGCACGAGGTCCCACATCAAGAGGTACTCGCCCTCGCTCGCGGGGGCTTGAAGGATCGCCTGGACGGTCACGGTCTCGCCGGGCAGGACGTCGCGGGGCAGGTCGGTGCGCGGTCCGTCGACCAGCGGCCGCCTCGAATTCTCATAGAGGTGATAGGCGAGGTGGATCTCCTCGCTCTTCCGCCACGGGCGACGCCCGGCGTTTCGCACGGTCACGGGAACCAGGACGCGCGCGCCCGGATCCATCGCGAACTGCCGGTGCGTTCCATAGGTCGCGACATAGAAGTCATTCGCGTTCTCGCCGCCGAATCGGATCTGTGAAATCTCGGCACTTCCCACGAAGAGTCCCAGGATGCCCAAATACAGGACGAGCGGGACATACCGGCCACCGTCCCTCTCGAACCAGGCGACGATCAGGAGTCCGGTGAGACCGGCGATCCAGGCGCCACGGGAATAGGTATAGGCGAGGCCGGTGGTGAGAAGCAGAACGAACGCCGCGCGGAGCCAGGGTCGCGGGCGTAGAAGGGTCACCCCGGCGAGGAGCGCATAGAAGATCATCGCCGCGCCGAGGTTCGGATACTCGGACCCGGCGCTCGCCCGCCTGACGCCCGCCACATTGAAGGGAATCTCACGGAACGCGCCGAGCAGGACGTCGAGCGACCGGACCCCGCGGCCTTCGAGCAGGGCGAGAATCGCCGCGACACCGCCGGAAACCGTGAGGGCGCCGAAGCCCCATCGAAGGTCGCGCTCCTTCAGTCGGGCCACGAGGGTCGCGAACAGGGCCATCGCGGCAAGACGGAGGGCGAACTTGAATGCGCGGGGAGGATCGGGAACGGCGAGGCTCACAGAGATCAGACTCGCCTGGATCATCAGAGCGAGGGCGAGCAGGGGCGGCGCGAACCGGCGGTGCCTCGACCCCAGCGCCAGGACCAGGAAGCACGGCAGCGCGACCGCCTCGAGCAGCGAGAGATGAAAGAGGCCGAGCGGAACGGTGAACCGCGGCTCGAAGGGTGCGACCAGAAGGAGGGCGGCGAGACAGATGCGGGAAGGGGCGGTGGTGTTCAAGCGGTCGTCTTCGCGGCGATCGAGCCCGGCGCCGGCAGGGTCGCCACCCAGTCGAGATACGCGCCCAGCTTGAACTTCTTCGCGGTGTTCGCGGAGGACATGTACCGGATCTGGCCCAGCACGTTGCGCTGCGGCGCCCACGGCCGGTCGAACAGGCCAAAGCACCACAAGATGCCGGTGTAGGAATTCGGATTGCGGCCGTCGAGCGCGTATTTGTTGTTGAGATGGACGAGGGTCTGGTACGCCTCTTCGGGTGTTCTCGACCACTCGATCACTTTCTTGCCCCAGAGCATGCGCAGGTAGTTGTGAATGCCGCCCGTGGCCACCAGTTCTCGTTGCGCCGCGTTCCACAGCGGATCGTGGGTGGCGGCACTCTCCCACTCGGGGAGGTCGTAAACGAACTCGCGCTGGTCGCGCGCGTGCAGGTGGAGGGTGGCGAGAGCCCACTTGGGCAGCGCGGCCTCGAGCGACTTCGTGTCCTCGCGACGGTGGAGGTGCCAGACGTAGCCGACGTCGCGCCAGGTGAGGGCTTCGTCGAGGAACGAGTTCGCGTTCACGTCCTCGCCAAAGAACCCCTCTCGCTTCCCGGCGCTCTCGAGATGAAGACGCACCGGCGCGTACCCGCCGGTGGCCTCGAGCACCGACCCCACGATCTCCTCGATCCCGATGTGTCCGAAGTGCAGGTAGGGCGACAGGCCGGAGCCGTGCGCGTCGGAGGGGGGCGCGGGCTCCGAGCGATGCTCGGCGTAGATCGGCAGGCCCTTCTTCAGGAAGGCCTTCAGCTGAGCGCGCGCCGCCACGCTGCCGCCGACGCGCCCGCTGACCGGGCGGACGTTCTGGTCGATGGGGAGCTTCGCGATAAGGCGGCCTGGATCGTCGAGGTCCGCGAGGTCGAAGCCGGGGATGATCTTGGAAGCATCGGCGGAAGGCGGCTTTGGCTTTGGAGCGCTCCGATGTTCGAACGCCTCGGCAAACTGCTTGTGAATCTTCGGTCTCAGGTGCGCCGCCGCATACGGGGCGTCGCCCAGGAGTTGAAGCGGCACCACCGAGTTCGAGTCCACCGCGATGACCGCGCGATCCGTCCCCTTCGCAAGCGAGGCGCTCTGCCCGGGGATAATGAAGCAGGGAAAGTCGTCGGTGATCACGAGGGCCGCGCGGGCCGCGAGGCGGGAGAGAAGACCGCGCGCGGGCTGCTTCTTCGTCTCCACGAACGGCCAGTAGGTGAAGCCCTGCTTCTTCGCGGCGACCGCGTTATCGCGCATGCCATCGAGGATGAACTGATGCAGCCGGGCGCTCGCCCAGGGGTAATCGAGGCGCAGCCCTTCGTAGATGACGAGGGGCTTCCTGAGCTCGTTCGCGCACTTGATCGCGTAGTCGAGTGAGTGATTGTGCGACAGGCGCCGCTGCGCCTGCATCCAGTAGAGGACGAACTGCCCGTCTTTCACGATGGGCTGGTCGTTGAGCCGATGGAGGCGAGCTTGATTGAGGGTCATGGGCGAGGCGCCTTCGGGAGCCTCAGAGCATAGTGCGGCCCCCGCGAGCGCCGTTCGCAATACAATGCGTGGAACGTTCCAGAAAGACGACCAGACAAATGAGCCCGAAAGCGCGCCGTCCGAAAAAGCCCTTCCGTCTCGCCCTTCTCACCGGAGGCGGCGACTGTCCCGGCCTCAATGCGGTCATCCGCGCCGCCGCGCGCTCCGCCTTCGCGCTCGGCTGGGAGGTCTTCGGCATCGAGGACGGCTTCGAGGGCCTGCTCACCAAGCGCGCCCATCAGCTCCAGCCGCGAGACGTGCGCGGGATCCTGCATCTGGGCGGCACCATTCTCGGCACCTCGAACCGCGTCAGCCCCTTCCGGGCCGAGCGGCGCGGCGCGGGCAGCACCGAGCCGGTCGACGGCGATCGCTCCGCCGAAGTGGTCCGCAACTTCAAGTCCATGGGCTTCGACGCCCTCATCGCCATCGGCGGCGACGGCACCCTGAGCATCGCGCTGCGGCTGGCCGGCAAGGGCATCCCCGTGGTGGGTGTGCCGAAGACGATCGACAACGACATCGAGCAGACCTCGGTCACATTCGGCTTCGACACCGCGGTCTCTACCGCGACCGACGCCATCGACAAGCTCCACCCCACCACGGAAGCGCACGGCCGGGTGATGGTGGTCGAACTGATGGGCCGCAACGCGGGATTCATCGCTCTCAACTCCGGTGTGGCGGGCGGAGCCGACGTCATTCTCATCCCGGAGATCCCCTTCGACCTCGACCTCGTGTGCAACAAGATCCGCGAACGCGAAAAGGGCCACCGCGGCGGCTACTTCTCCATCGTAGTGGTGGCCGAGGGGGCTCGAAGCAAGGGCGGCAAGGTACATCTTCGAGCCACGGACCACGGAGAGGCGCCGCGCCTGGGTGGCATCGGCCAGTGGGTCGCGGAAGAGATCGCGAAGCGAACCGGCAAGGAGACCCGCAGCCTGGTCCTCGGCCATCTCCAGCGGGGCGGCCCCCCCACCACGTTCGACCGCCTGCTCGGGACGCGCTTCGGCGCGGCCGCGGTGCGCGCGGTCAAAGACGGCGACTTCGAAACCATGGTCGCTCTCAAGCCGCCCACCATCGTCCGCGTCCCCCTGAAGGTCGCAGTCGGCGGCGGCA
>JANMVV010000015.1:0-22590 GCA_031392925.1 Vicinamibacteria bacterium
CGTCAACCCGCCACACCTGGGGCTGGCGCGTCGAAGGGCATCACGTGTCTCTCCATTTCACCGTCGTGAACGGAACCCTCCTCGCCGGTTCCCCTTCCTTCTTCGGAACCAATCCCGCGGAAGTTCGCGAAGGTCCCAAGAAAGGCCTCCGCATCCTAGGAGCGCAGGAAGACACCGCGCGCGCGCTTTTGTCTTCGCTGGATGAGTCGCAACGCCGCCAGGCCGTGATCGAGAACGTGGCGCCGAATGACATCGTGACCTTCAACCGGGTGGCCGCGAGCCCGCTTTCGCCCGTGGGGATCGTGGCGAACGCCCTGAGGCCGGACCAGCGCGATCTCCTGATGCAGGTCATCGATGTCTACACCGGCGCCATGGCCGCCGACCTCGCCGCGGACCGGCTGGAGAAGTTGAAGCAGGTGGGAATCGACAAGATCGCGTTCGCGTGGGCCGGCGAGACCGAACGCGGCAAGAAGCACTACTACCGCGTGCAGGGGCCGACGTTCCTCATCGAGTACGACAATACCCAGAACGACGGGAATCACGTCCACTCCGTGTGGCGTGATTTCGACGGCGACTTCGGGATGGATCTACTGCGTGAGCACCTGAAGAGCCAGCCTCACTAGACCTGCAGGGTTCGTCAGGGCGAGAGCGTCTTGATCCTGATGCGGCGATACTCCATCTGGCCCCGATCGCCTTCAAGGCCGATCGGTCCCGAGTCGGGCAGCTTCAGTTCGGCCTCGAGCAGTTCGCCGTTGTTGGTGGCGGTGGCTATGCCGTCCCTCACGGTTACGACGATTTCATTCCAATCCTGCGGCTTGTAGTGCCTGAGATCCTTGTACGGACCGGCCAGCAGATAGTCGCGGCACTGGAGTTGAGGCCCCCGCACATAGACGCCGCTGTCGGCATTGGGCGTGGCGCGAAATTCGAGCTTGAGCACGAAGTTCTGTGGGAACTCGCGCAACGTCCACATCTGCTGGATCTTCCGATACTCGGGGGGCGTCCTCACGACCAGCCGGCCGCCGATCACCGCGTAGCGTCCGTCAGGCGATTCCGTGAGTCCATCGAAGTTTCTGGCTTCGGTGACGATGAGCCGGGCCGGCGCGTTGGGGTCAGACTGCGCACGCGCTTCACTCTGCTTGTCGGCCTCGGAAGAGGGGCGGTAGCCCCAGCCGGTGAGGTCGCGGCCGTTGAAGAGGCTCTCGAATCCGTCTTCGAGCGGGAACGGCTCGCTCGTCATCTCGGTGAATCCGTAGGTCGCAAAAAGCGGGCGTAGCGCAGCGGCCCATTTCGCGTAGCCCGCTTCGTTGGGATGCAGGAGATCCGGGAACTCCGCCGGAATGGCATCGCCCTCGGACGTGGCAAAAAGCGGCCAGGTTTCGAGGTAAGTCACCTGCGCATCGTTCTTCACCGTCGCGCGCAAGAGCGCATTCAGGGCCTTGATCCGATCCGCGGGGCGGCTTTTTGTCGCCGAGCTTGGAAAGACCTGATTCAACACGATGGGCAGGTGCGGGTTGCTCTGTTCCAGCGCGGTAAGGATGCGACGCACGTTTTCCGCCGCCACCTCGGGGGTAGCGCCCACCTCGAGGTCATTGGTCCCGATCAGCAACACAACGGCCGAAGGGCGCAATGCGAGCACGTCGTCGGGGAGGCGCACCAAGACACCCCGCGTGGTGTCACCACTGATGCCGCGATTGGCGACCTTGACGCCCGGGAAGGCCGCCCCGAGACCACCGCCCCAGCCTTGAGTGATCGAGTCTCCGAGAAAGACGACGGCGCCGCGATCCTGCTCGACGGTCTGCGCCCAGGCGGTTCGACGTTCGAGCCACAGTTTCTGGAACCATTCGAGGCGCCGGATCGGCCCCTCGCCCGGCAATCCCTCGTCGGTCGCGGGAAGCGCGAGCCGGTCCCGGGCCACGCTCGCGTCTGCGGCTTGCGCTTCGGCGCTCCGTGGCGCCGCGAGGGTTGCGAGCAGCAAGGCGGCGAAGATGCATCGAACCACCGATGAGGGGAAGCGGATCATGGGTCGGAGGATATCTGACCCTCGGCGCGGATTCTGCTGAAAACCATGTCATGAGGGTTGCGGTGCCGGCGGGGGAATCGCGGGCTTGACCCGCGCGTGGGAACTCCACCGGGCGGGAGTGGACGAAGTAGCAGGGCCGGCCGCGGTCCTGTAGCGTGGAGCATCACGAAAGGGAACACCATGATCCATCGCGCCGCCCTGCTTCTGCTTCTCTGCGCCTCCGCTTCCTCCAGCCTCGCTCAGACCGCTCCGAAACGCGTCGCCATTCGCGCCGGCCGGCTCATCGACGGCAAGGGCGGGACGCCGGTCACCAACGCGCTCATCCTGATCGAGGGCGACAGGATCGTCAGCGTCACCACCGGCGGCGCGCCTCCCGCGGGTGTCGAGGTGATCGACCTGTCGCGCGCCACTGTCCTGCCGGGCCTGATCGACACCCATACCCACATCCTGCTCCAAGGCGACATCACCGCGGCCGAGTATGACGAGCAGCTTCTCAAGCAGTCGATTCCCTATCGCGCGGTTCTGGCGGCGCGGAATGCCCGCCTCGCCCTCGACCACGGCTTCACCACCATGCGCGACCTCGAGACGGAAGGCGCCATGTACGCCGATGTCGATGTGAAGACCGCGATCGAGCGTGGGGAGGTGGCAGGCTCGCGCATGATCGTGGCGACCCGCGCGATGGCTCCTACCGGCATGTACCCTCTCAACGGCTACTCGTGGGAACTCGATGTGCCGCACGGCGTGCAAATGGTCGATGGCGTCGAAGGCGCCCGCCTCGCGGTGCGCGAGCAGGTGGCGCATGGCGCCGACTGGATCAAGTACTACTCCGATCGCGCCTACTACTTCGCCCCGGACGGCGTGCTCCACAGCCGCGTGAACTTCACGGACGAAGAGGCGAAGGCCATCGTCGACGAATCCCATCGGCTGGGCCGTCGCGTGGCCGCGCACTGCATCGGCTCCGACGGGGCCGCGGCGGCGTTGCGCGCGGGGGTCGACACCATCGAGCACGGCGATGGCCTCACCGATGAACTCATGGACCAGATGGTGGCGAAGGGCGTCTACTGGGTCCCCACGATCATGGTGGGTGCACATGTCGCGCCGGGCCGCGGAGGCAACTGGCCGAGGATGGTGGAAGTTGAGCGCGCCGCGTTCGGCAAGGGGGTCAGGAAGGGCGTGAAGATCGCGTTCGGAACCGATGCCGGGGGATTCGCGTGGACCGGGCTCAATCAGGCGCGGGAGTTCAAGTACTACGTCGAGTACGGCATGACGCCCATGGCCGCGATCCGGACCGCGACCGCGGTGGCCGCCGAGCTTCTCGGCTGGCAGGACCGCATCGGTACCGTCGAAGCAGGGAAGCTCGCGGACGTGATCGCGGTGGCCGGCGATCCACTCGCTGACATCGCCGAGATGGAGAAGGTTCAGTTCGTGATGAAGGCGGGCGTGGTCTACAAGAGCGCTCGATGATTCGAGGGTCCGGTGCGGCGGGTGGTTCGCTCACCACCGAGGAGCAGGCCGTGCTTGGAAAGGCGGCGCGCCATCTGATTCCGCTGATGGGCCTCCTGTACGTGGTCTCATTTCTCGACCGCGTGAATGTGAGCTACGCCGCCCTCACCATGAATGCGGACATCGGGCTCTCGGCGAGTGCTTTCGGTCTCGGCGCCGGCATCTTCTTCATCGGGTACTTCTTCTTCGAGGTGCCGAGCAATCTGATCCTTCACAAGGTGGGGGCGCGGGTCTGGATCGCGCGCATCCTGGTCACCTGGGGTGTCGTGGCCATGGGGATGGCGGCCGTCCAGGGGCCGGTGACCTTCCTGATCGGCCGCTTCCTCCTGGGAGTCGCCGAGGCCGGCTTCTTTCCCGGCATGATCCTGTACCTCACCTACTGGTTTCCCGGGCCCGAGCGCGGCCGGATCATCGGCGTCTTCATGCTCGCGGTGCCTCTGGCGAGCGCCATCGGCGGCCCGCTCTCCACGATGCTCCTCGGCACTTCGCTGTTCGGTCTGGCCGGATGGCAGACGATGTTCCTCGTCGAAGGGCTCCCCGCCGTTCTTCTCGGTCTGCTCGTGCTACGGGCCTTGCCCGACCGGCCCGCCTCGGCGCCGTGGCTGAGTGACCGTGAGAGAGAGTGCATCGAGACACTCGTGGCCCGGGACGAACCGGCCCCGACCCGCCTCATGGACGGGCTCTTGAGCCTGCGGGTCTGGCTGTTCGCAGCCATCTACTTCGGGCTGGTGCTGGGCCTGTACGGTTTCGGATTCTGGGCGCCCCAGATCATCAAGTCGCTGGGCCATCTGACAAATGCGCAGGTCGGCCTCATCTCCGCCATCCCGTATCTCATGGCCGCGTTCGCCATGGTCATGTGGGGGCGCCACTCCGATGCCACGGGCGAGCGGATGTGGCATGTCTGCGCCCCGGCCTGCCTGGGAGCTTTCGGGTTCCTCGTGAGCGCCGCCGCAACCGATCCCTATCTGAGCCTGGCCGCGCTCAGCTGCGGCGCCATGGGCATCTATGCGGCGCTTCCCGTGTTCTGGACGCTTCCCACCGTGATGCTGTCGGGAACCGCCGCCGCCTCTGGCATCGCCCTGATCAACTCCGTGGGCAACCTGGGTGGGTATCTCGGACCCTACGCGGTGGGGTGGCTCAAGGACTGGACGGGCGGATACGCCGCCGGACTCCTCGTGCTTTCAGGCGCCATGCTGGGAGCGGGCTTGCTCGTCCTCCTCACTCCACAGCGCTCGCAATGACGGCCTTACTGCGTGCGGCCGTCATTTGATCGCGGCCGTCCAGTTCAACACGACGGTGGTGGATGGGATGGCCTCCCGCCCCAGGGTCTCCAGCATCAGGAATCGCTGGCCGTCGCGGGTGGGGCGGTAGAGCCCGCGCGAGTTGACCAGGGCGAAGTGGGCCTTGAACAGCGCGCGCGGCGTTCCCGCGTTGAACGTGGGGGCGAGCTGGACTGGGACGGCCATGAGGCTCAGGTCGCGAGCGCGATAGAACAGCTCGTGCCCATCGCCTCTCCAGAAGGGATCGCTGCCGCCTTCCGCGGAAACCTGCCACTTGCTGCGGGCTTCCGGGAACTCCTGCACGTAGACCTCGTTCCGTCCCGACTCGTTGGAGCGATAGGCCAGGAATCGGCCATCCGGCGACAGAGAAGCTGCGAGCTCCGCGAACTTCGTGCGCGCGAGAGGGATCGGCTTGTGGTCGGTTCCGTTCATGGGCAGGGCCCACAGATCCCAGCCCGTGTCCTTGCCCAGGGAGTTGTAGACGAGCCACGCGCCGTCCCTCGACCAGTCGCTCGGGAACTTGTTCTCCGGGCTCTTCAGGATCTCCACCGGTTCGCCGGTGCCGGCGGCGTCCTTGGCGTAGAGGTCCCAGATCTTGCTCTGCTTCGAGTACACGATCCTCCGGCCATCCGGCGACCAGATGGGGGCGAACTCTCGCTCGGGCTCGAACGTGAACCGCGAGGTGATGCCGCGAGCGAGATCACGGATCCACAGGTCGCCCTTGCCGCCTCCCTCCGACAGGTCGAACACAAAACGCTTCTCATCCGGCGAGAGCCAGGTGTCGGCGTAGTCGCGCGCATCATCGAGCGCCGGTGTCTCCTTGCCGTTCCGGTCCACCCACATCAGTCGGCGCCCCAGGGTCTCTCCGGCCCGGAAGGCCAGGACCCCGTTGGTCGAAAGCGAGAACGACGCCCCGCCCACGTTGTTGACTCCCAGACCCTCGCCCACCGGAATCGGTTCGCCCGTGATCGAAAGCTTCGCGGCGTCGAAGGGCTGAGCCACGAGCGAGTGTTCACGAACGTAAAGGAGGTAGCCGGCCGCCGCGTAGGCGACCTTGGAGGTCGTCTTGAAGAGTTCCTTGCGTGCGGTGGAGCCAAGCTCACCGACCATCAGAGCCTGGTTATCGCTGCCCGAGGGTCCGGACATGAAGAGGAAATGTCGTCCATCGGGCAGGAATTCGGGCCAGCCCACGGAGGTGATCCCTTTGCCGGGGTCGAGTCCGACCTCAATTTTGGCCACGCCACCCGCGGCGTCCACCCTATAGATGGGATCGGAAGCCTGACCGTCGAGCAGAATCACGCCGCTTTGATTCCACGTGCCATCGGCTCCCGTGGGCGAGTCGCAGATGGTCTGGGCAGGACCGCCGGAGAGCGGTACCTTTCGGAGCTTGCCGTCCGACACGAAGGCCAGGTATCGGCTGTCGGGAGACCAGAACCCGCGAAGCGCCCCCTCGGTGCCGGGAAGGGCTCGCGCCTCCAGGGTATCGATGGGCCGGACCCAGATCTGCCGCTTGCCGCTGCTGTCCGCGGCGTCGAACGCGACGATGCGGCCGTCGGGCGACACCGACGGCGGTCCGGCCGCGGTCAGTCCGTCGGGGTTTGGAATGGTGAAGCGGACAACCGGCGGCGGCGCCGGCGCCCGTCGCACCCAGGCGATGGCGAAGCCGATGGCCAGCAGGCCGAGGATTCCTGCCGCCGCCCAGGCTGCGCCTTCTCGATGCCGGCGGCGCGTGGAGACCAGGGCGGGCAGCCCGGCGCGAGAGCCGCCCTCGGCGATCCACTGCAACTCGGCGGCCACGTCGCGCGCGCTCTGCCAGCGATCGTCGGGGTCCTTCTCGATGCACTTGCGCACCACGTGATCGAGAGCAGGCGGGCTCATGCCCTGCACGCTGGAGATCGCGGGCGGCTGCACGGAGACGATGGCGGCGATCAGGCTGGTGCGGTTCTTGCCTTCGAACGCCTTCTTGCCCGTGGCCATCTCGTAGAGCACGGCGCCCAGCGCGAAGATGTCCGTGCGCGCGTCCGCGGGCGCGCCTTCGAGCTGCTCGGGCGACATGTATTGGAACGTCCCCATGATCGTGCCCTGTTCGGTGAGCGGCTTGTCGATGGTGTCGTGGGTCTCGATAGCCGTGATGCCCTGGACCACGCCGCGTTCGCCGGCCTTGGCGAGACCGAAGTCCAGGAGCTTCGCGCCGGACTTGGTGATCATCACGTTGCCGGGCTTGAGATCGCGATGGATGATCCCGCGCTTGTGCGCGGCATCGAGGGCGGAGGCGACCTGCTTGCCATACAGGAGAACCTCGTCGAGGGTGAGGGGCGCTCGCGCGATGCGGGCGGCGAGCGACTCACCTTCGATCATCTCGAGGACGAGGTAGTGGATGGTCTCGCCCTTGACCGTCTCCTGTCCGATGTCGTGCAGCGTGCAGATGTGCGGATGATTGAGAGCGGAGACGCTCTTCGCCTCACGCTCGAACCGCGCGCGGAACTGCTCGTCTTCGCCCAGCCCTGGAGGCAGCACCTTTATCGCGACATCGCGATCGAGACGGGTGTCCTTCGCGCGATAGACCTCGCCCATCCCGCCCTTGCCCACGGGCCCCAGGATTTCGTACGGCCCAAGGCGAGCCGATGGCGCGAAACGGGACGGTGATTCTTGAGTGTTCACGAGACCTCGAAGGCGGGAGGGGAGTGGTTAAGGATGGAGTTCAGCGGATTGGATCAGTATAGCCAGCAATTCGTTTGACGTCCGCCGCGATGAGCGTGGACCGATTCCACGGGTCGTCGACACCTATACTGATTGGATGAGCCTCCGCAACCGGTTGAAGTTCTCCCTCACGATGTCCGCCGCTCTGGCGGTCCTCACCCAGACCGCACCCAGAGCGCTCGCCCGCCCCGTTGACACCCAGGATGCCAAGCCAACGGGCGATGCGATGGCCGCGGCGACTCCAAAAGCCACGCCGGAGGCGAAGATCTGGGTCACGAAGCACGAGATCAGGATCGGGGGCGCACTGCTCGCTTACACCGCCACCGCCGGCACCATGCTCATCAAGAACGACAAGGACGAGCCCATCGCGCTCTTCGGCTTCACCGCCTATGTGAAGGAGGGCGGCGATCCTCGCACTCGGCCGATCATGTTCGCCTACAACGGCGGGCCGGGCTCGGCCTCCGCCTGGCTGCACATGGGCATCCTTGGGCCGAAGCGCACGGTGCTGAAAGACCTGGACGCGAACACCAGCGGACCCTTCCGGACGGTCGACAACGAATTCACCATCCTCGATCGCGCCGACCTCGTGATGATCGATCCGGTGGGCACCGGACTGTCTCGCCCTGTGGGCAAGGCCGAGGGGAAGGATTTCTGGGGAGTCGACCAGGACGTCAAGTCGGTGTCCGACTTCATCCTGCGCTACCTCACCCAGTACGGACGATGGGCCGCGCCGAAGTTCATTCTCGGCGAGAGCTACGGCGGCATGCGCACCGCGGGGGTGACCTATGAGCTGCTCACCAGGCACAACGTCGCGTTGAACGGAATCGTCCTGGTTTCTCCCTACCTCGACTTCGCCGGCGGCAACGCCGGGCTCAATCTGACCGATGGCGACGCCAACTTCCTGCCCACCTACGCGGCCACTGCGTGGTATCACCATGCGCTGGCGAACCAGCCCGCGGAGTTGCAGCCTTTTCTGCGCGAGGTCGAAGCGTTCGCGCAGGACGTGTACGCGCCCGTGCTCTTCAAAGGCGCGAGGGCCACGGTCGCGGAACGGCAGACGGTGCTGGCCGGACTCGCTCGCTACACGGGCTTGAGCACGGACTACTGGGACAAGGCCAACCTGAGAACCGACGAGGGTCATTTCCTGCAGGAGTTGATGCGCAACAAGGGCGTGGTCGCGGGACGGGTGGACACGCGTTACACCGGCGGGACCTTGAATCCCCTGTCCGAGACCATGCCCTACGACCCCTACAGCAGCGCCATCGCGCCCGCGATCGTGGCCACCTTCAACGACTACTACCGGCAGGAGCTCAAGGTGGAATCCGATCGGCCCTATCTGCTATCGGGTGGCGTTGCGGAGTGGGACGACCGCCACGCTCAGCCGGGTCTGGGCGGAAGCAAGGTGCCTTTCGCCAACACGGTCGTGGACCTCGCGCAGGCCATGACCCTGAATCCGAAGATGAAGGTGCTGGTGCAAACCGGCTACTTCGACCTGGCCTGCCCCTATCGCACCGTCGAGTATGCCGTCGATCACCTCGCGGTGGCCCCGGCGGTGCGGAGGAACGTGACCATCGCCTACTACGACGCGGGTCACATGATGTACGTGCATCCGCCCTCGATGCAGAAGTTCAAGGCGGACGTGGCGGCCTTCGTGGACGCGAACGGACGCTGAGACCTCTGCTTCGCGACCATTCGGGTCACATGGTCAGGGCTTCCCGGTTGCCCGGACCGGGAAGGGGCCTATAGTGGCCGGACCGAGTGGCCCCCCTTTGGGAGGCGACCCGGACGGAGTGATGGCGGAGCCAGTGCGAACCCGCTGCCGGCGAGGACGATGCATATGGCGCAGAAGCGGAAAGCAAGTCGGGCTCCGTCCCGGACGCTCGCGAAAGCATCCACCGGCATCAAGGGCCTGGACGAGATCACCGGAGGGGGATTGCCCCGCGGTCGTCCCACTCTGGTCAGCGGTGGCGCGGGTTCCGGAAAGACCCTGTTTGGACTGGAGTTTCTGGTTCGCGGCGCGACCGAGTACGACGAGCCCGGCGTATTCATTTCGTTCGAGGAATCGATCCCCGACCTGACCAAGAACGTCGCCTCGCTCGGCTTCGACTTGGACGTTCTGGTGGCCGACCGGAAGCTGTTCGTGGATCACGTCTCGATCCCCGAAGGCGAGTCGGGGGAAGTCGGCGAGTTCGACCTCGAGGGTCTCTTCATTCGAATTGCCGACGCCGTGGCCAGAGTGGGCGCGCAGCGCGTGGTGCTCGACACCATCGAAGCGCTCTTCGCCGATCTGCCAAACCCCACCATCCTGCGCGCCGAAATCCGCCGCCTGTTCAACTGGCTCAAGGAACACGGCCTGACCACGGTCATTACCGCCGAACGGGACCAGCCCGACCGGCTCACCCGGCAGGGCATCGAGGAGTTCGTCTCCGACTGCGTGATCCTGCTCGATCATCGTATCCGGGAGGAGATCTCGACCCGCCGCCTGCGCATCGTGAAGTATCGGGGATCGACCCACGGCACCAACGAGTATCCGTTTCTCATCGATGAACACGGCATTTCCGTCCTGCCGATTTCCTCCCTGGGGCTGGACCACGACGCGCCGCCTGAACGCGTATCGAGCGGGGTCGCCCGATTGGACGGCATGCTCGGCGGCAAGGGCTTCTATCGAGGGAGCAGCATCCTCGCCTCGGGCACCGCGGGGACCGGCAAAACCACGATCGCCGCCTGTTTCGTGGATGCGGCCTGCCGGCGCGGCGAGCGCGCCTTGTTCTTCGCGTTCGAGGAATCGCCTCGTCAGATCATTCGCAACATGCGTTCGATCGGAATCGACCTCGAACCCTGGTTGCGCAAGGGTTTCCTGCAATTCCACGCGGCGCGCCCCACCTACGGAGGGATCGAGCAGGTCCTGCTCCTGACCCACAAACGGATCACCAGCTTCAAGCCCAGCGTGGTGGTGGTGGACCCGGTGACCAACCTCCTCATGGTGAGCACGCAGAATGAAGTGCGCTCCATGCTCACCCGGCTGGTCGATTTTCTGAAGACTCAGGAAATCACCGCGATCTTCACCAGCTTGACCGCCGCGGGTTCGCTGGAGGCGAGCGAGGCCGACGTCTCCTCCCTCATGGACACCTGGCTCCTTCTGAAAAACATCGAGGTGGGGGGAGAGCGGAACCGCGCGCTGTACGTGCTGAAATCGAGAGGCATGGAGCACTCGAATCAGATTCGCGAATTCGTCCTCACTGACGACGGCCTGCGATTGCTCGATGTCTACCTTGGACCCGAGGGCGTGCTGACCGGTTCGGCGCGGGTGTCGCAGGAAATGCGCGAGAAGGCGGTGGTCACGTTCCGCCGGCAGGAACTGGAGACCCAGCGGCGCGAGCTGGAGCGCAAGCGTCGGATCTTCGAGGCTCGCATGATCATGCTTCGGGCGGAGTTCGAGGCCGAGGAGGAAATAATCACGCAGACCATTTCCGAGTCCGAGTTGCTCGGCGAGGAAGTGGTGCAGGACCGCGGGCAGATGGTGCTGAGCCGGCAGGCGGACTCGTCGTCCTACAAGAAGGATGAGCGCGCCAAGGCCGAGCGGAAACGCTGATGACTACGACCAGAGCCAGAACTCCGTCGCGGCCCCGCAAAGGGAAGGCCGGGACCGCGGTCACCTGGAACCTGCGGCTCTATGTGGCGGGTCAGACGCCCCGCTCCGTTCGCGCCTTCAAGAACCTCAAGGCGGTGTGCGAGGAGCACCTGTCGGGCCGCTATCAGATCCAGGTGATCGACCTGAGGGAGCATCCGCAACTGGCGCGAGGAGACCAGATCGTGGCCATTCCGACTCTGGTCCGGAGGCTTCCGCTACCGCTCCGAACCATGATCGGCGACCTGTCGAACACCGTGCAACTGCTGGTGGGGCTGGACCTGCGGCTCGCGGTCTGACCCGAGTTCGGTTGGGCTCACTATGAAGAACGCCGTGAAAAAGAGCAGCCCGGCAAAGTACGTCCTGCGTTTGTACGTCAGCGGATCCACGTTGAAATCGGCCCTGGCGGTGGAGAACATCAAGCGGATCTGTGAGCAGCACCTGAAGGACCGCTATGACCTGAAGGTCATCGACGTCTACCAACAGCCGGGTCTGGCCAGGGACCACCAGATCGTGGCGTTGCCCACGCTCATCAAGCAGTCTCCGGCTCCGCCGCGAAGGATCATTGGGGACCTTTCGGACCCGGAGAAGGTGCTCCTCCGTCTGGACATGAGAATGCGGGAGTCTTAGTTTGGCAGGCGAAGGAGGCTTGGCTCACCGGAAGAGGAACCGCCTCGCGAAAGGGCCGCCGAACCCTTCGCGTGGTGAATTGGTAGCGCGTCTGAGCCAGGCTGAGGAAACGCTGCGCGCCATTCGTTGCGGCGAAGTGGACGCCATTGTTGGCGACGGCCCGAGTGCCGAGAATGTGTTCACCCTGCGCGGGGCCGACCATACCTACCGCGTTTTCGTGGAGAGGATGAATGAAGGCGCCGCGGTTCTGAGCAGTGATCGCACGGTCCTGCACTGCAACGGCCGATTCGCCCGCTTCATCGGAGCAGCCCTCCAGAGCGTCATCGGCTCTTCCGTTCTGGATCTGGTCTGGCCCGAGGATCATCCCAAACTGGATGCCTTGCTGCGCATCGCGGTCCGAAGGAACTGCCGGGGCGAGGTTCGTTTGCGATCCCGGAAGGGCGTTCCCTTGTCCGTCCAGCTCTCCTTGAATCCTCTCCGCCTGGGCAGCGGGCGGGCGGTCTGCCTGATCGCTTCCGATCTTTCGGAGATGAAACGGGCGGAGCAGGAATTGCGCGCCACCGGCGAACAGTTGCGGCATCTGGCCGGCCACCTGCTCTCGGTTCGAGAAGAGGAGCGGGCGAGGATCTCCCGGGAGGTCCACGACGAGCTGGGCCAGTCGTTGACCGCGGTGAAGATGGATCTCGCCTGGCTCGCGGCGCGGTTGCCGCGGCGAAACGGCCAGACCATCGAAAGGATCCGCTCCACGAGTCATCTGGCCGACAGCATGATCCAATCCATTCGCCGGATCTCGACCGAGCTGAGGCCCGCGGTTCTGGACCTGGGTCTGGCCGCAGCCGTGGAATGGCAGGTCCAGGAGTTTGAGCTCCGATCCGGCATTCAGTGCAAACTCCGACTGCTCACCCGGCAGGTGGTTCCTTCGAACGCCTCGACCGCGATGTTTCGAATCTTCCAGGAGACTTTGACCAATATCGCGCGTCACGCCCGGGCCACGCGAGCCGAGGTCGTCCTCCAGAAACAGGGCGAACGACTGGTCCTCCTGATTCGCGACAATGGGCAGGGCTTCGATCAGACCGCGCCGTCTCTTTCCAAGTCCCTCGGGCTTCTGGGCATGCGGGAACGCGCGGCCATTCTGGGCGGAGCGGTGAGCATCTCCTCTGTTCTTGGGAAGGGGACGACGGTGACCGCCTGGATTCCTCTCCCGTCGCTAGCGGAGTCCGGCGCCCTGCACGGCGCCACACTATGATGCGGATCCTCATCGTCGATGACCACGCGGTGGTGAGGCGCGGGTTGAGGGCTCTGCTCTCCGATGAGTTCCCCGGAGCCGCCTTCGGAGAGGCCGGCGATGCCGTGCAGGCCATGGAACTGCTCCGGAAGAAGCCGTGGGACGTCGCCCTGCTCGACATCGCTCTGCCGGGGAAGAGCGGCTTGGATCTCCTCAAGGACCTGAGGGCTGAATGGCCCAGGCTGCCGGTTCTGGTCCTGAGCGCCCACCCGGAGGACCAGTTTGGCGTTCGAGTCCTGAAGGCGGGCGCGGGGGGCTACATGACGAAGGAAAGCGCTCCTGATGAGCTGGCGAAAGCCATTCGCCAGATCCTCGCCGGGAAGAGCTACGTGAGTCCGGCGCTCGCCGGCATACTGGCCCTCGGAGTCCGGAAGGATGTCACGCGGTTGCCCCACGAGACGCTCTCCGACCGCGAGTATGAGGTCATGTCTCATATCGCGTCGGGAAAGACGGTTACGGAGATCGCCACGGAGCTCTGTCTCAGTGCGAAGACGATCAGCACCTATCGCGCGCGGGTCCTCGAGAAACTCAGCGTCAGAAACAGCGCCAAGATAGTTCAGTACGCGATTCGAAACGGCCTGGTGATTTGACCGCGTTCCGGCCTTTCCGCTCCTTGTAGGACAGACACCGACGGTTCTTTCCGACTGGGTCCTACCTAGGAATCAGCCGGCGGCTGATTTACGCGATCGCAGTTGAGCCCTAGTCTTCAATCTGACGCGAGAAGAACCTCTTGTCGCGCGAAGACACACTTTTTAAGGAGCTCGACATGAAAAACGGATCTATGAACATTACGAAGAAGGTCGCCACGGTCCTCGTGGGCGCGGCGGTTCTCGGTTTGACCACGGCGAGCCTGGCCTCGGCGCAACAGTGGCCCGTGGACCTCAACTCGGCCGGGCGGTTCGCGATTCTGAGCAAAACCGGAATCACCGACGTCTATGCGTCCGCGGTGGTTGGGGATGTTGGAGCGAGCCCGATCACCGGCGCGGCCCTCCTTCTCTCGTGTGGGGAAGTCGTGGGGACCATCTACACCGTCGACGCGGCGGGTCCCCTGCCGTGCCGGGTGACGGCCGCCAGCGCACTGGGGATGGCTGTGCTCGACATGGAATACGCGTACGACGACGCTGCGGGACGCGTGGGACCCAACTTCACCGAACTCGGCGCGGGTGAGATTGGCGGGCTGACCCTCGCTCCAGGCCTCTACAAGTGGGCGACCGGCCTTCTGATTACAACGGACGTCACGCTCAGTGGCGGACCTGACGACGTCTGGATCTTCCAGGTGGCGGGGACCCTGAACCAGGCCAACGCCGCTCGAGTGACTTTGGCCGGCGGCGCGCGGGCCAAGAATATTTTCTGGCAGGTCGCGGGCGCGGTGACTCTTGGTACCACCGCGCACTTCGAGGGTGTCGTCCTTGGGAAGACAATGATCGCCGTGAACACTGGAGCGTCGGTGAACGGCAGACTGTTGGCGCAAACCGCGGTCACTCTTCAGATGAACGCCATAACCCAGCCCGCCAAGTAGGGACGCCCGGATCCGGTAGACCCCGTCGCCGACGTTGACGCCATCGGCGACGGCGCGCTCGTGACCTGCTCCCTGGGATCGCGAGGGCAACCTACCTTCGGTTGGCCGGGAATTCAGGGACGGGCAGGCGGGTGATGCCGAGCTGAGCCTTCTGCTTCGCGACCATCTTCGCCACATCGTCGAGGAGCTTGTGGGCGTCATAGATGATGCCGTCCTTGATCGTGTACTTGATGCCGCCCACGCGCTCTGGCTTCCCGGTCTTTTCATTCAGGCGCACCGCGCCGGTGCCATAGAGCACTTTGAGGTTCGCGACCGGGTTCTCAGGAACGATGATGAGGTCGGCAAGCAGCCCCGCCCGAACCACGCCGAACTCGATCGCTCTCTTTTTGGGCTCGAAGAGCGCCTGCGCCGCGTGAAGGGTGGCGCCCCTGATCACCTCGAGGGGATGGAACCCCGCCTCCTGCAAAAGCTCCATCTCCTCGATGGTGGAGAAGCCGAAGGTGTTGTAGATGTACCCCGCGTCCGAGCTGACCGTGACCCGGCCGCCCATGTTCTTGTAATCGTTGAGGAAGTCCATCCACACGCGATAGAAGCAGCGCCACGCCGCCTCGTCCCAGCTCGTCCAGTCGAAGTAGTACGAGCCGTGGTTCAAGCGCGACGGTGAGTAGAAGTCCCAGAGAGAGGGCAGGGTGTACTTTTCGTGCCAGTCCTCGTTCCGTCTCCGCACGACATCGCGACTCGCGAGGTACGCAGTCATGGTGGGATCGAGGATCACGCCCAGAGACTTGAACTCCGCGAGCAGGGCCTTCCATTCCGGGCTCCCCTGCTTGTGAATGAGGTTCCACTGGCGCGCCACCTGTGAAAAACGCATTTGTTCGTCGGCGTGATTGTGATCCTTTGGCCAGGGCTGGATGTCGTGGCCGTCGTAGAGGGCCTCGAAGATCCCGTAGAAGTGGGTGACCGTGCCGAGGCCGAGTCGCGCGGCATCGAGGGCGTTCATCTCGGCGACGCCCTGCTGAGAGAGGTGCGCGGTCGATCCGAGGCCGAACTTCTTCGCCTCGTCGAGGAGTGCTCCCATTATGTCGGGCGGATAGGCGGTGAGCTTGATGCCGTCGATGCCGGTCTTCGCCGCCATCTGGACCCACGCGCGCGCCTTCTCCGGGGTTTCGATGGTGCCCTCCCATTCGTCGAAGGGAAGGCGGTAGGTGAACATCCGCGGAGCGGTGATCTCGTTCCTGGCACTTCTCGCCTTCTCGCTCGCGGAGAAATCGGGCGAGGCGAAGGGCACCCCGCGTGCGCTCGTGATTCCGTGGGCCATCCAGAGCTTGTAGACATACTCGGACTCGGGGGTTTTGGGGAGGTCGCCGTTGTGCACGTGCAGATCGACGAATCCGGGCAACACGTACATGCCGGTGGCGTCGATCTCCTTAGTGGACGGTTGGGGCCTTCCGCTCGGACGCATGTCGCCCGCGGTGGCGCCGACCGCCACCACCGATGAGATCCGGTTCCTCTCGACCACGATGTCCACCGGTCCGCGTGGCGGCGCGCCGGTCCCATCGATTACGGTCGCATTTCGAATGACGAGCCGCTCGAAGGGTCCCTCGCCCTCGGCGCGCGGAGGCGCGGGTCGAGGATCGGTGCTTGGGTCCTGGGCACGGGCGACGGGCGATCGCGCCACGGCCAGGAGAAGAAGAATCGTCATCACGCTGCGAAGGGTACGGAGAACTGCTGACTGCATTGGGGTGACTCCTCTATCCGTATGAGCGACGAAGTGTAATCGGGAGAGGCTATGGCTACACTCGTTGGTTGCCGGGCTCGGGTACATCGATACCACCCGTCACCTGATCGCCGCAGGAGACCGGACGGCGCCGGTCTGTCCGCCCGGCTCGGAGGAGAGAGGCTTGAAGGGAAGCGCTGAATCGCGCGGTGACGACGCTGTGCGCTCCACGGCGTTGGGATGACTCAACGACGCGAGCGTCTGGGCCTCACGAGTGAACCGCGCGAGCCGCTCCGGGTCATCCGCGAGCGCGCGGGTAAAACCTTGATCGCGACCTCACGCCCGAGCTTGGTGTTCCGCACCCTGCCCGCGGCCGACGAAACACTAGCCGCGGCCGAGCAGAATCAGATCGGCGCGGTCCTTCGGTCGACCGGAGGCGCGCTTGTTGCGAACGAATTCTTCGATGCCGAGGACGGGCACGCGGATTCCCTCGATCGTGATCTCGGTCCGACCCGCCCAAGCTTCCTCCCACGAGACTCCCGAGATGTCATTCATGAGATCAACTCGGTTGGGCTCTACCCCAACCTGGTAGATCACATCGGGATCCAGGAGGTCCGCCTCCGCGAGATCAAACAGAGGTGCTTTGAAGGTCCTCAGGGCCGCGAACACCCGGCGCGCGTTTTCAGGGGTTGGCCTCACTAGAATGTCGATGTCCTGAGTCGCTCGAACGAAGCCATGGGCGGCGAGGGCGTGGGCCCCCACGAGCATGAACTCAACGCCCTCGGCGGACAACGCGGACAACATCGCGACGAAGTCGGGAGTCAATCCGTTTTCCCTCCTTGGCAAGCCAGGCGTTCTCGGTCGCGGCGCGGACGCTGCAAACCCGTGCGGATGGAGAGAGAGCCCGCATCCATCCGTCGCCATCGTCCGCCCGGCGGGACACCTTCACCACCCGCAGTTCAGAGTCAGTCACAGGCTTAGTCTATAGCCCCGCGCGCCAGGACTGTGGCTATTTGGCGGGCGCGAGACGTTTCAGTTCTTCGACCCAGTTCTGCACCAGGACCATCTGCGACACCCTTGCCTGCGGCCGCTGCACTTCCTGGACCATGAGAAAGCGCTGGCCGTCAGGGGTCACGTCGTAATTGCGGAACGAGCCGCCGTCGCTCCTGAAAGAGCCCTCGAACAACAGGTGCGGCACTCCCGCGGAAAACGCCGGCGTCGTGGTCACCGGCACGGCCATGACGCGAACCTTCAGCGCGCCGCCCTTTGATACGTTCTGCAGGTAATAAATTTCGCGCCCATCACGTCGCCATACGGGCTCGCTCCCACCCTCGATGGAAACCTGCGTACGATGGTCGAGCGCCGGGTAGGGCTGAACGTAGACCTGGCTGGAGGAGCCGCTAATGTAGGCCAGCCATCGCCCATCTCCCGAGAAGTCCGGCTCCGCGCCTTCGGCGAGAAGCTGCCGCGGCTCCGTCTTCCCGTCGCGCGAGGCCAACCAGATGGAGCGCGTCCGGGCGCCGGTTTCCGGGATGAGGCGGGTGGCGGTGAAGGCCAGTGCGCGTCCGTCAGCAGTCCATGAACCGGAAGCTCCCCCGCCGCCCAGCTTCGGGGTCAACCGCTCCGCCGGCGATCGTCCATCCGGATCGATCAACAGCAGGTTGCCACTGCCAGAGACCGAGGACGAGAAGGCGATGCGCGAACCATCGGGCGTCCAGACGGGGATGTCCTGGTTACCCTCCATGGGCACCCGAGCCAGGGCCCCACGCTGCACGTCGTACGTCCACACGTCACTGTCCCCGGTCACATTGGCGCCGAAGGCGATGCGCCTGCCGTCTGTCGAAATCCGGGGCGCTTGCCACATTCCGGGCGGCACGCGCAGGGCCTCGGACCGGCCGGTGCGATCGACCCAGACGATCGACCAGCGGTCCTGCGGAAAGACGCCGCCAGTCGCGTAGAGGAGAGAACCGGTGCTCGAGACCGCGAACTGCCCGGCGCCGGTATCGATCTGCAACGGCCGGATATTGGCCGCCTGCATCACCTCCGAGACGACCCCCACGGCGGGGCCGGTGACTTCGATCCGGCGAAGATCGAAGGGAACGGCCATCAGTGTGCCTCGGCGGAGGTACGCCAGATGCCCGGTCGCGACAAGACGCGCATCCGCGCCTCCCTCGATCAGCACCTTCCGTGTCCCGGTCGAGAGCGACTGCGCCACGACGATCGTGTCGTCCCATTCCGGAAAGACCGCGCGCGTCACAGTGAACAGCACCGTTTCCCCGTCGGGCAAGACCTGGGGAAGACGATGACTGACCTCCCCGGCATCGATCTGCACCCTGGTGGCCGCGGTGGGCGCGCCTCCCGCGGCCGGTACCTGAAAGAGCCCGCCCCCCGCGTTCGCGAACACGATCTGGTCCCTTGAACTCCAGCTGGCGCCAAAGACCGGATCGGTCTTGCAGAGCTCGACGACGGGTCCTCCATTCACCGGGACTTTCCTCAGCGCGCCATCGGAGTAGAACCCGAGCCACTGCCCATCGGAAGCGAAGAACGGAGTGGACGCGCCGTCGGTGCCTGCGATCGGGATCGCGTCTAACTGGTCGAGGCGGCGCAGGTACAGCTGGACTCGGCCCTCGCGCTCGGCGCTCAGGACCAGCGAACGGCCATCCGGCGAGAACGCCATGGAGGTCCGGCTCGGCCGACCCTGTCCTGTCGACACATCGCCTTGATGTCCGCTCAGCAGGCGTTCCGCGGGCCCGACGCCCAGTAACACGCGTGTGACCGGCAGGCCCGCGCCGGACGGGGCGCTAATCGCCATCCACACGGCAAGCGCCGCGAAGGTGGTGGCCGCGGCCCACGGCAGGACGCGCGATCCGTGGGCTTGAGGCGTGACTGGCGCTGCCGTGATCGACATGAGGGCGCTGTCCGGCCCGCCGGCTTCGATCCTGGTGATCTCGATGCGCGCCTCCCCGATGTCTCGCAAACGCGTCTTGAGGTCGCGGTCGAGGCAGCGTTCGATGAGGCGCTTGAGTCGCGTTGGTGTCGCGGCGGGCAGCGCGTCTAACTGCAGCGAGTCCTTCAGGACCGAGGCGAGGGTTTCCGAGACGTCATCGCCTTTGAAAGCGCGTTTGCCGGAGAGCATTTCGTAGAGCACCACGCCGAAGGCCCAGATGTCCGTGCGCTTGTCGACACTCTTGCCCTTCGCCTGTTCGGGCGACATGTACGCCGCGGTCCCGATGATCATCCCGGCCGATGTGCCGTGATGGGTCAGTGTCGGTGAATGACTGGCATTCGGAGTCGATGACGAGGCGTCCGCTGGATCCGTGGCCTTCGCCAGGCCGAAGTCGAGAACCTTGACCGTCCCATCGGTGCGGACCTTGATGTTGGCGGGCTTGAGATCGCGATGGACAATGCCCTGTTCATGCGCGGCCTCGAGACCTTCGGCGATCTGTCGCGCGATCGCCAACGCCTCCGCTATCGGGATCGCTCCTCGGGCGATGTGAGTAGAGAGATCCTCGCCCTCAACCAACTCCATCACCAGCGCTCGGGAGCCGGGGCCGCTTGATCCGCTGACCGCCGGAACCTCCTCGATTCCGTGAATCGTCGCGATGTTGGGATGATTCAACGACGCGAGCGTCCGGGCCTCACGGTTGAATCGCGCGAGTCGCTCCGGGTCATCCGCAAACGCCGCGGGCAGGACCTTGATCGCGACATCGCGGTTGAGCTTCGTGTCGCGAGCACGAAACACCTCGCCCATCCCGCCCGCGCCGATAGCGCTCAGAATCTCGTATGGTCCGAGACGAGCGCCAGACAAGAGGGTCATGAATCCGAGCAGTCTAGTCGCGGCCGCCCGGGGCAAGGAGCGCGACGGTCTAGAATTGCGAGCGTGATCGAACGAACGCCGAGTCCCGATGGGTTGCCCAGTGGCGCTTGGAGTTCGAGGCCGCATCGCGCCGGCCCCTGAAGCTTCGGATGAAGTACGCCTTCGTCAAGACCTACAAGCCCGTCCTCGACGACGCGCCTTACCGGAGTTTCGACACCATGGCCGAGTAGCGCGAGTGGTGCCAGGCAAATCTGCCGGAGTGGCTGAGTGCGCTATCTCTTCCTAGGGAAGTCGGCCGCGGTGCTTCTCGGCTACCCTGACACCACCCAGGATGCTGACCTCTTCGTGTAGAAATCGGACGAGAACGCCGCGGGCAGCACCTTGATCGCGACCTCGCGCCCAAGTTTCGCGTCCTTCGCTCGATACACCTCTCCCATCCCACCCGCGCCGACGGCCGTCAGGATCTCGTACGCCCCGAGCCGGGTTCCGGAAACGAGAGTCACTTCTTCGCCTTCCCTCTCCAGTTCTGCATCAGCACCATCCGGTAGGGATCGCTGTTCTCGACCATGAGGAACCGACCGTCGGGCGCCACCGCCCAGCGCTGGTGTCCCATCAGATCGAGCGTATACGGCCCATCGAATAACTCGACCGGCCGCGCGGCCGAGGGCGCCTTCGTGAACGTCATCGACGCGGCCATCACCTTGCCGCTCTTCCGGAAGAACACCTGCCGGCCATCATTCGACCAGAGGGGGGAGAGTCCTCCGTCCACTGACACCGCGATCTTGGGGCCGGGGCCGGGATAGGGAACGACGTAGACCTGATACGAGCCGGTCTCGTCGCTCACGTATGCGAGCCAGCGTCCGTCCGGGGAAAACTGGCCCGACTTCTCGTTGAACGGAGTGTCGAGCAATTTCCTCGCCTTGCCGTCCGGCGAGAGGATCCAGATGTCCGAAGCTCCGTCGAAGAAGGCGAGGTCTCCGGTCCGTGGATTCCACGAGGTCGGCACGAGTCTTTCGCCTTCGTAGAGGAGTCGCGCGTCCGCGCTGCCGTCGGCCGCGTGCAGGAACAGGCCCCGCTTTTGGCCGCTTTGGCCCCGATAGGTCGCCGAACTTCCGTCGGTGGTCCAGATCGGGAAGGAGGCGCCACTGGCCGACAGGAGGCTGCGGGTCCCGCGCTCCAGGTCCCGGACGAGAAGCTCCGAGCCGATGTTCAACAGCGCCTGCTTGCCGTTGCCGGAGAGGGCCAGATGCGAGTAGTCGAGACGCTCGCCCGCGATGGGATTTGGATGTCCGGTTCGGTCGACCCAGACGAGTCGGGCGCCCTGGTCTCCCCGCACCGGCACGTAGAGCATGGAGCCGTCCGCCGCCGGATAGGGGCCGACCTCGACGCCCTCGATGACCGGGAGCGCCTCGCCGGTCACCGTGAGCGACTTCAAGTCGAAGCGGGCGGCGAGCGCGGTCGCTCCCTGCCGGAAGACGATGTGACCCGAGGGAGAGTAGACCGGCCGGTCTCCGGAAAGAGCAAGGGTCGCGTAGGTGCCACGCTCGATGTCCGCGAGGGCCAGGGAACTTTCGGCCCCGCGCCAGACCGTCATGAGCGCATGCCGGCCGTCGGGGAGGTAGAAGGGATCGGCGTGTTCGGTTTCTCCGGCCGCGGCGTTCAAATGGGTGACCGCCACTACCGGTCCACCGGAGCCGGGTGTTCGATGAAGGCCGGCAGCATCGCCCATCAGAATGCTGCCGTCCGGCCCCCAGCTCAATCCGCCGCCGAAACGCTGCTCGATCTTGACGAGAGTCTGCGCCCGGCCGCCGTGGATGGAGACTTTCCGCAGGCCGTGGGGATCATGGAGCGCGAGCCACTCGCCATCGGGAGAAAACACCACGCTGTTGGCCTCGCGGGCCTCCGCGAGCGGCGTCGCGTTGAGACCGTCGAGGGACCGGACGTACACCTCGACATCGTTGTCGTGGCGACCGTAGTACGCGATCTTCGATCCGTCCGGCGACAGGGCCACGTTGAAGTCGTTCCAGTTTGGGACGGTCTGCCACGGCAGGTCGATGGCGAACTGCCGCGTCGGACCGGGTGTGGGCTTCACCGGAGAACGGCTCGACCAAAGGCCGATGACGACGAGCGCGAGTCCGAAAGAGAGCAGCCAGGGGAGCGATGTCATCGCGCCCGGGACCTTGGGCGCAGATGTTGTCGAGGCCGCGGGGTATTCGCTCATCGCCCCCGGCTCGAGTTGGTGTCGCGCTTCGCCGATGTCACGCAGCCGCCGTTTCGGATCCCGCTCGAGACATCGCCGCAGCAGGCCCCGGAGCGCGAGCGGCGTCGTCTGCGGCAGGAGGCTCCAGTCCGGATCGGTCTTGAGGACGGCCGCGAGGGTGTCGCTGACCGTCTCTCCCGCGAACAACCGCGTGCCGCTCAACATCTCGAAGAGCACGACGCCGAAGGCCCAGATGTCCGCGCGCTTGTCGACGGTCTTTCCTCGCGCCTG
>JANMVV010000049.1:5000-114884 GCA_031392925.1 Vicinamibacteria bacterium
CCAGCGAACGCCCGCCGCCAGCGCCTGCTCCTGGGCGTGCATCCCGGGAAATGCGGGGAGGAGCGACGGATGAATGTTCAATATCGGGCGGGAGAGCCCTTCGATAAAGACCGGGGTCAGCACCCTCATGTAGCCGGCGAGACAGACGATCTCGACAGAGCGGCTGGCGAGGAGGGCCACCATCGCCCGCTCATGGTCGTCCCGGCCGACACCTCGACTCGGCACGCATACCGCTTCGACAGACTCGGCCCGCGCCAGAGCGAGGGCGCCGCTCCCCTCGATATTGGACCCTACCAAGACGACTCGATACGAGGAATAGTCGACCTGGGCCTTGAGGAGCGCACCGAGGTTGCTGCCTCTTCCGCTCGCGAGAACTGCGACGCGCTTCACACCAGGGTGACGCCGTCACCCGAGACGAGTTCGCCGACCCTGAAACAGGCCTCTCCTCGCGCGCGAAGGGAAGACTCGATCGGCTCGGCGGCGGCTTGCGAAACCACCAGGATCATTCCAATCCCCATGTTGAAGGTGCGGAACATCTCGTCCCTCTCGACCGGCCCGCCTTCGGCGATCAGACGGAAGATCGGCGGCACCGACCAGGCCGAGGTCACAACTCTCGCGCCCACTCCCACGGGAAGGACGCGTGGGATGTTGCCCTCGAAGCCTCCACCGGTGATGTGAACAAGGGCCTTGATCCGGTCCTGCTGGATCTCCGGCCACAGGGCATCGAGGTAGCTTCGGTGGGGTGCCAGCAGGGCCTCTCCCACCGTGCCGGTCAGCGACGGCGGTCGGTCGGAGACCTTGAGCCCCATCCGCTCCAGGAGAACCTTGCGAGCGAGGGAATAGCCATTCGTATGCAGGCCCAGGGACGGAAGCCCGATCAGCACATCGCCCACCGCGACGTCCTTGCGCGGGAGGATCTTGCCCTTGTCCATGGCCCCGACGATGAAACCAGCGAGGTCATAGTCGTCCTCGGCATAGGTGCCCGGCATTTCGGCGGTTTCGCCGCCGATCAGCGGGCAGGCGAACTCCGCGCACGCTCGAGCGATGCCGCTCACGATCGACTCGACCCGCACCGGATCCATCTTGCCAAGTGCGATGTAGTCAAGAAAGAACAGCGGTTTCGCGCCCTGCACGAGAATGTCGTTCACGCAGTGAGCCACGAGGTCGTAGCCAACCGTGTCATGCACGCCGCAGTCGCGGGCGATTCGAATCTTCGTGCCCACCCCGTCGGTGGAGGAGACCAGAACGGGCTCCTTCATCCCTGAAAAATCGGGCTGAAACACACCTCCGAAGGAGCCGATCTCAGAAAGAACGGAAGCGGACTTCCGGGACGAGAGGAGACGCTTGATCCGTTCCTTCGCGTCGTCTGCGGCAGCAATGTCGACGCCGGCGGCGCGGTAATCCAAAAGGGGGACTCCTTGAGTAGAGGGTGGCGGCTAACGAACGCTGGCGAACGCCTCGGCGTTCCGGCTGATGGGGTAACGATCGGTCAGGGTCTGAAGGTAGCTCGAGAACAGGCGATCCTTCTTTGCCGCGACCAGAGACTCCCGAATGGAGTCTCTTTGCTGGGCCAGGGCCGCCTCGTCTGACGACTTCTTTTCCAGGACCCTCACGACCGCTACGCCCGAGGGCGTGTCGAGGGGCGCCGTGACCTTCTTCTCCGCAAGCCCGAACACCTGATCCTCGAGTACCGAACTCTGGGGGATCTCGGTAAACGCCTGTCCGCGTCCCACCAGGCCCTTGGTCTCGACCCGCGTCGCCTTGGCTTTGGCCGCGGCCTTGGTGAGATCGGTGCGCTCCGCATCCGCGGCGAGCACCCTGGCCGCCTCTCGCGCCTTCTCCCGGGCCAGATACTTGATGAGATCCTTCTTCACGTCGTCTTTCACTTCGGCGAGCTCGGGAACCTTCGGCGGCAGGATCTCCTCAACTCGCACGAAAGCGGCGCCGGCGCCCGCCGGGAAGCCGTCCTTCGACGTCTCCCTGGCCTTGAGTTCAAAGGCGCTGGACAGAAGCACGGGGCTGGTCAGGGGGCCGGAACCCTTGCCGATCTGGAGAGGCTCGCTCTTCTTCACCGCGAGTCCCTGGGCGGTCGCGATCTGTTCGAGGGTCTGATTCGACTTCAGGGCTTTCGCCACCGCTTCGGCCTTCTGAGACGCGAGCTCTCTGGATTTCGAGTCCTGCAGCTGCGCTTCAATCCTCTTTCGCGCCTGTTCCAGCGGCTGCGTGGTCCCCGGAAGGGTGGTGTCGACCTTGATGATGTGATATCCGAACGAGGTCTTGACCACGTCGGACATGCCGCCGGGCTGCAGACCAAAAGCAACCGCCGAGAACTCGGGAACCATCTGCTCCCGGGCGAAGCAGCCGAGACTGCCGCCATTCGCGGCCGAGGTGTCCTCCGACTTCTCCTTTGCCACCTTTTCGAAGGCCTCGCCGGCCTTCAGTCGGGCCAGGGCGGCCTCGGCGAGCGCTTTCGCTTCGCCATCGTCGTGGCCCTCGGTGGCGGTGGCTCCCTGCTTGACCTTCACGAGGATGTGACGGCCGCAGACCTGGGGCGGTGTCGTGAACTCCGCCGTATTGGCGCGATAGTAGTTCTCAATCTCCGAACCGGTGGGAAGAACCTTGGTCCGAAGCTCGATCGGATCCACCAGGAGGTAGGACAGGACGCGGCGCTCGGGCAGCCGAAAGCGGTCCTTGTTCGATTCGAAGCGGGCCTTGACCTCGTCGTCGGTGGGTTGGATGGCCGCCTCGAACTGCGCGGTCGGGAGGTGGACGTACTCCGCGCGAATGAGCTCACTGCGACGACGAAATTCCGCGCTCACGTCAGCGTCCGACACTCCAACGCCGTCGGTCACCGCTTCGCGGAGGCGCTGGGCCTTCAGTTGTTTCCGGACCTCGTTTTCGAAGTCGACCACGGTCATTCCCTGCTGCTGGAGAAGCCGGGTCAAGGCGGCCGAGCCCACGAAGCGGCCCCCGGTCTGAAGCTGCGGATCCTCGGTGATCGCCTTGATCACCGCCTTGTCATCGACCTGAAAGCCGAGGCGGTCGGCTTCCAGCGCTTCGAGCTGGTCGCGAACCATCGAGGACAGAACCTGCTCCCTGAGTCCCATGCGTTCGAGCATCGATTCGTCGATCTGACCCTGGTTCATGGCCAGGAACTGCCGCCTTTGCCTCAGATATTGCTTCTGAAACTCGCTCGCCTGAATGGGCCGCCCGCCGACGGTGGCGACCGCGGAGTCCGCAAGCCGGGTGGCGGGATCAAGGTTCGGGATGTAGAGAATCACGAACGCGAGAATCACGACCCAGAGGAATACAAAGAACCAGCGCCGGTGACGCCGCAGAAATGCGAGGGCCATCAGAGAGTCAACTCCAGATCTCGAAAAGGAACGAAAGACCGGCCAAAGGCGGAAAGCCGAGAGCCCGATCGAACCTATAGGTAAAGGGCTGTCGAGTATACTTCGCCCTTCCGTCCCGGGAATCGCTCACGTTGCTTCCGCACATAGTTTCCCTGCTTCGTGGCTTCTCCGCGTGACCTTTCGAGAGGTCTCCTCAGTGTCCAACGTCAACGTGCCCTCGGGCCCGGGCGATCGCCGCCTGCGCGTCTCACGCCTGCTTGGGGCCATCGCGGTTCTGGTGGCGGCACTTGTGCTCGGCTACTCGTTGCTGCGGGACAAGCCTCCAGCCCCTCCCGCCGCGACCGAAACCCCCAAGGACATCGCCGCCAACTTCGAGTCCATTCAGGGCAACGTGAAGACGAGAGGCGTGGGCGGGCTGGACTGGAGGACGGCCGAGATCCGCGTGCCCCTCCGCAAGAGCGACCTCGTTCGCACCTATCCCTCCTCCTCCGCGGAAATCAAGTTCTTCGACGAGACGCGCGTGACCGTTCGCCCGGACAGCCTCATCACCATCGAAGAAACGTCCAAGGATCCGAACTCCACGTCGAGCAAGGTCGCGTGGAAAGTGTCGTCGGGGGAAATCAACTACGAGACCACCCAGAAAAACGGCGGATCCACCGAAGCGGTCACTCCGACCTTCCGGCTCGCCCTGGAAGGGAACTCGGCAGGCACTATGAGAGTGGGAGAGGGCGGCCTGACCGCGGTGGCCCAGCTCGCGGGAGTGGCCAACATCGAGACGAAGACCGGGCAGAAGATTCGCCTGGGGGCCAACGAGGGTCTCAAGGTGGACGCCGCCGGAAAGGCCGGCGCCAAGCAGATCCTTCCGGATCCGCCGACGGCGGCGCCACCAGGCGGGGCCTCCGGTCTGCTGTCTCTGGCCGAGGGCGCTCCGGTGCCGCTCTCGTGGTCGGCCTCCGCCGGAGCCTCGTCCTATCGCGTCCAGATCGAATTGAAGAATGGGACCGGGCGGGAGGTGGCGTTCGACCGGAATGGAATGAAGGGTACGTCCGCAAGCATCCCGGGTCTGTCGGCTGGGGACTTCACGTTTCGGGTGGCCGGCTTGACCGAGGACGGCGTGCAGGGGAAGTTCTCCCCCCTCGTCGCCTTCAAGGTCGAGCGCACTGCACCGCCACGTCCTCCGGCCACGGCGCCCGCGCCCGTGTTGGTGATCGAGGCCTTCGAGGCAAGGAACAACGTGATCCGGCTGGTCGGCAAGACCGAGCCTGGAGCCAAGCTGACCATCAACGGGGATCCGGTGACGGTCCAGCCGGACGGCTCCTTCCGCGAGTTCGTGACCCTGGCCCGGAAACAGGGAGAGCGGAGGGTTGTGATCCGGGCAACCTCCTCGTCGGGTGGCGTTGCCGAAGAAACCCGAACCCTGCCGCCGGGTCAATAGCCACGAGCGAAGGACTCTGAAAACGCGGTGGCTGATACGAACGAACGGACGCGCGTGCTCACCACCGAGCAGGTGCTGGTGATTCACGCGAGTCTCGAACCCGCGACCATCAGGCAGAACTTTCAGAACGTCTGCGTGGAGCATCTTGGACCCTCCGAGGCCCGGGTCTTCACCTTTCTGCCCGGCGACTCCGCGCGCATGCTTCCCTTCGGATGGGGAGAGGAACCGAAGCCCACAAGCGCTCCGGAATTTGACGGGCCCGGGCTCTTCGGCGCGGCCGCGATACCCATCGAGGGCGCGGAGGCGCCGGGTTCCTGGTGCGCCCAGCTTCCCCTCGCCGTCGATACGGACGCGGTGGGAGTGCTGCAGGTCGCGTGCGAGCGAGTGGTGGACCGGTCGGGCGTCGCGCTTCTCCAGGAGCTGGCTCGCGCCCTCTCCGTGGCGGTGCGAAACGCGGAGACTTTCGAGAAGACTCGGCGGCTCACTTTCACGGACGACCTGACCGCGCTCTACAACGCGCGGTTCATGGCCCTTTATCTGGATCGCGAGCTCAAGAGATGCCGCCGGATGAAGTCGCCGCTCTCCCTCCTCTTCCTGGACCTGGACGGCTTCAAGGAAGTCAACGACACTCACGGTCACCTGGCGGGCTCGAAGACCCTGGTCGAGGTCGGTGGTGTGCTCGAGGAGACGGTCCGCGACGCGGATATCCTGATCCGGTACGGGGGGGATGAGTTCGTGATCCTTTTTCCTGAAACCCCGCTTTCCGGAGGAATGGTGATCGCGGAGCGGATCCGGCAGGTGATCGGCAACACCAAATTCCTGGAATCGCAGGGGATCGAAGCGCGAGTTTCCGCCTCGATCGGAATAGCAGCGTATCCTGAGAGCGCCGACGACGTTCGCGGTCTGATCACGAGCGCCGACCGGGCGATGTACGAGGCCAAAACCCTCGGAAAGGATCGCGTGGTCGCCGCCCGCCCTCTAGCCTTTCCTCTAGCCCTTACTGAACCCACCAAGAGGCCCTAGCACTTCCCTTGAGCCTGCTCCGATCCATACTTAACTTCAGTTACTTCTCGAACGATCTCGCGATCGATCTGGGGACGGCGAATACGCTCGTGTTCGTCAAGTCGAAAGGCACGGTCGTCTCGGAGCCGTCGATCGTCGCGGTCAACGTTCGCACCGGCCGGGTTGAGGCGGTGGGCCACGACGCCAAGGAGATGCTGGGACGGACCCCTGGCGGCATCGTGGCCATCCGGCCAATGAAGGACGGAGTGATTGCGGACTTCGAGATCACCGAGAAGATGCTGTCGCATTTCATCCGCAAGGCCCACAACCGCAATGCGTTCGTACGTCCGAGGATCATCATCGGGATTCCTTCGGAAGTGACGCAGGTGGAAAAACGCGCGGTGCGCGACTCCGCCCTCAAGGCGAAAGCCTCGGAGGTGTACCTGGTGGATCAGGCCATGGCCGCGGCCATCGGGGCCGGCCTTCCCATCACCGAGCCCTCGGGCAACATGGTGGTCGACATCGGCGGCGGCACCACGGACGTCGCGGTGATCTCGCTCGCCGGGATCGTCTACTCGAAGTCTGTTCGGGTGGCGGGAAACGAACTCGATGAAGCGATCATCCAGTACATCAAGCGCAAGTACAACCTTCTCATCGGCGAGCGCACGGCCGAACAGGTCAAGCTGGAGATCGGGAGCGCCTTCCCTCTCGAACAGCCTCTCTCCATGGAGATCAAGGGGCGGGACCTCATCGAGGGCATTCCCAAGACCCTCACCGTCACGGACAGCGAGATCCGGGAGGCCATGAGCGAGCCGGTGAGTGTGATCGTGAACGCGGTGCGGGTGGCGCTCGAGCGCACGCCTCCCGAGCTTTCGGCCGACATCGTCGATCGGGGAATCGTCCTGACCGGCGGAGGCAGCCTCCTGCGCGGACTCGACAAGCTGCTTCGCGAAGAAACCGGACTGCCGGTCATGGTCGCCGAAAACCCTCTGAGCTGTGTCGTCCTCGGAACCGGACGGATGCTCACGGATTTCGATCTTCTCCGCAAGATCTGCATCGACTAGGAGCCTTAATCCCCTTGGAGGATCTGGCGACCCGCCGTTTCCAGGGTAGGACGGCGTAGCCCCGGGGGAACTCACCATGGACACCCTGGTCGCCGGCGCGCGAAACGAAAACGCATCGCTGCGCCGTTCCTGGATGTGGCTGCTTGCTTTTCTCATCTTTCACCTCGTGGCGATTTCCCGACAAGTGGACGTGGACGGGATCTCGCTTTTCGAGAGAACGGTTCTGTCCTTCTTCTCTCCGGTTCTGAATTCGCTTTCGACCGCCGCCGACTCGGTGGTGGGGGCGTGGAGTTCCTTCGTGGACCTGCGCAGGGTGGGACAGGAAAACGAACGCCTCAAGAGCAGCCTGCGCACCGCCGAGATGCAGCTTCTCTCGCAGCGGGCGGCGGTGGAGGAGAACTCACGGTTGCGAGTTTTCCTCGAACTGAAGCCGCGTCTTCCCATGCCGACACTCCTCGCCGACGTGGTCGCTCGAAACGCTTCGCCCTGGTTCAAGACGATCTCCATCGACAAGGGCGCCGCGAATGGCGTATTCCACGGGGCGACGGTCCTTTCTCCCTCCGGCGTCCTCGGACGCGTCATCACGGTGTCGCAGAACTCGGCCAGCGTGCAATTGCTGATGGATCGAGACAGCGGCGCCGCGGTGCTCACCGAGAAGGGTCGCGTGGACGGCATCGTTTCGGGGTTTCAGGACGACGCCGACGGGTCTCCGCTCCTTCTGATGAAGTATGTCCCGAGCCTGGCCGCGGTGACGCCGGGCGAGGTGGTGGTCACCTCCGGGCTGGACCAGCTCTTCGAGAAAGGCCTCGTGGTGGGGACGGTGCTGCGCGTGGCCGAGCCCGTCGGCCTGTTCAAGGATGTCTGGGTGCGACCCTCGGCCTCGCCCGCTTTCGCGGAGCAGGTATTTGTTTCCCTGGTCACGAGGAACAAGGCGGAGGTTCCTCCGCAATGAAAGCGAACCTCATCGCCTTCGCCCTCCTGGTCTTCGCGCTGCTCCTGCAGAGCGCGCTCAGCCGATTCCTTCCGGTCAGCGCCTATGTCGATCTCCCGCTGGTGGTCGCCACCTGGTTCGCGCTCTCGCGCGGCGAAATCCTGGGCATGATGGGGGGATCTCTATCCGGCTGGATGACGGAAGCTCTCTTTGGTCGAGGAATCAAGGGGGTCTCGGGCCTGATCCGGCTCGTCATTGGTTTCGCCCTTGGCCTTTTGGGATCGCGTTTTCTCATCACCGGCGCGCTCCCGCGGTTTTCCCTGCTTCTCACCGTGACCGTGCTCGACACGCGCGCCTACGAATGGATCGCACCCGCCTTCGGCATGTCGCCGGTCCAGTATTCGCCCGCCGCCATGACCATCCGCGGCTCCATCAACGCCACCGTGGGGCTCGTTCTCTTCGCGCTGTTCGAACGACAAAGGGCGAAGGCGGCATGAAGATCTACGAGGACCTTCGCTCGACCCAGCAGCGCCTCGACGGCCTTCAGAACGGCCTTCTGGTCCTGGTGGCCGTGCTGCTTCTTCAGTTCTGGCTGCTCCAGGGCGTGAACTCCAGAAAGTACCGCGACCTCGCGGAGAACAACCGGATTCGGACCCTGAGCATCGCGGCGCCCCGCGGCACTCTCACCGACCGCAACGGTCACATACTGGCGGAGAATAAACCGGCATTCAAGATCGTGGTCACCATGGGGCCTTCCGGTTCGGTCGAGAACATCTCTCGCTCGCTCGCTTTGCTCCTGAAAATCGATGAGGTGGAAATCCGGCAGAAACTGGGCAAGCCAAGAGCGGCGTATCAGCCGGTCACCATCAAGCCGAAAGCGACTTTCGAAGACGTGGCTGCGGTCGAGGCCCGCCGGCTGGAGATGCCGGAAGTGAGCGTCGAAGTTGTGCCGGTGCGTTCCTACCCGCAGGCCTCCAGCGCCGCCCATGTGGTCGGTCGCGTGGGTGAGGTCACGGATCGTCAACTCAAGCAGCCGGCCTTCGCGGACTTCGAGCCAGGGCGCGTGGTCGGCCAGTCCGGCCTGGAGGCGCTCTACAACGAGGATCTCACCGGCACCGATGGCTTGCGCCGCGTGGTGGTCAACAGTCGCGGAGTCGAGGTGTCGCTTTCCGAAGACCAGCCGGCTCACGCGGGTGGAGCGGTTGAACTCACGCTGGCCGCCGACCTGCAGGCCGCGATGGAGGAGGCTTTCAAGAATCGCGCGGGCAGCGCGGTGGCGCTCGACCCGTTTACCGGCGAGATCCTGGGGCTGGTGTCCTCGCCCGGCTTCGATCCGAACAGTTTCAGTTCCGGCATCGAGCGATCCGTGTGGGAGAGCCTGATGCGCGACCCCGAGACCCCTCTGTTCAACCGCGCCGTCCAGGGCCAGTACGCACCGGGAAGCCTCTTCAAGGTGGTGGTGGCGGCGGCCGGACTCGAGGAGGGCCTGATCACGCCCGAGACGACCGTCTTCTGCCCGGGATACGCGTCGATCTACGGACACGTGTTCAAGTGCAATCGGCCGGCCGGGCACGGCATCGTGTCGCTGGGGCGCGCAATCGGCGAGTCGTGCAACGTGTTTTTTTATCTGCTCGGCGCTCGGCTCGAAATTCAGCGCCTCGCCGCGTACGCGAGAAAGTTCGGGCTGGGCGGGGTCACCGGGGTCGACCTGCCGAACGAGGCTCCGGGACTGATTCCCGATCCTGCCTGGAAGGAGCGCCTTCTCAAAGCTCCCTGGTACCCGGGAGAAACGATCTCGGTCGCCATCGGCCAGGGACAGGTCCTCGCCACTCCGCTCCAGATGGCCCGAATGATGGCGGTGATCGCCAATGGGGGGCGGCTGGTGCAGCCCCATATCGTGCGACTCGTCGCCGGCAAGCCCGTGGCCTACGAACAGCCGCGGTCGCTGGGGTTCAAACCATCGACGCTTGCCGCGATTCGCCGCGGACTCTTCATGGCCGTGAACTTGGGGGGCGGCTCGGCGCAGCGTGCTCAGATTTCCGATCTGGTGGTCGCCGGCAAGACGGGATCGGCCCAGGTGGTGTCGTCCTCCAGGCTCAAGAAGGACATCGAGACTATTCAGCCTCGCGCGTGGTTCGCGGGATTCGCTCCGCTCGACAACCCTCGCATCGCGCTCGCGGTGCTCGTGGACCATGGCGGGAGCGGCGGCGGAGCCGCGGCGCCGGTGGCCCTTGCCATTTTTGAGAAGTTCTTCGGGCGCGAGCACGTGGATCCGCTCGCGAAGAAGGTGTCGCCCTAGATGTTCCGCCGATTCTTTCAGGGGCTCGACTATCCGCTGCTTGGCCTCACTCTGCTCGTGAGCGGCCTGGGCGTCGCGATGATCAACAGCGCCACGCAGGGCACCAGGCTCCAAGGCCTCTGGATGGGTCAGCTCGGAGCCATCGGAATCGGAGTCTTGCTGCTGCTGGTCGTTGCGGCGACGGACTACCGCCGTCTGGCCGACCGCTCCCCCCTGCTCCTGGGCGCAACCCTCCTGATGTTGGTTGCGACTTTGGCGCTCGCCCCCCGGATCGCGGGAACGCGTCGGTGGCTGAGTCTCGGGCCCGTTCAGTTTCAGCCTTCCGAGTTCGCAAAGATCGTCGCGGCGCTCGTGATCGCGAAGCTCTTTTCTGAAATGAAGAAGGAATCCCTCGGTCTTGGGGATCTGCTGGCCCCGGCGGCGGTGACCGGTGTCCTGGCTCTCACCATCGCGGCCGCGCCGGATCTTGGGACCGCGGTTTCTCTCGTTCCCATGTTCTTCGTCGGGGCGTTCCTGGCGGGCCTTCGCTACAGGTCCATCCTTATCCTGAGCGGGTTCCTTCTCGTCTTCGGCCTCGTGTCGTGGGAATTCCTCCTTCGCGACTATCAGAAGTCGCGGATCTACTCGTTCCTCGATCCGGATCTCGATCCCCGAGGCTCGGGCTATCAGAAGAAGCAGTCGCAGATCGCCGTGGGATCGGGCGGGCTCACCGGGAAAGGCTACGGAGAAGGGACCCAGACCCAGCTCGGGTATCTCCCGGCGCGGCAGACCGATTTCATCTTTTCGGTGCTGGCCGAAGAATTCGGCTTCATGGGCGTGGTGGCGACCCTCGGCCTCTATCTCGCCCTGCTTTGGCGCTGTCTCGACATCGCCCGGCTGGCCCGGGATCGGCTCGGCTCCATCCTCGTCGCATGCCTCACCGCAACACTCACGTTCCAGGTTGTTTACAATGTCGGCATGGTGGCGGGTCTTCTTCCTGTCAAGGGCCTGCCCCTGCCGCTGATGAGCGCCGGTCGTTCTTCGGTGCTCGCGACATTTATTTCGATCGGCCTGATCCTCAGCGTCAGGATGCGCCGATTCGCCAATTGACGGGCCCAACCAAAGAGCTTTTCAAATGACTTCCTTCAGACCGTCGCCCGTGCGTCCCGCATGAGGCGCGAACTTGTCGTCACCTCTTCTCCCAAGGAAACCCGCGTGGCGCTCCTCGAAGACTCCCAGGTCGCGGAGTTCTTCATCGAGCGGTCCGAGCACGCGTCGACCGCCGGGAATATCTACAAGGGCCGGGTCAGCCGCGTATTGCCCGGGATGGGCTCCGCCTTCGTCGACATCGGTCTCGAGCGCGATGCCTTCATGCACGCCGAGGATGTCTTCGAGGATCTTCCCGAGAATCTGCTCGAAGAGGAAGAGCGCGGGGCCAAGGCCGCGCCCATCGAAGACCTCGTGAGCCCCGGTCAGGACATCGTGGTCCAGGTGGTGAAGGAATCGCTCGGGACCAAGGGAGCGCGCATCACCGCCCATATTTCCCTTCCCGGACGGTTCATGGTCTTCCTGCCCACCGTCGAACACGTGGGGGTGTCCCGCCGCGTTCAGGATGACGACGAGCGGAAGCGGCTCAAGAGTTTCCTCAAGGGGATCCGTCGCGAGAACGGCGGGGGCGGATTCATCGGTCGGACCGCGGCGCTCGGCCGGGAGGTGGTCGATCTTGAACGCGACGCGCGCAATCTCATCCGGACCTGGGACGAGGTGCGGGGTGTCGCCTCGAGGGGCAAGGCCCCGATGCTTCTCTACAAGGAGCCTTCGCTGGTCGAGCGACTCTTGCGCGACCTGCTCGGAAAGGATGTCGCGGGCGTCCACGTCGATGATCCCGAGTTGCACAAGAAGGTCTACAACTTCCTCGATCGCGTCGACCCGGAGCTCCTGTCGAAGGTCCGGCTGGTCAACCGGCCCGGACACATCTTCGACGACTTCGGCATCAACGCCGAGCTCGAGGGCGCGCTCAAGGCCCGGGTGCCCCTCGAATCCGGCGGTTCGATCGTCATCGAGGAGACCGAGGCCCTGGTTTCCGTTGACGTGAATACCGGAAGGTTCGTGGGCAAGAGTGATCATGAAGAGACGATCGTCAAGAACAATATCGAAGCAGCCCGGGAGATCGCGCGACAGCTTCGCCTACGCGACCTGGGCGGCATCATCGTTCTCGACTTCATCGACATGAAGGACCGGAAGAACCGCAAGAAGGTCCTCGCCGTGCTCGACGGCGAACTCCGGCGGGATCGCGCGACCAGCCGCGTTCTCTCGGTCAGCGAATTCGGCCTGGTCATTCTCACCAGAAAACGCGTTCGTGAATCTCTGAGCAAGACCCTTTGCGAGACGTGTCCGGAATGCGGCGGCGCCGGACGGGTAAAGAGCGTGCCCACCATCCTCACCGAGATCTACGACGAGATTCGAAAACTCCCGGCGGAACTGAAGACCCAGAAACTCACGCTCCGTGCGGCTCCCGCGGTCGCGGACGTGCTGCTCGAGGAACGGGACAGCGGCTTCCTCTCGTCGATCTCCAGCCTGTTGTCGGAACCCCTCGGGGTCGAGGCGGATCCTCTGCTGAGTCAGGAGCAGTTCGACATCCTCACCGGTCCGCCCACGGTTTAGCCCGCTCGGAGTGTGCGCTGTCGGCGAAGGAGCAGCGAGAGAAGCTCTCCCTCGCCGATGAGCCCTCGCGGCTCGATCACGGACCCGGCGAAGCGCACGCCTTCGTTTCGCAATCGGCTGGCCTGCAGGGCGCCGCGTCGGTCCGGGAGGAGAATTCGGCCGCCGGCTCCGACCACGCGCTGCCAGGGAGTGTCGTCCTTCCCTTTCAGCGAAGCGAGAATCCAGGCCACGGTTCTCGCCCCGCCAATCGGCCGGCCGAGAGCCATCGCGGCCCGGCCTACGGTACCGTAGGTCGCGGCCCGACCCGCCGGGATGGTGCGAACCACGTGCTTGACAATCGCGGCCGGGGGAGCGTCTTCCAGATTCGCCATTACCGGCCTTAAGGCGTGTGCGGTCTACCGAGGTTGGGGCGTGGGAGTGGGCGAGGGCTTGATCGGCGTGTTTGGAACGGTGATGCGTTCCGGGGCTGCCGACCCCGTGGTGGTTATCTCTTCATCGGCGTTTGTAGGCACGGTCGCGGCCTTGACCTTCCTTCGTCCGATCTGGGTCGGCGCTTCGCGGACGTAGACGGTGTAGACCGCGTTCTTCTTGAGCTCGGCGATGTAATCGCCGTAGACCTTCTCGAACCTCGTGCGCGTGAGTTCCTCCTGAATCTTCTCCTTCACCTGGTCGAACCCGGTCACCTCATCGGCCATGCGCTCGCGGACCTTCAGGATCCAGTACCCGCCCTCGACAGAAACCGGGGCCGAGACTTCCCCCGGACGCAGGTCCGCGATGGCCGCGGACAGCGCGGGGTTCAAATCCGCCGGCTCCACCCGACCGAGGTCTCCGCCCGCGGCCTTGCTGGCGCTCATCGATACCTCTCGCGCGATCGCCTCGAAATCCTCACCGTTTTTGAGCCGCGCGACCACCGCGTTCGCCGCCGCGGCCGACCCCTCGCCCTTGACCACGATCTCCATGAGGTGAACGGTCGCCCTGCGGGTGAAATCGGCGCCCTTGCGATGCTCGTATTCATTTCGAACGTCGGCCTCGGTCACCTGGGCCTTCGGGTCGACGTCACGAGCGCGAACCTGTCTCACGATCACGGACCGTTCGATGTTCCTGCGCAAGGCCTCCTTGGTGAGTCCTTCCCGCTTGAGCTGGGCCAGAAGCTCCTCTTCGGACGTGATGTTCTGTTCCTTCTTGATGTCCTCGATCACCTGGTCGAGGTACTCGGGCCGCAGTTTCAGGCCAAGGGCAACCGCCCGGTCGACCAGGAGAAGTTCCTCCATGGCCTCTTCCAGAAGCTTCGCGTTGTTCTGGCGCAGGAACGCCTCGACTTCCGCATCGGGGACCCGCGCGGCCTGAACCGCCGCCATCTGCCGGGCTTCGAACTCCGAGAGGGTGACAATCTGCCCGTTGACCCGGGCGATGACCCTTTCGATCACGTCTCCGTGGGCCAGAACGGAAGCGCTCAGGGCCCCCACGAACAAAATGCTACCGCGCCGTGACAGCTTCATAGTTCACCTGTGCCTGAGAGACCAGTCCGTCGATAAGTTGCTTCATTCTGAGACGAGTCTTGGCTTCGGTAAGTCGGGACTCGATATCCGGCCGCGATTCGGCGAAGGACCGGGTGGCGGGGACGGTTTTCGATTCCAGCCGGAGGACATGGTAACCGAAGGAGGTGGTTACGATGCCAGAGACCTGGCCCGGCGAAAGGGAAAACACCACCCGCTCGATCTCCGGCGGCAGCTCTCCCCGGTGAAACGAGCCGAGAAGGCCCCCGCCGCGCGCCTGGGGCGAACGTGACCTCGTGCGGGCGAGAAGCTCGAACGCGTTGTGGTCTGAATTCAGGATCCGCACGACATCCCGGGCGTCTTGCATCGTGCCCAGCAGAATCTCGCGGATGGTCATTGACTCCTCCACTCTGGCCACATCCGGGTGAGCTTCGTAGTACGCCAGGGCCTCACCCTCGGACACCTTCTCCTGAACCAGCGCTGAGGCGAGCCAGCGTTCCGCCGCGGCGCGATTCTCGCTCGCGTTCTTGACTCCGCTACGCGCGGCCGCGATGGCCACGACCCGCTCCTCGACGAACCTTCCGAAGGCCGAGGCCCTCATCGCGGGGTCCCGGGTGTCGGTGCCGTTCTTCGCGAGCGGCTCGAGTTCCTTCAAGAACGCGCTGCGCCGCACGTCGACACCCTGGAAGCGAATCACCACCGGGTCGAGCGGGGCCCGACAGCCGGGCAGGAGGATCATGAGAAACACCGCCGTCTTGAGCTGGCGTTCTCTGTGTAAACCGGGCGCCGCTTGGATCACGATCCCTCGATTTTCACCGACCGAAGGCGTTCAAGCACGGATCGCGTCGCATCGAGAGGCGCCCCGGGCGGCAGGGGCAGGCTGAGCGTCTTCCCGAAGGAGCCGAGTTTCGCCCCCGACCACGCCGCGACGAGGGTGGCGAGCCTGCCGGGGTCGATTGGGGGAACATCCGCGAAGAACAGGTCCAGGCGGGACCCGGCGCGCTCCACCCTCGCAATGCCGAGGCTCTCGGCGAGAACGCGCAAACGCGAGTAGGTGATGAGATCGATCGCCTCCTGGGGCAAGGGGCCGAAGCGGTCTCGAAGATCCAGTTCGATGGCGTTGATGTCCTCGTCCCGCGCGGCATCCGCGGCGCGCTTGTAGATGAGGATGCGGTCGCGCGCCTCCGCGATATAGGAAGCCTTGAGCCTCAGGTCGATCCTCAGGTTCAGAACCGTGCGCTCCGGAACACCGGACTCGCCGCCCGCCTGCATCTCGCGCACCGCGTCCCCGAGAAGCTTCAGATAGAGATCGAGACCCACGGCCAGGATGTGGCCGCTTTGCTCTCCACCCAGGAGATTGCCGGCGCCGCGCATTTCCAGGTCGAGGGCGGCGAGGCGAAACCCGGACCCGAGGTCCGAGAACTCCCGGATGGCGGCGAGCCGGCGCTGGGCGACCTCGGAAAGCACCCGGCCGGGAGGAACCATCAAATAGGCGAAGGCGGGGCGATCGGATCGGCCGACGCGGCCGCGAAGCTGATAGAGCTGAGCGAGGCCAAAGCGGTCGGCCCGGTGGACGATGAGGGTATTCGCTCTCGGAACATCCAGTCCGTTCTCAACGATGGTGGTCGCAACCAGGACATCGGCGCGTCCCTCGACGAAAGCGAGCATGGACTTCTCGAGCTCGCTGTCGGTCATGCTGCCGTGGCCCACCACCACTCGCGCCTCCGGGACGAGCTCCTTGATCATGGAGGCGAGCGAGTAGATCGACTCGACTCGATTGTGGACGACATAGACCTGGCCCTCGCGCTCGAGCTCGTGCCGTATGGCGGTAGCGATGAGATCCTTCGAGAACTTGACCACCATGGTCTGAATGGCGAGGCGGTCGCGCGGCGGCGTCTCGATGATCGACATGTCGCGCAGGCCGGACAAGCCCATCTGGAGGGTTCTGGGGATAGGTGTCGCAGAAAGGGTGAGGCTGTCGATGGTGGTCTTCTTCTGCTTGAGACGCTCTTTCGCGGCCACGCCGAAACGCTGCTCCTCGTCGACGATGACGAGGCCGAGGTCCTTGAACTCCGCGTCCTTGGAGAGAACACGGTGGGTTCCGATGACGATGTCCACCCTGCCTTCGCTCGCCCGGTGCAAGACGTCCTTGTTCTCCTTCGTCGAACGCAGACGAGAGACCATTTCCGTGGTGATCGGAAAGGGAGCGAACCGTCGCCTGAAGGTCTGAAGATGCTGAAAGGCGAGAACCGTGGTGGGCGCCAGGACCGCGACCTGTTTGCCGTCCGCCACCGCGCGCATGGCCGCGCGCATCGCGACCTCGGTCTTCCCGTATCCCACGTCGCCGCACACCAGGCGATCCATGGGTGTGGGGGACGACATGTCCGCGAAGACGTCCTCAATGGCCTTCTTCTGATCCGGCGTCTCCTCATATTCGAAGGCGTTCTCGAACTCGGACATCCACGGCGACATGGGCGAGAAGGCGAAGCCCTGACGCGTCTTCCGTTCCGCGTGGACCTTGAGCAGCTCGGCCGCCATGTCGCGCATGGCCCGCTTGACCCGCGACTTCGTCTTGGTCCAACCGGTGCCGCCGAGCTTGTCGAGAGATGGATTGGACGCCTCGGCGGCACGGTGCTTCTGAATCCGGTGGAACGACTCCACGGGAACGCGCAGCAGGTCGCCACCCTGGTAGCTCACTACCATGAACTCGGCGTCCGATCCGAGGACGTGCAGGCTTTCGAGCCCGACGAACCGGCCGATGCCGTGGTCTTCGTGCACCACGTAGTCGCCCGGTTTCAGATCGCGGAAGTCCGAGAGAAACGAGCGCACCACGTTGCGACGCTTGTGAACGTGGACTTCTTCGGGAAAGACATCGCCATCCGCGAGAAGGCGGAGGCTGGAGAGGGGGAATTCGACGCCGCGAGAGAGATGCCCGGCCCCGACTTCGACGCTTGAATCCTCCCCGGTGGCGATGCCGCCCTCGAAGAGCGATTCGGCCAGGCGCTGCGCGCGGCCGGGCGTGCCGAGGAGAATGAAGGTCTTCCCAACCGGTTCCTTGAGGTCTTCGCGAAGCTGTTTGAGATCGCCTCGATACTGGGCGGCGGGCCGGGAGCCGATGTGGATAGAGGGCTCGGCGGGGGCGATCTCGTGAAGTTCGGTTCGCTCCGTGCGCGCCAGGTAACTCCGAACGATGTCCGGATCCACGAAGGTTTCAAAGGCCCGCGCGGTCTGAGGATCGTCGGGGTCGAGGTCTTCGTGGAGCGTGGTCTTGACGTGCAGCGCCCGCTCCATCTCGGCAAGGACGGCCTCCGGGTCGATCACCACGAGCCAGTGCGGCGGGAGAATTTCGGGAATGGCGAGGCGCGAACCGCCCTCCGGAACGCCGAAGGGCAGGAGCGTCACTTCATCGATTTCATGGCGGCGCCTTTGGGTCGAGGGGTCGAACTCGCGAAGGCTGTCGATTCGATCGCCAAAGAACTCGATGCGCAGCGGCCACAGGCGACCCGGTGGGAAAACGTCGACGATGCCGCCCCGGCGCGCGAACGCCCCCGCCTCAACCACCGGATCCTCCCTCCGGTAGCCGGCGCCGTCGAGGTGTTCGAGGAGCATGTCCACGAGCAGCTCTTCGCCCACGCGTATGGACAGGCGCTTGCGGTCGATCACGTCGGGTGCGGGAACGGAGTGGACGAGGGCGGGGGCCGAAAGGAGGACCGCCCGCACCGCGCCGTCCTGCAGCGCCAACGTCGATTGTGTGCGCTCATGATCTTCCGGAGTGGGCCCGGCCCCGCGGATCCGGGCCGGCACATCCCGGAAAGTAGCAAGCGCCCCCGCAGACCCAAGCCATGGAATCAGGGTTTCGGCGTCGCCCCCGAGGGCTTCAAGGTCCTTTTCGTGTGGGGTCAGGAAGACCACGAGCCGATCGCTGCTCGCGAGTGGAACGAGCAGGCGCGCGAGGCCGAACAGGCCGGTGACGCGGCTGGTCCGGCCCTCATCAATCGCGCGCTTGAGCGCCAGGAACCCGGGTTCCCGGTCTAGAAATGAAGCTGGAGACTTCACTTCGGAGCGATCGTCCCGCCCTCGGCTTTCTCGATCAGGGCGGTGGTCGAGCGGTCGGGAACGAGCTCGACCCGGACCACGCGGCCTCCGCCTCGTTCCACCTCTTCGCGCCCCACGATCTTGTCGATCGCCCAATCGGCGCCTTTGACCAGAACGTCGGGGCGGAGCGCGTTGATGGTGGCGAGCGGCGTGTCCTCCTCGTAGATGACGACACGGTCGACGCATTCAAGGGCGAGCAGCGCCTCGGCTCTTTCACTCTCGCTGATCACCGGGCGGAACTCGCCCTTGATGCGCTTCACCGACGCATCTGAATTGATGCCCACCACGAGGACGTCGCCCTCCGCCCGGGCCTTTTCGAGGAGACTGATGTGACCGGCGTGGAGTATGTCGAAACAGCCGTTGGTGAACGCCACGCTGCGGCCGAGGGCCCGAAAGCTGGCGCGGTCGTTGTGCAGGGCCTGCAGGGTGTCCGCCCGGTGTCTCCGTGCCACCCGTTCCATCGCACGCAGCTCGAGTTCGTGCCGTGCTTCAGGTACGGCGATGTCGAGCGCTTCCGAGAACGCCCAGGTGTGGTGGGGGCGGTAGACCCCCACGTCTTTGACCCGGCTACGGACCCGGAAGGAGTAGAGCCCTCGATGGTAGTCGTACGGAGTGCCGTCCCTGCGATGCGCGGCGATGTCGAGGATGTAGCTGCCCTCGACGAGCCGGAGATCCTGGATCTCGAAGGTGAAACTGAAAGGGCCCGCGACTCGCTTCGACTTGAACTCCTCGATGTGGGTGTTCGTTCCATAGACCGCGGTGCCGTCCGCGGTGAAGATGCCGACGCCGAAGACGAAGTCCTGGACCGGGCTTCGGGCCTCTCCGCTCACCGCCACGCGAAGGGTGTCTCCGGTTACGAAGACGTGGGCCATCCGGTCGGAATCGTCCCGCAGGTGAACCTCGCTCAGAACGATCTCGCCGCTTCCCCATCGCCGCTTCTCGTCCGGCGCTTCGCTGGTCACCTTTTCCGAGCCCTGGGCGACCTCGCGAACCTCCTGCTTGCCCAGGAGCTCGTTCTCCTGGCCGGCCACGAAGCTCAGATAGGCGTCGACCACGCGCCTGGGATCGCCCGAGTCCATGCTCTTGCCCTTGCGAAGCCACAAGGCCTCGTCGCACATTTTCTCGACGAGTCCGAGGCTGTGAGTGACGATCACGATGGTCTTTCCGCGCCTGCGGAACTCGCCGATCTTCTCGAGACACTTTCGGGTGAAGGCTTCGTCGCCCACCGCGAGCACTTCGTCGATCAGGAGGACGTCCGGGTCAACGTGAATGGCGACGGCGAAGCCGAGACGCGCGTACATGCCCGACGAATATGTCTTCACCGGCGCGTCGATGAAGTCCTTCATCTCGGCAAATTCGACAATCTCGTCGAAGCGGCGGTTCACCTCAGCGCGCGTGAGTCCCAGCATGATGCCGTTGATGGCGACGTTTTCGCGGCCACTGATCTCGGGATGAAACCCGGCACCCAGTTCGATCAGCGCAGAGACGCGTCCCGACACGTCGAGGAAACCGCTCGACGGCTTGGTGATTCCTGAAAGCAGTTTGAGGGTGGTGGATTTCCCCGAGCCGTTCTCGCCGAGGATCCCATAGGTGCAGCCTCGCGGAATGTCGAAGGACACGTGGTCGAGTGCTACGAAGAGCTCGCTCGGTTTCAAATCGCGGATCAGAGAGCCCGACACGATGGCGCTCTTGAGGGTCGTGAACTGATTCCGGTGAAGGTACTTCCGGTAGACCTTGGTGAGTTCGCGCGCTGAAATGGCGACGCCTTCACCGGTGTGCGCCGATGCCCCGTTCACAGCTCCTCCGCCAGGGCGTCGCGAAGACGATCGAAGAGGAAGCAGCCGAAGGCGAAGACCAGGACGGCGACGAGTGCGGCGGCAGAAAGACCGGCCCAGTGATCGAACCGGCCCTCGAACAGCATCTGCTGATAGCTGACCACGATGTGACTCATGGGGTTGAGTCGAAGCAGCGTGCGGAAAGGGCCCTGGATGGAACCGTACACGTAGAGGATGGGAGAGCCGAAGAACCACAGCCGGAAGAGGTGTCCGATGATGTTGCTCAGATCGCGGAAGTGAACGGTGAGCGCCGACAGCGCGAGCGCCAAGCCCAGGGCCATCACGAACTGCACCAGAAGGGGAAGGGGAAAGAGGAGTGCTGCTGGGGAAAGCCGGTGATTCCAGACCACGAAGAAGAGCAGGATCGGCAGGGACAGGAGGAAGTTGAAGAGATTCGTGATCACGCTGACCGTGGGCAGGATCTCGGGTGGGAACAGAACCTTCTTCAGCAACCCTCCGCTGCTCACCAGGACGGAGGAGGCCTCGAGGACCGCGGCTTCGAAGAAGGTCCAGGGAAGGATGCCGCAGGCGAAGAAGAGGAGATAGGGCTCCATTTCCTTGGCTCTCTGACCGGGCAGCATGTAACCGAAGACGACACCGTAGGTGAGGAGATTCAACAGCGGATTGATGAAGCTCCACACGAACCCCAGGACACTTCCCCGGTAGCGCGCCTTGAGCTCACGCGAGACAAGGCTCTCGATGAGGGCCCTGTAGCGGAAGAGCGTTTTGATCTGGGCGAGGATCTGCGGCCTCGCGCTCAGGCGCCCTTGGTGTGGGAAGCCGCGGAAAGACGGGCGACGGCCTTGACGTAGTCGGCCTGCGCCTCTTTGAAGCCCTCTTCGTCCTTCACCATCTTCATGCGTTCGGCCGCGCCGATCCTCGCCTTTTCGGCCCGAGCCACATCGATCTCGGCCGCTCGCTCTCCACCCTCCGCCATGATGTAAACGCGGTCGGGCAGCACTTCGCAAAAGCCGAAAAGGCACGCGATAATCCCGGTCTCGGCACCCTGGCGGTAGATGATCTCTCCCGCGCCGAGCATGGTCAGCATCGGAATGTGACCGGGAAGAACGCCGAACGATCCCTCCGAGCCGGGCGCCTGAACGGAGTCCACCTCGTCGCGCATGATCAGCCCGTCCGGGGTGACGACTTCGAGGGTGAGCTTGGTGGGCAGGAGGGGATTCATCGCGTGCGTCCCTTTAGGCCGCCATCTTCTTGGCCTGCTCGAAGACGTCCTCGATCGCGCCGGCCATGAAGAAGGCCTGTTCGGGCAGATGGTCGGCGTCGCCGTTGACGATGGTCTTGAAGCTGCGGACGTTGTCTTCGAGGGACACGTACTTGCCCGGGATGCCGGTGAACTGCTCGCCCACATGGAAGGGCTGAGAGAGGAACTTCTGGATCTTTCGAGCGCGGCCGACGATCACGCGATCCTCTTCCGAAAGCTCATCGATGCCGAGAATGGCGATGATGTCCTGGAGATCCTTGTAGCGCTGAAGGATCTGCTTCACCTTGAGGGCGGTCTCGTAGTGGTCCTTGCCAAGGATGCGCGGATCGAGGATGCGGGACGACGAGGCGAGCGGGTCGACGGCGGGATAGATGCCGAGCTGGGCGATCTGCCGGGACAGGTTCGTGGTGGCGTCGAGATGGGCGAAGGCGGTCGCGGGTGCGGGGTCGGTGTAGTCGTCGGCGGGAACGTAGATCGCCTGGATCGACGTGATCGAGCCCTTCTTGGTTGAGGTGATGCGCTCCTGGAGCACGCCCATTTCCGTCTGAAGGGTGGGCTGATAACCGACCGCGGAGGGCATGCGACCGAGGAGGGCCGAGACTTCGGATCCAGCCTGGGTAAATCGGAAGATGTTGTCGATGAAGAGAAGAACATCCTTGCCCTCCTCGTCGCGGAAGTACTCGGCCGCGGTGAGGCCGGTAAGGGCGACGCGCAGCCGCGCCCCGGGCGGCTCGGTCATCTGGCCATAGATGAGGGCGGCCTTGCTCTTCTCGAAATTCTTTACGTCGAGAACACCCGACTCCTGAAACTCGAGCCAGAGGTCGTTCCCTTCGCGGGTTCGCTCTCCCACGCCCGCGAACACCGATACCCCGCCGTGGTTCTTCGCGAGGTTGTAGATGAGTTCCTGGATGATGACGGTCTTGCCGACGCCGGCGCCGCCGAACAGGCCGATCTTTCCGCCACGGAGGTACGGCTCGATGAGGTCGATGACCTTGATGCCGGTCTCGAACATCTCGAGCTTGGTGGACTGCTGGTCGAACGCGGGAGCGGGGCGATGAATCGGGTAACGCTTGTCGCTCTTCACTGGACCGAATTCGTCGACCGGCTCGCCGAGCACGTTCAGGACGCGACCGAGGGTGCCCGGACCGACCGGAACCATGATCGCGGCACCCGTGTCCACCGCCTTCATGCCGCGGACCATCCCGTCGGTGGGCTGCATGGCCACGCAGCGAACCCGATCTTCGCCCAGGTGCTGTTCGACCTCGACCACCACCCTGAGCTTTCCGCCTTCGATGTTGACCGCGTTGTAGATCGCGGGGACGCCCTTCGGGAACTCGATGTCCACCACGGGACCGATCACCTGAATGACTCGACCGATGTTCTCTGACGCCATTGGTTTCTTTCCGTTCGTTCTTTCGCTTGGTGAGGGCTTCGTTGCTGCGGTTTCTTAGGATCGCCTAGGCGGCGGAGCCCGAAACCACTTCGATGATTTCCTTGGTGATCGCGGCCTGGCGCACCTTGTTCATGTAGAGGGTCAGGCTGTCGATGGTCTGGTTGGCGTTGCGCGTGGCTGAGTCCATGGCCGCCATTCGAGCCCCGTGTTCGGCCGCGTTGGATTCGAGAAGGGCCTGCCAGACCGTGGTCTCCACGACCTTGGGAAGCAGCTTTTCGAAGATCTCCCGGGGCCCGGGCTCGTAGAGATAGTCCTGGACGTTCTTCTTTTCTTCGAGCGCTTGAAGGGGCAGGAGCCTCTCGATCACGATGCGCTGCTGAATGATGCTCTTGAACTCGTTGAAGAGCAGGAACACCTCGTCCACCTCTCGATCGAGAAACGCCTTGATCGCGGACTGGGCGATTTCCTGAGCCTTGGTGAACTTCAGGGCCTGGAAGACGCCGATGTATTCCTTGCGGATGGTGGTGCGACGCCTGAGGAAGTCCCGGCCCTTCCGGCCCACGGCGTCGATGAGAATTTGCCGGTGGGTGTTCTCGGCGAGGTAGCGCTGGGCAACGCGCAGCAGGGAGGAGTTGAAGGCCCCGCACAGTCCCTTGTCGGCAGTGACGACGATGACCACGGCCTTGCCTTCCTTCGCCGGGGTGCGGAAGAGGGGATGGTTCTCTTCGCCCTCGGTGCGCGCGGCCACGTCCTTCAGGACCTGGGCCATGGTTCGGGCGTACGGCCGCGCCGCGAACATGGACTCCTGAGCCCTCCGGAGCTTCGCGGCCGAAACCATCTTGAGAGCCTTGGTGATCTGCTGCGTGTTCTTGACGCTGCGGATCCGTCTGCGGATGTCTATGAGCGCTGGCATGCTCTGCTTGGCTTTCTCGTTGCCTTCGCCCGGGAGCTAGACCGTGGCCTTGAAGAGATCGGCGAACTCCGTGAGCGCGGCCTTCACCTTCTCGGTGATTTCCTTGGTGAGCTCCTTCTTCTCGGCGACCTCCTTGAGGAGCCCGGGATGGCGGGCATCGAGATGCGCGTGGAGCTCTCTCTCATACCGGCGGACGTCCCCCACCGCGTAGGCATCGAGAAATCCGTTGATGCCCGCGTACATTCCGATGACTTGCTTCTCCATGGCAACGGGCGAGTATTGATCCTGTTTGAGGAACTCGGTCATGCGCTGGCCGCGCGCGAGGGTGGACTGCGTGCTCTTGTCGAGGTCGCCCGCGAACATGGCGAACGCTGCAAGTTCGCGATACTGGGCGAGGTCGAGGCGCAGACGACCGGCGACCGCCTTCATGGCCTTCACCTGCGCCGAACCTCCGACGCGGGAGACCGAGTTACCCACGTTGATCGCGGGCCGGATGCCGGAGTTGAAGAGGTCGGCTTCGAGGAAGATCTGGCCGTCGGTGATGGAGATGACGTTCGTCGGGATGTAGGCCGAGATGTCGCCCGCCTGGGTCTCGATGATCGGAATGGCGGTGAGGCTCCCTCCGCCCTTCTTGTTGGAAAGCTTGGACGCGCGCTCGAGCAGCCGGCTGTGAAGATAGAAGACGTCGCCCGGATACGCCTCGCGACCGGGCGGACGGCGCAGAATGAGGGAGATCTCGCGATAGGCCGCGGCGTGCTTTGAAAGGTCGTCGTAGATGCACAGGGCGTGCTGGCCGTTGTCGCGGAAATATTCTCCCATCGCCGTGCCGGAGTAGGGGGCGATGTATAGGAAGGGTGCGGGGTCGGAGGCGGTCGCGGCCACCACGATGGTGTGGTCCATGGCCCCAAAGTCTTCGAGGGTCTTCACGACCTGCGCGACGGTCGAGCGCTTCTGCCCGATCGCCACGTAGATGCAGATGACACCCTTGCCCTTCTGGTTGATGATCGTATCGATCGCCACCGCGGTTTTGCCGGTCTGCCGGTCTCCGATCACAAGCTCACGCTGACCGCGACCGATGTTGACCATGGAGTCGATGGCCTTGATTCCGGTCTCGAGAGGCTCGCGCACGGGCTGCCGATCGACGACGCCAGGGGCGATGACCTCGACCTCGCCGAACTTCTTGGTGGGGATGGCACCCTTGCCGTCGATCGGTTCGCCAATGGCGTTCACCACGCGGCCCACGAGTTCGGGACCGATGGGAATGGACATGATTCGCGCGGTGCGGCGAACCTCGTCGCCCTCACGAATGAGGGTGTAGTCGCCGAGCAGGATCGCGCCGACCGAGTCCTCTTCGAGGTTGAGGGCCATCCCGCGAACGCCTTGCGGGAGGTCGAGCAGTTCTCCGGCCATGCAGTTGGTGAGACCGTGAATCCGGGCGATACCGTCGCCGACCGAGAGGACGGTCCCGATCTCCGCGGTGTCTGTGCCCGCGGAGAACCCGGCGAGCTGCTGCTTTAGAACTTTGGTGATTTCTTCGGCTCGAATTTCCATGGGCGCTTCTTCGATAGTTCCTGAATTTCTTTGGGGGAGGAGTCTGAGCGGTCCTTGGGGTCGGTGGTGCTGGCTGAGGCTACAAAAGGTGCTGTCGCAGGGCGTGGAGACGCCCCTTGACCGTGCCGTCGAACAGGTGGCCGTCGATCTCAACCTTGAGCCCGCCGAGCAGGGTGGGGTCGGTCGATATCTCCATCTCCACCGAACCGGAAACCGCGGTCTCGAGGGCCGTCCGCACGCTCCGGCTCTCTTCGTCTCCAAGCGGCATGGCGGTGACGACCCTGGCCGAATGCACGTTGTTCCGCGCATTCCATTCGGCGTGGTAGCGCTGCACGATCTCGCGAAACAGCTCTACCCGGCCGCCGTCGATCAACATTTCGAAAAAACGCGGGAGCGGCGATGAGAGGCCCTGAAAGATCTCGAAGAAGATCGCCTTCTTGTTGGCCGGGGGAACGCCCGGATTCCCAAGGGCTTCCCGGAGCGTCGGGTTGGTCTTGAGCGTTGCGGCGACGGCCATCAGTTCGTCGCGCACGGCCTTGGGGTCAGCCGCGGTTTCGATCATGGCTCGGGCGTAGCGCCTTGCAGACTGGGTGTCGTTCAAGCTTGGAGTGCGGTCTTTCCTGAAGAACTGGCGCGCCAGGCGCGCCTTTTTTTGGCCTGGGGCGCTGGGCGCCCCCTTGGGACGGTCGTAACTTTTCGGACGCCTAGCGGACAGGATATCACGCGCGAAGGACGATTCTCCCCCGGCTGGTGGCGACAACCCGCCCTATCCGGCGCGCATCCTTGAGCTCAAGGAGCAGGGCCTCGGCGCGGTCCTCCGGCACGCTTAGCAACAACCCCCCGGAAGTCTGGGGATCGTAGGCCAGGGTCACCAGGGCCGGGTCTATCCCGCTGTCCTGTTCCACCTTTTCCGCAAACTGCCGCCGGTTTGCTTTCAGGCCGCCGGATTGGCTGTCTTCGGCGAGGTTTCTGGCACCCGGCAACAGGGGCAAGGCAAGAGGCTCGATCTCGAGGCCGACCCCGCTTTCGCGGGCGATCCCGAGCCCGTGTCCAACCAGGCCAAAGCCCGTGATGTCCGTGGCCGCGTGGGCCTGGTAGCGGCGCGCGAGCTCCGCCGGGATTCGGTTGAGCCGCGACATGCTCGCGGTGGATGCGACGACCGATTCTTCCGGCGCCCGACCATTCTTCTGCGCGGTGGCGATGACCCCGGTGCCGAGTGCCTTGGTCAGAACGAGAATGTCCCCGGCCTTGGCGCCTGCGTTGGTCAGGAGGGCCGCTTCCTCCACGATTCCGGTGATGGCATAGCCGAACTTGATCTCGGGATCGCGCACGGTATGCCCCCCGAGGAGGGCACACCCGGCCTCCTTGAGCTTCAAGGCTCCGCCCCTGAAGATGGCCGCGGTCCATTCCGGCGGGAAGTCCTGGTCGGGAATGGCCGCGATGGAAAGCGCGGTGAGCGGCCTTCCGCCCATGGCGTAGACGTCCGAGAGCGCATTGGCGGCGGCAATCGCTCCATACGCCTCCGGGTCATCCACCACCGGGGTGAAGAAGTCGACGGTTTGAACCAGCAGGGTTCCGTTGTCAAGACGATAGATTCCCGCGTCGTCGCCGGTTCGATAGTCGACGAGAACGCGGGGGTCGTTAGTGCGGGGGAGTTCGCCCAGGACCTGGGCGAGTTCGGCAGGGCCGAGCTTGCTCGCTCAACCGGCGCTCTTGACTCGCTCGGTGAGCCTGAGAATCCTTTGTCGCTCGTCGGTCATTGTTGTATGGTTTCTTATATTATAGGTCTTTGGAGCCCACGTCGGTCTGCCCGGCCAGGCTCGCTCCCTCCTCGACGACGAGACGCGGCGAATCCAGGGTGGCTTCGACGCGCGCGCCGGCGAGGATCTCGATGCGGTCGCGGGCATGCACGTGTCCCCGTACCCGACCACGGATTGAAACAACGCCGCAGTCGATCTCGGCCTCCACGAACCCGTGCTCGCCGATGACCAGCATGTTGTCCGAGACGATGCGCCCGCGGACGATGCCATCGATCCGGAAGGTGTCGCGGAAACGGAGTTCTCCGACGAACTCCGTGCCCTGGTCGATGAACCCGTTCAGATTCTCGGAGAAGAACGATGGCCGCGACATTCGTTTTCCTTCCTAACCCCGGGTGATCCAGAGGTAGAGCCGGTTCAGTTCCGCCTCATTGTCGAAGGCGATTCGGATCTCTCCCTTGCCACGCTTGCGCGTGATTTCCACCCGGGCTCCGAGCTTCGCCCTCAGTTTCTCTTCGGCGGCGCGCGTGTTCGCGTCCACCTTTCGGACCTTCTGGGTCTTTGGATTCCTGGTGGCCTGGACCCGCGCTTCGACCTGACGTACCGACAAGCCCTGCTTGATCGCGAGAGCCGCGAGGTCGCGGAGAACCGACTGATCCTCGACGGCCAGAAGCGCGCGGGCGTGCCCGGCGGAGAGCGTGCCCCGCTGCACTTCCTCTCGCACTTCGGCCGGGAGGCGCAGAAGGCGAATGGTGTTCGCGACCGTGGCCCGATCCTTCCCCACCTTTGAGGCGAGCGCCTCCTGGGTCAGGCCGAGTTCGTCCTGCAGTCTACGAAGAGCCTGGGCCTCCTCGATCGGTGTCAGTTCCTCGCGCTGGATGTTCTCGACGAGTGCGAACTCGAGGACTCTGTCGTCGGCGACGTTTCGAACCACCGCGGGAATCGTGGCAAGCCCTAACTTCTGGGCGGCGCGGAAGCGCCTCTCCCCGGCGATGATCTGGAACCTTCCGTTCGCCACCGGACGGACCAGGATGGGCTGGACGACGCCGCTTTCCTGGATCGATCGAGCCAGTTGCTCGAGAGCTTCCGCGCGAACGGTTGTCCTTGGTTGGCCCGGGTTTGCGTCGATGAGCGAGAGCGGCACCAACGACTCGGCGCCCGCGGATCGGGTGGCGGCTTGGGCCTCGGTGAAGCTCTGTGCCGGAGCCTGTGGAATGAGGGAGGAAAGTCCTCGTCCAAGCGCGATTCGCTTGACGCTCACGGGTGCCCCCCACTCTCGGTTCGATTCAGGACTTCCCGGGCGAGATTCAGATAGCACTCGCTGGCGCGCGACTTGATGTCGTAAAGAATCACCGGCTTTCCGAAGCTCGGCGCTTCAGCCAACCGAATGCTTCTGGGGATCGTGGTCTTGAACACCTGATCTCCAAGGTGGGCGCGTACATCCGCCGACACCTGCTGAGACAGGTTGGTCCGTTCGTCCGCCATGGTCAGCAGCACACCCTCGAGGGCGACCTTGGGGTTGAGCGCGACCCGGATTCGGTCGAGGGTCCCAAGAAAGGCGCCGAGACCCTCCAGCGCGAAGTACTCGCATTGGATGGGCACGAGCACGGAGTCTGCCGCGGTCAGGGCGTTCACCGCGAGCAGCCCGAGGCTTGGCGGCGTGTCAAGAAGTATGAAGTCGTAGGCGGCGCGGACCGTGTCGACGGCGACACGAAGGCGAAACTCGCGATCCTCCCCGGCGGCCAACTCGACCTCGAGACCCGCCAGATCCGGGTCGGATTGGATGACTTGGAGATACTCCAGGGGGGTCCTGGCCGATGGCGGAAGACTGGCACCCGAAAAAAGGGCTTCGTAGAGCCCGGCGGCCTTCTCGAGGCCGAAGCCGGAGGTCAGATTTCCCTGGGGGTCGAGATCGATGGCCAACACGCGCTTCTCGGCCACCGCGAGGCTCGCGGCCAGATTGATGGCGGTGGTGGTCTTGCCGACCCCTCCTTTTTGATTTGCTATCGCGATGACGCGGGCCATTGAAATCTCAGAATAGCATCCGCGCCATGTCGCGTTTCACGTGAAACATCGGCGCTGGACGGTCGAGCCTGCGGGTAGGCGAAGCGTCTCGGCGCCGGGTAGTTCGGGCCCGCCAAAGACGAGCACGGAGCCCCCGGGTGCCAGGAGGGGCCGGAGCGCCCCGGGGTCGAGACCCACTGCGCGCATAGTCACGGTCGCCGCCTTTGGGCCCCGATACTCGTCGCTTCGTTCCCGCCTTACGGTCACGTTCTGGACGTTCATTTCGCGCACGGCATCGCGGAGGAACGCCCATCGCTTGGCGCGAGGCTCCAGAAGCGTGAACTCGAGGTCCGGCCGAAGTGCGGCCAGAATCAATCCGGGAGAGCCATTTCCAGAGCCGACATCGACTACGGGATTCGAAAGAAGGCCCTCTGCCCCTAGTATTGGCCGGATGAGCGTATGGAACGCTTCTTCCTCGCTCTGAGCCCCGGTCAGGTTGACCTTTGGCGACCAGTGACGGAGGCAGGCCAGGTATCGGCCAAGTCGCGTTCTTGCGTCGTCGTCTTGTACCGCAAGCAGTCCTTTAAACACTCTCTGGCTTCCGGCCGCGTCAGGGATTGGCCTTGGCTCTGGGAAAGAGGTGCGGGGCGAAGTACATCGCAAGGGCCTGCTGGGACATAGCGACCAGATTCGAAACAAACCAGTAGAGGTTCAGTCCGGCGGGCGCCCACGCGAACATTCCGGAAAAGATGATGGGCATTAGCATCATCATCCTCTGCTGTGCAGGATCCACCGCGGGCGCCGGCATCAGTCGCTGCATGGCGATCATGGACAGACCGGACAGGAGCGGTGTGATGAACAGTGGATCCTTGAGGCTCAAATCCGGGATCCAGAAGAAGGGCGCGCCCTTGAGGTCGACCGAGATGTCGAGCATGCGGTAGAAGGCGAATAGGAAGGGCATGGTGAGGAGGGTCGGAAGGCAACCCGCCGCGGTCTGCCGAACCATGTCGATGCCGTTCTTCTCGTAGACCTCGGCGATCTCCTGCTGCATCTGCTGCCTCTTTGGATCAGTCAGGGAAAGCCTCTTGTATCGTTCCTGAACCGCCCGAATCTGCGGCCCGACCTTGGCCATCTTCGCGGAGGAGAGAATGGCGTAATGCCGGAGCGGAGAGAGAGCAATGCCTATTCCGATGGTCAGCAGGATGATGGCGACGCCGTAGTTGCCCACGCGGGCGTTCACTGCGCGCAGCGCCCGCGTCAGCGGCACGACAATGGGGCCGAGCCAGCTTCCGACCGGCACAACCTTCTCGACGCCCATCCCCAGCGACTGAAGGCGGTCGTAGTCCTTAGCACCCACGGTCAGGGCAACGGGAGGCGGCACAAGGAGTTGCACGTGTGTCTCCTTTCCGTCGACAAGGGCGCTGGCGGTGGCCTCGACGGGTGCGCCGTCCTCTCTCGTCATGATCACGGCGAAGTACTTGTTCTCCACACCGACGAGTTTCGCCCTGATGCTGCGCGGCGACACCAGGCCGGTTGGCGGCAACCTGACCTCCGTGCCGCCCTCGTCGATTTCGACAACGTCTGGTGGAAGGTAACCTCGGAGGCTGCGCTCGTCCTCCGAGGGCTGGCCGAATCCGGGACCCCAATACAGCAGCGTGGGAACCGCGACGCCTTTCTCCCGGACCGTCGCCTCGATTCGAAACGCCCGGCCGCCCTTGATGGCCTGAACCGTCTTCGTGACTTCCAGGGTTCCGTCCGAGAACGCAAACCGCGCACCCTTCTCGCCACCGACGTTTAGCTCGGTCGACTCGAACAGCGCTTCCCGAATCCTGGCGTCCACGTCCTCGCGTCCGGTGATCAAATCCAGGGGACCGGGGGCCGGGTTTCCTCCCGGGTGGGCTTCCACCGGCTTTCCCCGCTGATCCTTGTAGTCGAGGAGCTTCCATGAGAGAAGCCGCGCTCCCTTCGAACTGAACGCTATTTCGGCGTCCTTGAAGGTGAGCTCCACGCGGCGCTCTTCTCCGGTCACTATCACCGCTGCCGGGACGGGGGCGAGGCGCGGTGCTGCGTCCTTCGCATGGTTCGCGGGCGAGGGCTGGAGGGCGGGGCTTGCGGCGGTAACCTTTTGGGTCGGCGGGGGCGCGCTCTGCGCGGCTATCGCCGCGGGCTGCGGGTAACGCGAGTTGGTCCACATCCGAAAGCCCAGCAGAACGGCAAACGACAGTGCGAAGGCCAGGATCAAACGTCTTTCTTCCATTGTTCTTCTTTCTCGCTTCCGACCGTTCTCTATTCGCGTCTCAGGGTACGGGGTCAAATCCTGCGCCGCCAAACGGCCGACACCGCAGGATTCGGCGGAAACCTAGATAGGCGCCGCGCGCTCCGTGTTTGACCAGGGCCTCGCGCGCATACTGACTGCATGAGGGTTCGAATCGACAACTCCCCAGAAAGAACGGGGAGAGGACAGTCTTGTAGGCGTCAATGCACAGGATGAGAGCGGCGACCAGGGTGCTTTCCGGCCGCGATCGCTTTTGAGAGGGCTTCATCCAAGACGCTTCCTGCTTCTGCGGACGACAGTTCCGCAAACCCGGGCTTCAGGTTGAAGACTATGTCATAGGGGGTCGCGCCCATCGTAGTCTGTCGGTAGTGCTCGCGGACGAGGCGACGGGCCCGATTTCTCCGCACCGAATCGCCCACCTTCACGGGAGCGGAAATTCCTATGCGCCCCGACCCGCTCGCCGGGACGATGACGACGGTGAGAAGCGGGGTCGTTCCGCGACTGCCGGCCTTCAGAATGGTTCCAAACTCGTCACTCTTCCGGATTCGGCGGTCCCGGCCGAAGCGGGCGCTACCTGGGGACATGAACAGTCTCCGTCCGCCGCTCGGCAGGGTTCCCCTGGGGCGGCCGGTTCCTAGGCGCCGAGGCGCTGCCTTCCCTTGGCGCGGCGTCTCTTGATCACCAGTCTCCCGCCGCGCGATCTCATGCGGACGAGGAAGCCGTGAGTCCTTCTTCTGCGACGATTGTTCGGCTGGAACGTTCTCTTCACTGTTTCTGGAATCCCTTGCGAAAAGTAGAACCTGCGATCTTATCGGGTATTGCCTCCATCGTCAAAACGAGCCGTTTTTAGGAGGTGGTTCGCGCGGGCCGGCGTGTTATGGTTGACACCTCTCGCGGGGCAACTTCTTGCCCGATACCGAGCCTGATTTCAGGGCTCTCTGGTTGATCCGGTAACCCACTCTTTCTGACGATGCGCCTGGTTTCTATTCGATGACCGTTTGGGATCGTGTTCTGGATCTTGTGGAGAAGGAGGGCCGCGTCAGCTCCCACTCCTTCGTCACCTGGTTCAGGCCCACGGCCTTTCGCGCCTTCGACGGATCGGTGCTGTCCGTCAGCGTCCCGAGCGCGCCCTTTCGCGATTGGTTCTTGAAGAACTACTCGAGTCTCGTTTCGGAGATGCTCGCAAGCCTCGGCCATGGCTCGGTTCGCCTTCAGTGCGACGTTGAGACCTTTGGCGTCGTTGAATCACTCCCGGTCATCGAGGCCTCGTCCCTGAACCCGAAGTACACCTTTGAAACCTTCGTGGTCGGCGCCTCGAATCAGATGGCTCACGCCGCCGCGAAAGCGGTCGCGGAAGTGCCCTCCAAGTCCTACAACCCCCTTTTCATCTATGGCGGCGTCGGCCTCGGAAAGACCCACCTCCTTCAGGCGATCGGGCACTATCTACTCAAACGAAACCCGAAGCTCGCGCTCACCTATGTCTCGAGCGAACACTTCGTCAACGAAGTGGTTTCGGCTATCCGCTACGAGCGCATCCTTCCTTTCCGTCAGCGATACCGCGCCATTGATGTTCTTATCATCGACGACATCCAGTTTCTCTCGAACAAGGAGCGCTCCCAGGAAGAATTCTTCCACCTCTTCAACACGCTGTACGAGGCCGGAAAGCAGGTCGTCATCTCCGCCGATGTTCCTCCGAAGATGCTGACCGGCGTTCACGAGCGAATGCAGAGCCGGTTCTCTTCCGGGATGTCGGCCGATGTGGGTCCTCCCGATATCGAAACCCGGGTGGTGATACTCCAAAGACTCGCGGCCGCCGAGGACATACTCCTTCCCGACAACGTCGGGCTCTTCGTGGCTTCGAAGGTCCGTTCGAACATCCGGGAACTGGAAGGCGCGTTCAACCGCATCGTGGCCCACGCGAGCCTCCGCGGAGTCGACATCGACATCGATGTGGCCCAGGCGGCCATGAAAGACCTGATGGACGCGCCGGAAAAACGCCTATCCATCGAAACCGTCCAGAAGTTCGTGGCCGACCACTACAAGGTCAAGATCTCCGACCTCAAAGCGCGTAACAATTCGCGGAGCGTCACCATCCCGCGACAGGTGGCCATGTATCTGGCCAAACAACTCACCACCTCCTCGCTGCCCGAGATCGGCCGTGGGTTCGGAGGAAAACACCACTCCACCGTCATTCACTCGATCAGAAAGGTCGAGATGGATCGGAAAGCCGACAGTGATTTCGACAGGCTGCTCAACAGCCTTATTGCCTCGCTCAAATAGTCTTATCGTCGTGCCTTCTTTTCTTCAACACAGAAGGATCCGTCTCTGGTTTCGGATCCTTCAAGACTCTCTTTTCTCCAACACTTCCCGATTGAGATTCACAGAACTTTCAACATCGTTTAGAATAACGTAACGGGTTGAAAATAAAAGACATCAATCAGATATTCACTGCTCAAAACAAACTCCTCTGAATAGATAACTATCTCTTCTGATTCTCAAGTAGAAGAAGAAAGAAACGTTGCTTCAAGCAGGTTCTGAAAGTAGGCCATGGAAATAACTGTTCGCCGGGAAGACCTCGTGAGAGACCTTCAAGTTATCCAGGGAATCGTCGATCGACGGGGAGCCATAGCGATTCTCTCCAACGCACTTCTGGTCGCTTCCAACGACTCTCTCTCCCTCTCCGCCACAGATCTTGACGTTTCCGTGAAGGCCGTCTGTCCGGCGCGGGTCAAGAAAGCCGGGGCGACGACGCTTCCGGCGCGGAAGCTCCACGACATCGTTAAGGCCCTTCCTTCCGGTTCAGACATCCTCCTGCGCGATGACGAAGAAGGCTTCGTCTCCGTGCAGAGCGAGAGAACGAACTACAAGGTCGCCACCCTGCCGAAGGACGACTTCCCGACGCTTCCGGAAAACAAGGGTGCGAGTGAAATAGCGCTTCCCGCCGCGGTCATGAGTCGCTTGATCGGCAAGACGAGCTTTGCCATCACGGTCGAGGACGCCCGCTACTACCTTGGTGGCGCCCTCTTGATCGTACAGGGCGACACCGTCACCATGGTGACCACCGACGGCCATCGTCTCTGCTTCGCCAGGGAGAAGGTCGAGGGCGCGAAGTTCAAGGAGGAGCGGGTTCTCATCCCGCGAAAGGCCATCAACGAGTTGAAGCAGGTGACCGAAGGAGAGGAAACGGTCTTCTTCTCCCGGACGGAAAACCACCTGATCTTCAGGACCCCGCGGCGCACCCTGACCAGCAAGCTGGTCGAAGGTCAGTTCCCCGCTCACGAGAAAGTCATTGCCGCCAAGGGCCCGAAAGTGGGGCAGACGAAGCGCGTCGAACTCCTCGATGCGCTTCGACGCGTCAGTCTGCTTTCAACCGAAAGGTCCCGGGCCATTCGCCTCACCATGAAGCCGGGGGAGATAGAACTCCACGCTTCGTCGCCGGATCAGGGCGAGGCGGTCGAAACGTTCGCCGCCGAATACTCGGGAGAGCAGGTCGATATCGGCTTCAACGCGCAGTACCTCATTGATTTTCTCTCCGTCCTCAGCGACGCCGAGGTGACGATCGAACTCAAAGACAGCGACGCGCAAGGAATCTTTTATCCATCTTCTCAGAAGGACGGAGATTCGATGCATCGCTATGTCCTCATGCCGATGAGGCTTTAGAGCCTCCCCGCAAGCAAGGCAGGAGCGCGGCTCGCCGGGCAAGGCCCGGGGCCGAGTCCGGGGCCCCCACCACGCCCAGGGATGGGCCGCCGCGACCGCACCAAAGAACGGAATCACGCACAGAGAAATGATCGAAAAAACCGACGAGATCGCCTACGGCGCAGACACCATCAAGGTCCTGGAAGGACTTGAAGCGGTTCGCGTTCGCCCCGCGATGTACATCGGCTCCACCGGCGAGTCCGGCCTGCATCACCTCGTTTACGAGGTTGTCGACAACTCCGTCGACGAGGCCCTTGCGGGGCACTGCGACACGGTTGAAGTGTTCATCCACATCAACAACTCGATTACCGTCATCGACAACGGACGAGGTATCCCAACCGGGCCGCATGCCTCAGGGCTCGGCGACACCGCCGAAGTGGTTCTGACCAAACTCCACGCCGGCGGCAAGTTCGAGAAAAAGGCCTATCAGGTCTCCGGCGGTCTTCACGGCGTCGGCGTCTCCGTCGTGAACGCGCTTTCGGAGCGACTGGATCTCGTCATCTGGCGAGAGGGCAAGACCTTCACCCAGAGCTACGAAAAGGGCATCCCGGTCACGCCCGTGATCGAGGTCGGGCCCGCGGACCGGCGCGGAACGAAGGTCACATTCAAGCCCGATCCGACGATCTTTGAAAGCACGCTGTTCTCGTTCGACACCCTCTCGCAGCGTCTGCGCGAGCTCTCCTTCCTCAACCGCGGCATTCTGATTTCCCTGATCGATGAACGCGACGGAAAAGCGCACCGGTTCAAGTACGAAGGCGGCATCGCTTCTTACGTCGAGCACCTCAACAAGAACAAGGCGGTCATCACCCCCGAACCGGTGCAAGTGGGCGGCACCAAGGACGGCGTGGTCGTCGAGGTGGCGATGCAGTGGAACGACGGCTACGCCGAGAACATCCACAGTTTCGCCAACAACATCAACACCCACGAGGGCGGCTCCCACCTCATCGGCTTCAAGAGCGCCCTGACCCGGACCCTCAATAGCTACGCCCAGTCCAAGAACCTGCTCAAGGAAGGCGAGGCGTTCGCGGGCGAAGACACGCGCGAGGGCCTGTGCGCGGTCATCAGCGTTAAGGTGCCCAATCCGCAGTTCGAGGGCCAGACCAAGGGAAAGCTCGGCAACTCCGAAGTGAAGGGCCTGGTGGAGAGCCTGGTCAACGAAAAGCTCGGGGCCTTCCTGGAAGAAAACCCCGGCTTGGGGAAGCGGATTCTTCAGAAGGGTCTCGACGCCCTTCGGGCCCGCGAGGCGGCGCGGAAGGCCAGGGATCTGACCCGTCGCAAGGGGGCGCTCGACAGCGCGGGGCTCCCCGGAAAACTGGCGGAATGCCAGGAACGAAACCCGGCCCTTTGCGAGCTGTATCTGGTCGAGGGCGAGTCGGCCGGCGGCTCGGCGAAGCAGGGTCGCGACCGCGTGTTCCAGGCCATCCTTCCCCTGAAGGGCAAGATCCTGAACGTCGAGAAGGCGCGTCTCGACAAGACGCTCGCCTTCGAAGAAATCAGGAACATCATCGCCGCCCTCGGCACCGGGGTGGGCGCCGACGACTTCGATGTGACCAAGCTCCGCTACCACCGGATCATCCTGATGTGCGACGCCGACGTCGACGGCAGCCACATTCGGACGCTGCGTCTCACGTTCTTCTATCGCCAGATGAAGGAACTGATCGAGCGCGGACATCTCTTCATCGCCCAGCCCCCGCTCTTCAAAGCCAAGCACGGAAAGTCCGGCCGCTACATGAAGGACGAGGCGGCGCTGGACGGGTATCTCCTTGACCGCGCCCTCGAAGGGCGCACGATCTCGAACGCGTCGGGAGCCACCGTCGAACCGGCCAAGGTCCGGCGCTTCGTGGAGCGCCTCACCGGCGTTGCGAAGATGCTCTCGAGGATCGAACGCCGGGGCATTTCCAGAAAGCTCGCAGACATCCTGGTCCGCCAAGGCGCGCGTGACGCGAGGTTCTTCCAGGACAAGGTCGCCCTGCAGACCGCGATTCAACCGTTTCGCGACGGTGGCGACGAGATCAGCGTCGAAGCGCTCGAGGGCGGGGCCGGGTACGAGCTCGCCTATGAGGACAAGAGCGTCTCCCCGCCCCGCCGTTCCACCGCGGGGGCCGACTTCGTCGCGACTCCGGAGTACAAGGCCCTCTTCTCGGCCTTCGAGGACGTGAAGGAGTTCGACCAGCCGCCTTTCGAGATCCATCAGGGCAGCAACACCGACAAGGTGTTCGCCCGCGACGCCCTCGTCGCGAAGCTCATGGACGAAGGCCGCAAGGGCCTCCAGATCCAGCGTTACAAGGGCCTCGGCGAAATGAACCCCGAGGAGCTCTGGGAGACCACCATGGATCCCACCCAGCGAACCCTCGTGCAGGTGCGGCTCGAGGATGAGGAGGTGGCCGAGGTCATGTTCTCGACCCTCATGGGGGACGCGGTCGAACCCCGCCGGCTCTTCATCGAAGAGAACGCTTTGAACGTCCGCAATCTCGACGTCTAGAACGATGACCCAGAACGACTACGCCCTCCACACCATCCCGGTCAACATCGCCGACGAGATGAAGCAGTCCTACATGGACTACGCCATGTCGGTAATCATCGGTCGGGCCCTGCCCGACGTTCGCGACGGCCTGAAGCCGGCGAATCGCCGCGTGCTCTACACCATGCACGAGATCGGTCTCGTCCCCGGCAAGCCCTTCCGAAAGAGCGCCGGCATCGTCGGCGACGTCATGGGTAAGTACCATCCTCACGGCGACGTGGCGGTCTACGACACCCTCGTGCGCATGGCGCAGCCCTTCAACATGCGCGCCATCCTGGTCGACGGCCAGGGCAACTTTGGCTCGGTGGATGGGGATCGCGCGGCCGCCATGCGCTACACCGAGGCCCGGCTGACCAGGATCGCGGTCACCATGATGGCCGACCTCGACAAGGAGACGGTCGAGTTCCAGCCGAACTACGACGACCGACTGGAAGAGCCGACCGTGCTCCCGACCATCCTCCCCGCCCTTCTGGTGAACGGGTCTTCGGGCATCGCGGTGGGCATGGCCACGAACATCCCTCCCCACAACTTGAGCGAGGTCGTGGACGGGCTCGTCTACCTGGTGGAGAACCAGAATCTTTCGGTGGATGAGCGCGTGGACGGCCTTCTTGAGCGCGTGACCGGGCCGGACTTCCCGACCGGCGGCTACATCCTGGGCAAGAGCGGGATCCGGCAGGCGTACCTCACCGGCCGCGGCTCCGTCACCATGCGCGCCCGTGCGGAAATCGAGAAGCGCAAGGGCGACAAGGAAGCGATCGTCGTTACCGAGATCCCGTTCCAGGTGAACAAGGCCCGGGTGATCGAGAAGATCGCCGAGCTGTGGCGTGAGAAGAAGATCGACGGCATCACCGAGGTTCGCGACGAAAGCGATCGTCGCGGCATGCGCATGGTCGTCGACATCCGCAAGGGCGAGTCCGCCCAGGTCATCCTGAACCAGCTCTATAAGCAGACACAGCTTCAGGACACGTTTGGCATCAGCATGCTCGCCATCGTCCACAAGCGGCCGCGAGTGCTCTCGCTGCTCGAGGTGTGCGACTACTTCATCGGCTTCCGGCGGGAGGTTGTTCGAAAACGGATCGAGTTCGAGCTTCGCAAGGCCGAGGCCCGCGCCCATATCCTGCGCGGCTACGTCATCGCCCTCGACAACCTCGATGCGGTGATCTCGCTGATCCGCAGCGCCCCGTCGCCCCAAGAGGCCCGAACCCAGCTCGTCGCACGATTCGTTCTTTCCGAGATTCAAGCGGTCGCGATTCTTGAGTTGCAGCTGCAGCGGCTGACCGGTCTCGAGCGGCAGAAGATCATGGACGAGCTCGCGGAGATCGAGGCCACCATCGCGCGGCTCAAGAAGATCCTCGGGAGCAAGCACGAGATCGACCTGATCGTGGTTGCCGAACTCAAGGCCCTCAAGGAGACCCACGGCGATGCCCGCCGGACCGAGCTGATCGACGCCCCCGACGACATCTCGATCGAAGACACCATCGCCGACGAGGACGTGGCCATCTCGATCACCCACGACGGCTACATCAAGCGCACGCCGATGACTCTGTACCGCAGCCAGCGCCGCGGCGGTCGTGGCCGGGTGGGGATGAAGACCAAGGAAGAGGATTTCGTCGAGAACCTCTTCGTGGCCTCGACTCACTCCTACGTCCTGATCTTCACCAATCGAGGCCGCCTGTACTGGCTCAAGGTCCACGAGATCCCGGATGTCGGACCACAAGCCAAGGGCAAGGCCGTCGTCAATCTGGTGCGTCTGCAAGAGGGCGAGAAGATCGCCGCCTTCGTGGCCTGCCGGGATTTCGAGGCCAAGGGCTACATCGTGCTTGCCACCCGCAAGGGCGTCATCAAGAAGACCGAACTCGCTTCGTTCTCGAACCCGAGACCGGGCGGGATCATCGCCCTTGGGGTTGAAGACGACGATGCTCTCATCGACGCCATGCAGACCAGCGGCACGGATCAACTCCTGCTCTCCACGCGCGGAGGCATGGCCATCCGGTTCGAGGAGACGGATGTCCGTCCGATGGGCCGAACGGCTTACGGGGTCAAAGGCGTCGACCTCGACGAGGCCGACACCGTGGTGTCTCTGGAAGTGGTACGCGCGGCCGGCCGGGTCCTGACCGTGTGCGAAAACGGCTACGGAAAGTGCACGCCGATCGAGGAGTACCGGATCCAGGGGCGGGGCGGTAAAGGCATCATCAACATCAAGACCGAGGGCCGCAACGGAGCGGTGATCGGGGTGAAGTTCATGAGCGGAGATGAGGGCGTCATGCTCATCACCGGCAAGGGTATGATCATTCGAACACGATCTACCGAAATCTCGACAATGGGTCGGAACACGCAAGGCGTGCGACTGATTCAGACGGACGACGGCGACCAGCTGGTTTCCATCGCCCGTCTCGCCGAGAAGGACGAGAGCACAGACACTACGGACACGGCTGAGGGCGAGGCCCCAACCGAAACGCCAGGGAGCGAATCATGAAGAATTCCTACATCGGCTTTACCGCGGCAGCGGCCTTCGCTGCTCTCACCATCGCCTGCGGCAATCAGGAAACACAGGTGATCGAGAACTTCTTTCGCGCCGTTCAGGCGAAGGACAATCAGACCGTCAGCAGCTTCGCCGTGGTCCAGTTCGACCAGGAAGTGAAGAGCTGGAAGGTCAAGAGTGTCGGCGAGGAAGAGCGCGGCCCCGCCCCCCTGGCCACCTTGGCCAAGGCGCTCAAGGACGCCGACGAAGCGGCCGCCCAGAACAAGAAGGACGCGAGCGCCTACTTCAACGCGCATCCGCTCGAAGTCGACAAGGTGAAGCCTCTCGTCGAGAGCGGAGGCAAGGTGCCGGCGAATCTGCAGAAGACCGCCGATGACTGGAAGCGTTTCAGCGAAACCGACCGCGATCTGAAGGAGAAGGCCGCCAACGCCAAGCAGGCCTACGAGCGGGAAAAGCGTCTCGTCACGATGTCCACCGGCTCCGCTGGCAGCGCCGACTCGCTCGCCGGGGACCTGATCAGCAAGACCGCCATTGTCGAGGTCGAATCGGGTGGCGACGTGAAGCCCTATGCGATCCAGCTTCGCAAGTACGACGTCGCCCCCGCCGGCCAGACCGCCAAAGTGATGAGCCGCTGGCTCATCTATTCCATCACCAAGCAGTAGTTCTCTCCGACGGTCCGGAGCCCGCGCGAGGACTAGGCGGGCTTCAGGCCAGCGAACTTTGCGAGCAGTCGTGTGGCGCCGCGGTCGGGGAAGGAAACCGTCAATTTCGCATCCCCCCCCGCGCCCTCGACGCGAAGTACCGTTCCGCAGCCGAAGTGATCGTGCATGACCCTTTGCCCCGGGTGGAAGCGCAGGGGCCGCGGGGTTTCCTCACCGGGCTCCCGAACCAAGACCGGCCGAATCGCGGTCGCACGAACCGCGCCCCCTCCGGAAGGACCGTCGAAACACTCCGGGGGGATCTCCGAAAGGAAGCGGCTCGGGAGGGTGACCCGGCGATCTCCAAAATAAGAGCGTTCGCGCGCCCTGGTCAACACCAGCCGGTTTCGCGCCCGGGTCATTCCCACGTAGCACAGCCGGCGCTCCTCTTCCATCTGTCCCGGGTCTTGCACCGCGCGCATGTGGGGGATCAACCCCTCCTCCATGCCGACCAGGAACACGGTATCGAACTCCAGGCCTTTCGCGGCATGAAGCGTCATCAGCAGAACCGGAGCATCGTCGCGGATTGAGTCGGCGTCTCCGAGGAGGAAGGTCCGGTCCAGAAACTCCCTCACCCCGAGGCCCTCCCGCTCCTCGAAGTCAGTGGCCGCCGTCCGCAGCTCCTTGAGGTTCTGCAGTCGATCCTCCCGGATCGGAGAGGGTTCCTCGTCGATGAGCGTCTCGTAGCCGGTCTTTTCGATCACCGCATCCACGAGCGCGCCCGGTCCGAGCGACTCCTGGAGGTCCTTGAGTTCAGCGACGAGCGCGATGAAGCGTCCGAGAGCCGATCGCGTTCTCGTGGGCAGCACATCCGAAGCGAGGATGTCCTTGAGCCCCGCCCATAAGGAGACACCTTTCCGCTGGGCCGCGGCGGTGATGGCGCCGAGCGTCTGCTCGCCCACGCCGCGGGGCGGAACGTTCACCACGCGCCGGAACGCCGAATCATCATCCGCGTTCAAAACGAGGCGCAAATAGGAAAGGACGTCCCGGATCTCCCGCCGGGCGTAGAAACCGACCGCACCCACCACCTGATACCGGATCCGTGCCGCGGCGAACGCTTCCTCGAGCGCGCGGCTCTGAGCGTTCATTCGATAGAGGCAGGCGATGCGGAGGCCGTCGCCATTTCGCTGGATATCCGCCGCCACTTTGAGCGCCTCCTCGTACTCGTCGCGCGCCACCAGATTCTCGACGTGGCGGCCGCCCGGCCGCATCGCCTTCAGGGTCTTGCCAATCCGGTTTTCGTTCTTGACCACGAGCCCGGAGGCCGCATCGAGGATGGCCTGAGTGGACCGGTAGTTTTCCTCAAGACGGAGAATCGACGCCCCCGGGAAGTCGCGCTCGAACTCCAGGATGTTCCGGATATCGGCGCCCCGCCAGGAATAGATGGACTGGTCTTCGTCGCCCACCACCGTGACGTTCTTGTGGGTGGACGCGAGCGCGCGCACGATCCGGTATTGAAGACGATTCGTGTCCTGGTATTCATCGACGAGGATGTACCGGAAGGCGAGTTGGGTATCGCGATCGAGGACATCGCTCTCTTCGAGAACCCGGGCCGAAAACGCCAGCAGGTCGTCGAAGTCCACGGCGTTGGCGGCACGAAGCCCCGCGTTGTACCGGCCGGCCAGTTCGTTCAGAACCTCAAGCCGGTAGTCCCTCACGTCCCCTTCGGAATAGGGCCTCCCGTTCTTCTGCATGGAAAGCAGAGAGAGAACGCGCCTTGGCGCGTAGGTCTTGTCGGAGAGGCCGACGGATGCGATCGCGCGCTTGACCAGGGACACGGACTCATCCTGGTCGTAGATCACGAAGTCGCGAGACAGGCCGGCGTCTTCGGGATGCCGGCGCAGGATGCGCACGCACAGCGCGTGAAAGGTCATGATCCAGGCCGACTTCGCTCGCGGGCCCAGGCGTTCCTCGATCCGGCGACGCATTTCGTCCGCGGCCTTGTTGGTGAACGTGACCGCGAGGATCTCCCGCGGTTCGACACCCATCTCCGAAACCAGGAAGGACACGCGCTCCGTGATCACCCGGGTCTTTCCGCTGCCCGCTCCGGCCAGGATGAGGGTCGGGCCATGGGCCGCGCGCACCGCGGCAATCTGCTCGGCGCTGAGCGAGGGAAGGCTCAAGGCTCTCGTTTCGAGCTACTCGACAGTGACCGACTTCGCGAGATTTCGCGGCTGGTCCACATCCCGGCCCGCCCGTAAGGCCACATGATAGGCGAGGAGCTGCAGGGGGATCACGGTCACGAAGGGAGAGAAGATTTCGCTCACCCCCAGAACGTCGATTTCAACGCCCGGGACTTCGATGATCAAGTCGTCCTTGCCGAGCACCTTTCGCACATGCTCATCGCCGCTGTTGATCACCGCCACCACCCGCCCTCCCCGTGCCTTCACTTCCTGGACGTTCGAGAGAATCTTCTCGTAGCCCCGTCCGCGCGGGATCAGCGCCACCACCGGAAGGGACTCGTCGATGAGCGCGATCGGGCCGTGCTTCATCTCGCCCGCCGGATACCCCTCGGCATGGATGTAGGAAATTTCCTTGAGCTTGAGCGCGCCTTCGAGCGCGATCGGATACTGGACCCCCCGGCCCAGGAACAGGAAGTCGGTGGCCTTGAACAAGGAGCGCGACATTTCCTCAACCAGGCCCGCGCACGAAAGGGCGTGGTCCATGATCTGGGGAACCCGAGCCAGCGAGGCCAGGAGATTTCGTCCCGCGGCCGCCGACAGAGCGCCCTTTCGGCGGCCGAGGAAGATCGCGAGAAGAGCGATCGCCGCGACCTGAGCGGTGAAGGCCTTGGTCGAAGCGACACCGATCTCCGGGCCGGCGTGAGTCAGAAGGGCGCCGTCCGCCTCCCGCGTGACCTGGGAACCTGCTACGTTGGTGATGGCGAGAATGGACGCGCCGCGCGACCGCGCCTCGCGCATCGCCGCGAGGGTGTCCGCGGTCTCGCCGCTCTGGGAGATGGCGACCACCAGGGTCCCCTTGGGAACAACCGGATCGCGATAGCGGAATTCGCTCGCGTAGTCGGTGCTCGCGGGAACGCCCGCAAGCTGCTCCATGAAGAATTGTCCGATGAGGCCCGCATGCCAGCTGGTGCCGCAGGCGAGGAACTGGATCCGCTCGGCCTTTTCGATGACCTCGATTCCCAGGGCTCCCATCTCGTCGAGATGGACATCGCCCGTGTCAAAGCTCATGCGTCCCAGCAACGTATCGCGCACCGCGCGGGGCTGCTCGTGAATCTCTTTGAGCATGAAGTGGCGATAGCCGCCCTTCTCCGCCTGAACCGGGTCCCAGGAGATCGTCTCCTCCTTGAAGGGCTCAGCCTTGCCCTGGGCGTCCACGATGCGCAGACTGTCCGCCTGGATTACCGCGATGGTTCGTTCGGGAACGAACACGAACTTTTTAGTGTGGGCAAGAAGCGCTTGAACGTCCGATGCGAAGAAGTGCGCGCCCACTCCTATTCCAATGACCAGTGGCGGTCCCAGCCTGGTGGCGACCAGACGATCGGGCTCGTCCGCGTGCATCAGGACCAGCGAGTAGATCCCGCGCAAGTCGGCGGCGGCGCGGGCGGTGGCCCGTTCCAGGGAACCGTCGTAATAGGACGCGACCAGATGGGCCACGACCTCGGTATCGGTTTCCGTCTGAAAGGCGACGCCCGAAGCGGACAGGCGCTCCTTGAGTTCCAGGTAGTTTTCGATGATCCCGTTGTGCACAACCACCAGTCGACCCGAGGCATCGGAGTGGGGATGAGCGTTCTCCTCGCTGGGGCGCCCGTGGGTGGCCCAGCGCGTATGCCCCACGCCGATGGGGCCCGACACGGGCGAGGCTTCAAGGACGGTTTCGAGATTCCGCAGCTTCCCGGGAGCGCGGCGGCGCTCGATGCGGCCGTTGGAAATGACGGCGACACCCGCGGAATCGTAGCCGCGATACTCGAGCCGCCGCAGGCCATCCACCAGAATCGGGGTTGCGTTGCCCGGACCGACGTAGCCAACAATGCCGCACATGGTCTGTCGCCCGTTCCCTTCAGTGCTTCTTTGGACGACGGCTGGCCCAACCGGGCTTGTTTTCCTGGCGAGCCCGCGCGACACCCAGAGCCTCCGCGGGCACGTCCTGGGTGATCACACTCCCCGCAGCGATGTAGGCGCCGCGGCCGATTCGCACCGGGGCCACGAGAATGGAGTTGCTTCCCACGAAGGCGTCATCCTCGATCGCGGTTGGGCTCTTCACCACGCCATCGTAGTTGCAGGTGATGGTGCCCGCGCCGATGTTGGCTTTCGTGCCGATGGTCGCATCGCCGAGGTAAGAGAGATGTGGGGCCTTCGAACCCGCGCCGAGATGCGTCTTCTTCAATTCCACGAAATTTCCGACCCTGGCGTTCTCTCCCACCACGGAATCCGGGCGGATATGGGCGAACGGACCCACCGAAGCGCCCGCCTCGATACGGGAACTTCGGACCAGGCAGGAATCCAGAATCGTGGCATTGGAACCGATCTGTGAATCTTCTATCCGGCAGAAGGGACCCACCGAAGCGCCGGCCTCAACCCGCGTTGCGCCCTCCAGAATCGTGAACGCGCGAATCCGCGCCCCCGAGGCAACGCGGACCGCGGGTCCGATCAGAACGGTGTCCGGCCGCTCTATGGAGACACCCGCGGCCAGAAGGGCGCGCGTCCGCCGTGCATACAGCTCTCGCTCCGCGCCTGAAAGCTCACCGGTTGTGTTGACGCCGCTGGCCTCGGTCGGATCGTCCACCACCAGCGCTTCCACACGGTCGCCGGCCGCGACCATCAGTCCGATCACGTCGGTGAGATAGAGCTCGCCTTGCGCGTTGTTCGAGCGGAGATTCTGAATGGTCGCGCGCAGCTTCTGCCCGTCGAATACGTACAGGCTGGCGTTGACCTCGTCGACCCCGAGCTGTTCCTTGGTCGCGTCTTTCGCCTCGACGATGCCCGCGACGCGCCCTGCGCTGTTTCTCAGCACCCGCCCATAGGCTCCGGGGGACGGCGCCCGGAAGGAAACGAGAGCCGCAGCTGCATCAGAGGCCTGCCGCAACGAGCAGAGCGCGCGGAGGGTGTCCGCGCGAAGCAGTGGAACGTCTCCGGCCAGAACCAGGACCGGGAGCCCCGAATCAACCGGAATCTCCCCCAGGGCGATCTGGACGGCATGCCCGGTGCCAAGCTGCGGCTCCTGGGTCGCGAAGCCGAGCGGCGGTCTTTCGACGCAAGCCGCCCGCACGGCATCGGCCTGGTGCCCGACCACGACCACGGTCTCCGCGCCGAGTTCCTCGCACAGGTCGAGGACATAGTCCAGCAGGGGGCGGCCCGCCGCTTCATGAAGAACCTTTGGTCGCGCGGAATTCATCCGCGTGCCTTTCCCAGCCGCCAGCACGACCGCCCGAAGCGCAGATGGCATGACCGATTTTCGAGCGATAGGCGACTCGATCTCTGGTGGCCTTCTTAGAGAACTCAGGCCGCGGTCAGAGCTTCGAAGGCCGGGTTGCCCAGAAGGGCCGCGAACTCGCCGTCAAGGGGGGCCTGCGCGCGACGCTCCGCCGAAAGGGAGCACGCGGTCTTCAGAGAGGCGAGGGCCTCATCGACCTTCTCGCGGCGGGCCCGCACGATGGCGAGAGAGTAGTGCGCGTCCGCGTTTTTCGGCTCCTCGGCCAGAACCGCGTCGATGTCTTTTTCGGCCGCGTCGAGGTCACCGGCGTTGAGCGCGATGATTCCCGCGAGCAGACGCTCGGCTATGTTCTTCGGACGTCCGGTGCGGCTCGCGTCCTTGGTCAGGTTCATCGCGCCAAAACGTCGCGCCCGGTCGAGGATGTCGATCTCATCCGAAAACTGAGACTCGATGACGCCGAGCGCTTCCTTCGCCTTGTCGGCCTCGCCCTTGAAGGCGGCGCGTACAACCTTTGCAAAGGCTTCGGTTGCGAGTTCTCTTCGGCGGTCGTCCGCGAGCGGCTTCTTCGACATGGCTTTGCGATCTCTTTCTGAACTTCTGATGGCGTGGAAACTATGGAAGACCGCAGTTTTAGCGGCGCGAAACGATCGGGCGGGACCGATGAATGTACCACAGGACAGTCGATCTTCGTGCTGTGTCTAACAGAACCTGCCCGTGGCTCAGGAGACACTGATTGAAGCGTCGGAGTGGTCGCCCGGCCACAGAGGCGCACGTCCGGTCGATACTTCTAACCAATTGATAAACAAAGCCTTAAACAAATGTGTTCAGCCTCTGGTGTCAGGGTACAGCAATTGCAACGCCAAAGTCACCTGTGCGCCAACGCACCCTCCAACGAATTGTCGAAACTCAGGGCGTCGGCCTCCATTCCGGCAAGCTGGTTTCGCTCCGTCTTCTGCCTGCCCCCGCCAACACCGGTATCGTCTTCGTACGTACGGACCTTGAGAATCGCGAGATTCCGGCCCGAGTCGAATGGGTGGCGCAGCAGGAGCTCGCGATGTCCTTGAGGCGGGACGGAGCGCAGGTGATGACCGTGGAGCATCTCCTCGCCGCACTCTACGCCACGGGGGTCGACAACCTTCGCGTCGAGCTCAACGGTCCAGAGATTCCGGTCTTCGATGGATCCTCCCGGATGTTCCTGCATCTTATCGACGAGGCCGGCGTCAAGAACCTGGCGGCTTTTCAGAGCACCATGGTGGTTCGACGCTCGGTTCGGGTGGCCTCCCCAAATGGCGACCGGTCCGTGCTGATCGAGCCCTCCGACGAGTTCGAGGTCGACTACTCGATCGAATTCGACCACGCTCTCGTGGGACGGCAGCGGGTCGCTCTCGATGTCACCGAGGAGAGTTTTCGGAACGAGCTTTCCACCGCTCGGACCTTCTGTTTCCTCAAGGACGTTGAAGCCATGCGCGCGCGCGGCCTGGCCCTTGGCGGGTCACTCGAAAGCGCGGTCGTGATTGGAGAGAATGGGTTCCTCTCCAGCCCACGGATGAAGGACGAGTTCGTGCGGCACAAGGCCCTCGATGTCGTTGGCGACCTGGCCCTGCTCGGTTTCCGTCTTCGTGGACGCGTGGTCGCGCAGTGCGCGGGCCACGCTCTTCACGCGGAGCTGGTACGCGCTCTTTTGCGCGACCACGCCGCCTGGACGATCGAGACCTCGACCTCTCACATCTCCGGTTTCGAACACGTGGCAGCTTCCGCCTAGGCAGCCACCGCCCGCCCGCTCCGGGGTGGCATTGAGAAAAACCCAAAAAAAAGCCCGCTCCTGTAAGCGGGCTTTTCTTCTTCTGTCCCCGGAGGGAGCCCTGGTTTACTGGGGCGGCTGAGAAGGCGCCGCGGCGGCGGTATCGGAGATGATGCCGACGCGGTCGGCGCCCGCGCCCCGCGCGATGTCCATCGCCTCCACCACCTTGCCGTAGAGCGACTTCGCGTCCCCGCGCACGAAGATGGTCTTATCGTTTCTGGTCTGGAAGACATCCTTGAGTTTCTGGTCCAGCTCCTCAAGGCTCGCCATCGGGAGCTTGTTGACGGAGATGGCGCCCGATTCGCTGATTTCCATAACAAGAACCTCTTTGTTGATGGGGGGAGGCGGCTGATTCTTATTGTCCTTGGGAAGGGCGATATCGACGCCCTTCTGGGCGGTGGGCGTCACCAGCATGAAGATGATGAGCAGCACCAGCATCACGTCGATGAGAGGCGTGATGTTGATGTCCGAGACGGACTTCGGCCCTTCGGCGTAGTGGGCCTCCTCGTGCTTCTTCTTTTTCGCCTGCGCCATGGTCTTAGCCCTCCACCTTGGGTTCGGAAATGAGCGCGATTTCTTCAACGCCCGCATCGCGGCAGGCGTCCATCACCTTCATGACTTCACCGTACTCGATCTTGATGTCCGCCTTCAGGAAGGCCACCTTGTCGGTGTCTCCCTTTTCCTCGAGCGCCTTCACCAGAAGCTCCTTGAGCTCGGGAATGCCACCATCAAGCTTCCGACCCTTGAAGAAGACGGTGAAGTTCCGGGTGAACCCGATCGTGATGTTGTCCTGCTCGTCCTTGCGCTCTTTGGTGTTCGCTGCCTTGGGCAGCTCGACATCGACGCCCTTGTTGATGAGGGGCGTGATCACCATGAAGATGATCAGAAGCACGATCATGATGTCGGCCATGGGCGTCACGTTGATGTCCGCGATCGCACTGCCTTTTTTTGCGCCGACTGCCATCGACATGGTGTTTGCGAGCCTCCGTTGAATACTGCGGGGTGCCAGACAAGCCCCCCAAGATCCCCCGCCGCCCGCGAGGACCTCTTTGGGCTTTCGGCCGATGTTTAGGCGATCTTCTTCACGAAGTCGAGGAGCTCCGAACCGGAGTTGTCCATCTCGACCGTAAAGCCGTCCACCTGACCGGCGAAGTAGTTGTACGCCCACACCGCGACGATGGCCACGACGAGGCCAAGAGCGGTGGTGATGAGCGCTTCTGCGATGCCGGCGGAGATCGCCGCGATACCGCCCGAGCCGGTCATAGCCATGCCCGAGAACGCATTGATGATGCCGAAGGTCGTTCCGAACAGACCAACGAAGGGCGCGGTGGCGCCGGTGGTGGCCAGGAAGGAGAGACCCTTCTTGAGGTCAGCGAGGTTGACCGCGGTCGCCCGCTGCATGGCGCGCTTGGCCGCTTCAAGAGCGGCGTCCTTGTCGGTTTCGCCCGTGGCGCCCTGGAACTGCCATTCCTGCAGACCGGCGAGCGATACTTTGGCGAGGTGGGAGGACTTCATGCCCGAGGAGCCCGAGAGATCCACGGCTTCCTTCAACTTACCGGCCTTGAGCAGACGGGCCACGTCGGCCGCGTACTTCCTCGACTGAGCCTTGGCGCTGGTAAAGAGCTTCCAGCGGTCGAAGATGATCGAGATTGACCAGATGGACATGATGAGCAGGGTGAAGACAACGCCCTTCGCAACCCAGCCCATGCTGGACCACAGATGCGCCATATCGAATTGCATTTTTTGAGACTCCTAAGGTCGGTTATTGAGAGGTAGGACGAGAGGGGAGGGCTAGTTCAGCCTGAAGTTGACTGTCACCGTCATGATGACGGGGACCGGCACGCCGTTCAGGAGCGTGGGAGTGTACTGCCATTGCTTGACCGCATCGATGCCGGCCTGATCGAGCAGGGGGATTCCGCGCAGGACCTTGACGTCCGTGACGCGGCCCTGGGGGCTGATGGTGCACTCGAGAATGACGATGCCCTGGACTCTCGCCTGCTTGGCGATGTCCGGGTAGACCGGGGCCACGTTCTTGGTCTTCGTAGGCTCCTTGATGTTGCCGCCGACCCGCACGGCCTGGACCACGGGAGGGGGCTCGGCCGGCAATCCACCGACGATTCCGCCGGCCACGCCACCCTCAACACCTCCCGCCCCGCCCGCGCCGAGATCGATTCCCGCTGACGGTCTGATTTCCTGTGGCACTTCCACCGGGGCCACGAACTTCGTCTCCTGAACTGGAGGCGGGGCCGCCTGCTGCACAACCTTGGGAGCCGGGGGCGGGGGGGGAGGCGGGGGAGGGGGAGCGGCCGCCGGCTCGACGAAGAAGGCCTTGACCGCGGCCGCCGGCTCAGGAAGCTCCTGGGCCTGGAGGAGGGGGACAATCACCACCGCCAGGAGTCCGATGGCATGGAGCGCCAGGGAAATGGAGAAGAACAGGCTCCGCTTGGGCCGATGACCCTTGGTGTCCGATTCCACTAAGTCTTCAAACAGTTTTCGTTCCATCTGTCACCTCGCTCTTGTCTTTCGAGATCAAGAGACGTTTCGAAGGTGGATGAGGTCAATGAAGAACCAATTTTCCGAAACGGTTCTCGTCGGATAAGTCATCGAATTGTAGACACCGTGACGAAACACTGTCAACGAATTGCCGCGCATTCTTTCGCCACATTTCGGCAGGCGCCCGTTGTGATCGCTCGGGCACCGGTAAGATAATTCACCACGCACTATAGACAGAAGACGCGCGAAACACATGAATCGTTGACGTAACTTCGACCGCTGCCCTACAATTCCCCGAAGCCGTCGGCTTCTTTCCAAGATCGATCCATCCTCCAACCCGGCCGATCGTCCTCAAACCGAGGTCGCCGTTTCGGAGAAACAAGCTCCCCTATCCCTCACCGCCCGCAGGAAAAGCGGGTAGCGAGAACCAAGCCCCCTTGAAAGACACCAACATGAGGCACGCGATTCGGACCCTGGCCGTCATTCTCCTTGCAATTCCTGTTCTGAATTGCGGGCCGGTTCAAGCGCGGACGGCGCTTCGAGAGGGGCACAAGCTCTACAAGGACGAGAGCTTCAAGAAGGCGATCGAACAATACGACATCGTCCTCGAGAAGGATCCTTCGAACATCGAGGCCACCTTTTACCGGGGAAGCTCGTACCACCAGCTCTTCCGGCCCGGAAAGGACGACACGAAGGTCAACCTGGAATCCGCGATCAAGGATTACAAGGTGGTTCTTGCGAACCCCCCTTCGGCCGGCGACAAGAAGTACCCTGTCCTTAAGAAGAACGCGCTCTCGGCCCTGATCGGAATTTACGCCGACGATCCGTATCGCGACTTCGACACCGCGATGAAGTACGCGGGAGAACTGACGAACAGCGAGCCCGGCAACCTGCAGAACCTGTTCGCCATGGCGAACCTCTACGAGAAGTTCGGCAAGGTGAACGAGGCGGAAGGAGCCTATAAGAAGGCCGTCGAAATCGCCCCGAAGGATCCGAAGGCATGCGGAGCTCTGGCCGGCTTCTACAACAAGACCCTCTGGGACGAAAAGGGCGTGCCGGTTGGCGACGGCGGGGCCGGCCGGGGCCGTTTCGACGATGCCGTCAACCAGCTCAAACAGTGCGCCGAGCTCGATCCCAAGGATCCCAAGGGCTACTACACCGTGGCCACGTTCTACTGGGATCAGTGCTACCGCGGCCCCCTTCTCGACGACGCCCGCAAGAAGCAGCTCGCCGATGAGGGAATGGAGTTCGTGAACAAGGCGCTCGCCCTCAAGGGCGACTTCGTAGAAGCCCTGATCTACAAGGGTCTGCTCCTCCGCGAGGAGGCCAAGCTGACCCGGAACCCGGCCACGCGCAACAGCCTCATGGAGGAAGCACAGGTCCTTCAGAAGCAGGCCGTCGAGCTCAAGAAGCAGCAGGACGCTGAGCTGGCTGAGAAGACGAAACAGGCGGCCGCGTCCGCCTCATCCAACTAGCCGACCTCCAGCCAAGGGCTCGGACAAGGGGACGCCCTCAAGGGACGAGGTCAGCCCGCCTTCTTCTTTGAAGTCTTGGGGGCCGCCGCCTTCTTTCTCGTTGTCCGGGTTCGGGCCTTCGCTCCCGATGGGGCTTTGACGGCGGACGACGGTTTCGCGCCGAGACGACGCACATAGGCCGACAGCATCTCGTTCTCGTAGGTGACCGAGTTGAGGAAGAGCGACTCGGCGAGGTAGGCGCGCTGCTCGGAGGCGCTCATCTGGTCAATGAGAGACAGGATCTGCGTGCGCATGGTCTCGAACGAAGAATTGAGAACACTGCCGAGCGTGATCTCCTGGTAGAGCGCCTCGATGATGGCCAGAAGATCGCCATCGAGGGGAACCTCGAAGCCGGTGGACAGACGGACGTTTCGTGCCTTCGACATTATTGCTTCCCGGCCGCGGGCCCGAAGGCCTTCAAGGCTTCCTCTTCCTCGCGGAAGATGGGCACTATCTTGTGGACGCCGGCCATGGACAACATGGTTTCGACCCGCGCCTGGGGGGCCAGGATGTGCAGCCCGCCCCCCTCATCCTTGGCCATACGGTAGATGTCCATGATGCAGCCGATGGTCGCGCTGTCGATGTAGGACACGGCCCCAAGGTCCAGAACCAGAGACCGGGCCCCGCCATCCACCGCTTCCTTCGTCTTTGCGACGAGGGTCGGGAGCAGCGGGTAGATAACTCGGGCGGTCTGAACGCGGATGATGGTCGCGTCGCCAATTTTCTCAATCGAAAGATCCACGGTCTTCTCCTTCAACAAATGTCTTTCGTTTCAACGGGGCCCTTTGGCGCGGAGCGCTCTTGCGAGCTCCTCGCGACCCCGATTGATCCGGCTCTTGATCGTTCCGACCGGCAGGGAGAGTCTCACCGCCATTTCCTCGTAAGCGAGGCCCTTGAGGTCGCGCAGGACCACCGCCTCCCGGAGTTTCTCGGGTAGCAGGGCGAGGCCCTTTCGCAGGAACTCTTTTGCCTCCGAGGCTTCGATGGAGCGCAACGGATCGGTGGAGAGGGGAGCCACCGCCTGGTCGAAGGCCAGCCCATCGTCCACCATGGTTCGTTGTTCTCGCCGGGTGGAGCGATAGTTGTCGATGCAGTGGTTCCGGGCCACGGAGGCCAGCCACTTCGAAAAATCTGCAGAAACGTCGAACTTGCCGAGGTTTCTAAAGATGCGCAGGAAGATCTCCTGGGAAAGATCCTCGGCGCGGTCGTGGCGCCCGGTGAACTTGTACGCGATGTTGAACACCCGTCGCCGGTGCTTCACCACCAGCGTCTCCCAGGCCGCGCCATCGCCGGCCAGGCACAGGGCCACCATAAGCACGTCCTCGGGCCGCGGCGCGGTAGGGGTTGTTGAAAGCACTTGGATGGGAGACTTTCCGGGGAAGTCGGTTCAGCCGCCAATAAGCAGAGGGCGCGGGCTCACTTCAACTCCGGCCGCCCCGCCTCGGTCCATGCGGTATACCAGAAGCTGCCCACGTCGGCGGCCGCGTTCGAGAGGAGATCGCTCAGAAGCCGGCCCGCCCGGAGTTCGAACGCCTCGAAGAAGGCGCCGGCGTAGGAGGACTTCCCGCGATAGGCCAGGCTGTCCGCGTACAGGATGTTGTCCACCCAGATGTGACTCCGCACCATGGTGGAGAAGATGTAGTCTCGCGGATTCTCAAGTAGCCGGGCCGCCTCCGGGTTGATCTTGAGGCGTCCCTCCATGTCTTCGGGCAGCCGGGCCCCGAGTCGCTTCGCGACGCCCGCCTGGTCCGTCTTCTGGCCGTCGAAATTTTCCGTCATGGCGAGAGGGTTGTTCAGGTCGGCGGCGAGAATGGCGACTTCGTCCGCGGCCAGGAGGATCTTCTCCTTGTCGCCCGCTTTGAAGGCCGCGAGGAGACGCGCCTGGGCTTCGAGAAGGAGGAAGGGGAGCCGGCCCACGAGCCGGATATCGGCCTTGGCCTTGACGCCCGCCTCATCCTGCGGCACATCCTTGAACGGGAACGCTCCCAGGAGCTCCATCGCGAACCGTCGCCCCTCGGGCCGAGCCGGAGGATCCTCGTCGGGGGTGAGACTCGGCAGCTCGTACTTGTGGTCCTCGAAGTACTTCTTCTGGCCCTTGGGCAGGGTATCGATCGCCTTCCGGATCACCAGACGGTATACCGAATCGCTCCACGCGAACGCGGATCCAGGCATCAGGACCACGAGTACCACGAGGCCGAGCCGGGAGAGAGTGATCAGTTTCATTGGTTCCTCCGAATGAACGGTTGTCGAAAACCCTATTCTGCGCGAGCCACCGTGATCGAACGAACCTCCCGCACTCCGTAGGCCAGCAAAGTCGCCGCGCACTCACGAAGGGTGGCCCCGGTCGTGGTCACGTCATCGACCAGAGTCACGGCGGCGCCCTTGAGGGTGAAATCGGAGCCGGCCGCGAAGGCGTTCCGGACATTCCGCCGCCGCTCGCCGGCCGAGAGGTCGGTCTGAGTCCTGGTGTTCCTGGTCCGGGCAAGACCGCTCGATACCCGCAGACCGCAGTCTCTGGCAAGCTCGCCTGCGAGCAGATGGGCCTGGTTGAATCCCCGGCGGCCTTCCCGGTCGGGATGGAGCGGTACCCCCACGAGCACGTCCGAGGCCTTCAGGATGCCCCGGCACCGCTCGCTTTTGAGGAGCCGGACGGCGAGTCGCGCCGCGGTCTTGTGCCGACCGCGGTACTTGAGAGCGACCACGCAAGCACGCAGCGGACCGGCGTAGGCTCCGAGGGAAACGCCCTCCAGGATTGGAGAACGGCCCCGCCGGCAGCGCCCGCAGTCTTCGCCCTCAGAACCCGGCAGAGGAGAACCGCAGCGGCATTGGGGCCCGGTGATCAGGGGAAGACTGTCCCAGCACTTCTGGCACAGGGGCGGGTCGTGGGCGGAAACCAGATCTCCGCACGAAACGCAGCCCGTGGGGAACAAGGCGCCCGCCAGGGCGTCACAGGTCCTTGTCCAGAAGAGAGTCAATCCAGCCGCTTTCTAGATGATGCCGGCTTCAATCTTCTCCTGGCAGCTCAGGCAATGCTTGGCCCAGGGAACCGCCTCGAGGCGCTTGCGCTCGACGTCGTCACCGCACACGATGCACGCCCCAAAACGCTTCTCGTCGATCCGGACGATGGCGTCGTCGATCATCTGAATCTCGTCGCGCTCCTTGTTCGAGAGGCTGAACAGGAACTCCTTGGTGTAGGAATTGGCGGCTTTGTCGACCGGGTCATGGGAAACGTCGGAGTCGACCTGCTTGCCTTGCGAGCGAGTCTTGTCATATCCCTTCGTTATGTCGGTCTTCTGATCGACGAGGCGCTTCCGATAAAGCTTCAGCGTCTTTGTGTCCATGTCCGATCTTCTCTCCTTGATCTTCGTCTTTCCACCACGACCCGCGTGATCGATCACGCGATTCCAAATCGCTTGCATTTCTCCCAGAGGGACTTGCGCGAGATGCCCAGCGTTTTCGCGGCATCCGCCTTTGTCCCCTCCGAGTGTTCGAGCACCCACAGGATGTAAACGCGTTCCAGTTCCTTCAGGGTTGGCTGTTGGGAATGGAGCGAACGCAAGACAGTATCAGCACTCAGCATGTGTTTGGGCAGGGACGAGGCCTCGAGGAGGCCGTCGCCATCATGCCGCAGGATGGCCCGCTCGATCGCCGACTGCAGTTCACGCACGTTTCCCGGCCACGGATAGGCGGAGAGGATCTGCCCCGCCGCCTCCGAGAAACCCGAGGCCAAAGTCTTCTTTCGTCGTCGCTCCGAGGCCAGGAAGGCGGTGGCCAAAGGCAGAATGTCTTCGACGCGCTCCCGCAGCGGCGGAATGGGAATCGTGATCACGCACAAGCGGTGGTAGAGATCGTCCCGGAACGTCCCCAGGGCGATGGCCTCCTTGAGCGATCCACGTGAGGTAGCCACGAAACGAACGTCCACCGGTCTCGCGACGCTGTCTCCGAGACGTTGAATCGTTCCGTCCTCGATGGCCCGAAGGAGTTTGGCCTGGATTGAAAGGGCCAGGTCCTCGACGTGATCGAGAACCAGAGTACCGCCGTTCGCCCGTTCCAGCCGTCCGCTCTGTGCCTCGAACGCATGGGTGAAGGCGCCGCGGGCGTGGCCGAAGAACTCCGAGTCGGCGAGAGACTCCGCGATGGCCCCGCAGGACAGAACCTCGTAGGGCCCCTCCCGTCGAGGGCTCAAATCATGCAGGGCCTCCGCGATCCGGCCCTTGCCGGAGCCGGTTTCACCCTCGATCACCACGGGCGCCGATGCGGCCGCCACCCGCGGCAGCCACGACGCCAGGTCCCGCATGGCCTTCGAGACGGCGATCAGGGGCTCTGGGTTCAATCCTTGACCTCTTCGCGCTTGGCACCGCCCCACAGGCGTTCGAGGTCGTAGAACTCTCGGCTCTTGGGTGTGAACACGTGAACCACGAACGGGCCGTAGTCCATCAGGATCCATTCCCGCCGCGGGTAACCCTCGAGATGCCGGGGCTTCACCCCTTCGAGGCGAAGCTTGTCCTCGATGGCGTCGACGATGGCCACGACCTGCCGCTGGTTGCGGCCGGTGGCGATGGTGAATCCATCCGCCAGTCCCGAGCCTGCCGAAAGCTCGAGTATGACGACATCTTCCGCCTGTTTAGCGAGCGCCGCCTTCGCGGCGGTTCGACAGTACGCAATGGCGTTCACTTGTAAAGGCCTTTCTCCTCGATGTAGAGCCGCACCGATTCGGGAGTGAGATAGCGAATGGACCTCGACGCCTTGACCGCGTCACGTATGTCCGTCGACGAAATGGCCAGCCCCTCGAAGGGAACGGCGGCCGAATCCCGGGCTCGATCCCCCGGCCGGCCCAGCACGCGAACTTCAGCCAACCGCCGGACTTCAGCACTCTCCCGCCACGCGTCGAGGCCCGCGGCCGCATCCGAGCCGAGGATCAAAGTGAAGCAGGCTTGCGGCGAGCGCGCGGTGAGGTTTTTTAGGGTGTCCACGGTGTAGCTCGGCGGCTCCCGCTCAAGCTCGCAGCCTTCGACGGCCAGAGCGGGGTTGCCTTCGACCGCGAGGTCCAGCATCGCGCGCCGATCCTCCCCAGACGCGGCGCACGGGCCCTTGAAAGGGGATTGGCGCGCGGGGACGAGTCGCACCTCCTGGAGTTCGAAGGCCTCGATGGCCCACTGCGCCGCCCGAAGATGGCCGTAGTGAACCGGGTCGAACGAGCCGCCGAGGAGACCGACGCGACGGAGACTCATGCTTCCTCCCGTGGCGTCTGCAGCATGGAAGCGAGGCGCCGGACGAGCTCCTTCAAGCCGTGGCCGGTGGCCGCGGAAATTTCGAAAATCTCCAGGCCCTCCCGCTTCGCAATCGCCTGGATGGAGGGCAGCGGATCCTCGTCTTCGTGGACCAGGTCCCGCTTGCTGGCCACGATCACGCGCGGACGGCCGGCGAGTGCGGTGGAGAACGCGTTGAGCTCGCGGCAGATGGTTTCGTAGTCCGAGGTCGCGTCCCGGCCGGAAAGGCCGGAGGCATCGATCACGTGCGCGAGCACGCGCGTTCGCTCGATGTGCCTCAGGAAATCGAGGCCGAGACCGGAACCGGTGGAAGCGCCTTCGATGATTCCGGGCACGTCGGCCACCACGAAATCGTAGTCATCGAAGGACGCCATGCCGAGAACCGGACTCAGGGTGGTGAACGGGTAGTCCGCGATCTTGGGCTTGGCCGCGGAAATCTTCGAGAGCAGCGTCGACTTTCCCGCGTTGGGGAGACCGACGAGACCCACGTCGGCGAGGAGCTTGAGGTCGAGACGGAGCCAGTGCTCCTCTCCGGCTTCTCCGGGGTCGGCGTTTCTGGGCGCACGATTCATGTTCGAGAGATAGCTCTTGTTGCCGCGACCGCCGCGACCGCCCTTGGCGATGAGAAGCTCTTCGCCGTCGGCGACGACCTCGCCCATGACGACGTCGCTACCCTCTTCACGAACGATGGTTCCGAGGGGCACGTCGATGAGCGTGTCCTGGGCATCGCGGCCGGTCCGGTTGCTCGGGCCTCCGTGACCTCCGCGCTTGGCGCGGAATTCGGTGTGGAATCGAAGCTGAAGCAGCGTGTTCTGGTTCACCCGGCCGACCAGAATAACGTCTCCACCGGATCCGCCGTTGCCGCCATCCGGCCCGCCCATGGGGACGAAGGTCTCCCGACGGAAGCTCGAGCAGCCGCGACCGCCGTCACCGCCTTTTACGAAAATCTTGACGCGGTCGACGAACACTATCTAAACCAGGACCGGGGGAGCTCTATGCCCTCGGGTGAGGGTTTGCGGCGCTCCGGAAAGCGCTTACGCCTCGGCCGGGACGATGCTGATGAATTTCCCGCGGCCGCCATGATCCTCGAAACGAACATGGCCGCTCACCTTGGCGAAGACGCTATGGTCTTTCGCGAGCCCGGCGTTCTTGCCGGCCTTGAAACCGGTGCCCTTCTGGCGCACGATGATGCTGCCGCCCGACACCAGTTCGCCGCCGAAGGCCTTCACGCCGAGGCGCTGCGAATTGGAGTCGCGCCCGTTGCGGGATGATCCGCCGCCTTTATTGGTAGCCATATCTGCGGTGCTCCTTAGGCCGAAACGCCGTCAACGAGGACGGTGGTGAGGTATTGACGGTGGCCGCGGGTCTTCTTGTAGTGCTTGCGGTGCTTGAACTTGAACACCCGGACCTTGGTGTCGCGAATCTGCGCGACCACGGTGGCGCTCACCGAGGCGCCGGAAACCGGGTTACCGGCCGTAACACCCGCATCGGTGCTGACGAGGAGCACATCCGAGAACGTGATCTTGTCGCCGACATTGCTGGTAAGCCGATCGACCTGAAGCTTCGCCCCAGGTTCGGCACGGTACTGTTTTCCGCCGGAGCGGACAATTGCGTAAACCAAGGTGGCCTCCGTCTAGACCCGAAATAGAGCCGTTGATTCTACCTCAAGCGGCGTTTCCCCGGGGACACCGGCTCGGATTTGGCGTTCAGCCCAGGCTCTAGAAGTCGTACCCGATCCAGAACTGGAAGCGCGGAGAGGTGCTTCGGACCTTGAGATCGGTGAGCCAGCTCCAGTCGAAGTGCATCGGCATGCCGAGGAGGAAGGCCTGAATGCCGACACCAAACGAGGCCCGTCCGTCCACCAGCCGTCGGCCATCGACCGCCTGTCCGAAGAGCGGATCGTTCACGTAAGAGACCCCGGGGCCCGTGGTCGAGAAGGTAAAGGGCTCACCCGGGTAGTGCGCGCCGCCAACGTTTCCAAACAGGGTGCCGCGCACCGGGCCGAGCACGCCGATGGGGGTGGCCATGAGGTCGATCAGCGGAATACGCAGCTCGGCGCCGGCAAAGAAACCCTCGGACCCTACGAAGGAGCGATAGTCATAGCCCCGCATTTCCATGTTTCCGCCAAAGGCGAAGAGCTGCGGCTGATCTCCCTTGGACGAATACGCGCGCACGCGGGTGGCCAGAAGCATGGAGGTCCCCGGAACCCGCAGGTACTTGCGGGCGTCGAAATCGACGGTCCTTCGAGAGAGGAATGAACTGACCCCGGGGGAGTACTCGAATCGGAGATTGACGGTGGAACCCGCCAGAGGCCCGAACTCGCGGAAGCGCGTGGTCTCCCGGGTGTAGCCAATCGTGAGAGGGAGAGTGGAGCCATCGTAGATTGGGACCTGCCCGACGGCCGCGGCCTGTTGTTGGATCTGGATCTGCACGGTCGGATCCTGATAATCGGTCTTGATCCTGGTGTAGCCGGCCGAGAACTGGATGCGGTTGAACTTGTTGAGGGGATAAACGGCAAAGCCGGCGGCGCCCGTGTACCGTTCGGTGGCAAGCGCGCCGGCTCGGGTGTAGCTGGCCGAATACAGCGACGGGAAGTAGTAGACGGTGAAATCGGAGCCGATGACCCCCCAGTTCCAGCGGCCAGAGAGGTTCGAATACTGGCCCGAGTAGTTCCGGTAGTCTCGAACCGATTCCACGGTGAACAGGAAGCTCTGATCGCCCAGGACATCGGTGAGTGCTATCTGCGATCCTCCGAAGAAGTCGCCGTTTGAAGTGACTCCAACGTTCAACGGGGGGCGTCCCTCGAGATACAGACCCTCGAACAGCCGCTTTCGCCGCTTGTTCTCCGCCACCACCTGGTGAGTCACATCGGGCTGAAAGTCCACGACCTCGGCCGGAGCGGAGGAAGCCTGTTCCACCTCCTTGGTCTGTTCCGTGGGATCGAGGGTGTAGAGCTGGTAGGCGCCCTTGAAGTAGCTGATGAAGCCGACCCGATCGCCCAGGGAAGTCTTGAGCGGCGCGGGCGCCATGTTCCCACCCATGGTGTCGGTGAACTGTCTGATCACTCCGGTCTTGATGTCGATGCTCCGGAGGTTGTAGATCCCGTCATCCTCGTTCGAGGAATAGAAGACTTCCGAGCCATCGCTCGAGAAATAGGGAGACATGTCCGCGAAAGGACCGTAGGTGAGGTCGATCCGGCGCGACGGGTTGCCGAGCGGAAACATCACGATCTTGTAGTTGCCGCTGACCCTTCGGTTGTAGACCACCAGCGTTCCGTCCGGCGAGATCCGGGGATTCGCGTCGAAGAACCCATCGTTGGTGAGGTTCTTGTACTCACCGGTCTCCAGGTTCATGAGGTAGATGTCGGCCACGCCCTCCTTGGTGGCGGCGAAGAGAACCTGCTTTCCGTTGGGAAGGATGCAAGGGGATTCCACCTCATCGAGATCGATCGGTAACTTCTTCACCACATCACCCGAGAGTGGCGAGACCAGGAACAGGCTCCGCCTCTTGCCCGTCCGTCCGACGAAGGCAACCACATCGCCCTTCGGCGAGAAGTCGATGGTCCGTCCGGTCACGAAATTCTCGCCGGGGAAGGTGACGCCCTCGTATTTCCCGGTGTAGCCCTTGGTGAGATTCTTCACCACCGCCCCGTCCTTGGCTGACAGCATGACGATGTCGGCCTCGCCGTCGTTTCGATTGCCGGTGACGGCGGCGACCAGCTCGCCCGACGGAGAAGGCGCAAAGGCGTACACCTGAGAAAAGGATGTCTTCTCCGGATCCGGGGAGATCTCGGTGCCGTAGTCGGTGGGCCGCTGACGGTCGCGGAACGGCTTGAAACGTTCCTTGATCCATTTCACGAAAGCCTCGTCGAACTCCTTCGGCGTCAGCCGGAACGCCTGCTGATAGATGCTGTCCTCGGAGGTGGTGACGATGCTCTTACGCAAGGTGTACATGAACTGACGGATTCCCTCCTTGCCGAACCGGGCGGCCATGAAGTCGAAGGTGGCATGGCCGAGGTTGTAGTCGGTCCTTCCGCCTGCCACTTCCAGTTTCGACATGCGCGGCACCTGATCGTTCAAGGCGGCGTCGCGCACGGTCATCAGGTCGTGGGAGTCCCATTCGCCGCGCATGTAGTCGGCGAGACCTTCCCCGACCCACAGCGGGGTGCTGCGCGAGAAGATGCCCTGGGGAATCAGGTCGAACTCGAAAACGTGCGTGAGTTCATGAGTGATGAGGCCCTGAAGCCGGTCCGGCGCGCCGTCCGCGGGGATGACCATCCGGTTGCGGACGGGCTCGGTGAACGCCTGCACCTGTTCAGGGATGAAGTCCGGGTAGAGGTTCGTCTGCTCGAACTCGGAATGGGTCTTGTAGAAGACCACGGGAATCGACGACTGGATCTCGTGCTTGAGCTCGGAGGAAACGTGCTGGTACGCGCTCTCGAGGTACGAGACCAGCCGCGCCAGGTGTTGTTCGAACTCCGGGTAGTAATACACCTCGAAGTGCGGGCTCTTGTAGACCCGCCAGGCGAACCGGTCGTAGTTCACCTTGTTCTTGCCGAAGTAGGGGATGTACTGAGCGAAGGCGACGGGGGCGGCGAGCGTCGCGATCAGCCCGAGGGTAAGGAGATAGCAAGATCGTTTCATGAGGGGGCGGGTCATGGTCATCCTCTAAGAGGCGGCACTATGGCAGGAGAACGCGGGTTCCCCGGATCTTCTGGGGCGCGATCACCCCAAGAAAATTCGGCAGGAGACGGTCCATGAGTTCGAAGTACGAGGACAGGGGTGACACCTTCTGCTCTTCGCCGTAGACGACTTCTTCGGAGAAACGCTCCTTGTGCAGAAGGCGGCCGGTGGCCCCGTCGATGAAGGAGAAATCGGCGGAGAGGTTGAAGGCCTTGCGCTCCGCGTATCGGTTTCCCTTCACCTCTCGCACGCGGCCGCGGTTGTCCCGGACGAGGGCCGAGTCCTGCTGGAATCCCGACCGATTCTGCTCCTCGAAAGCGAGCTTGCCGGTGACGATGAGCGGGTTCTGATACTCCTCGCCGAGCTTCCTCCAGAAAGCGCCGTCCTGAAGGAGCCGTTCTCCCTCGGCGCGGTACCGATCGCGGTCTTCGCGGGTAACCCGCACGTCCTCGGTCGGCTTGAATGCCTTCGCGAGGGCCTGGTTCAAGGGCGGCCGGTCGGGTTCGATCACCTGCAGTTTTGACGAGGAACGCAACTGGTTCTGGAGCAGCCGGGAGGTTTCGGGGGACAGCTCGATGCCCTCTTCGACGAGGTCGGTGACGAAGCCGGCCACCAGAACCCGGCGGAATTTCGAGACATCCAGCTTCGACTTCAGAGGGGTTTCAATCGGAACCTCGAGCGAGCTGGCGCAACCCGGAACCAGGAGCGCCGCGCCCATCGCACCCGCCAGGAGACGAACATGCATTCTCATTGGCGGATCTCCGATCCTTGGCCCTTGGGGGCGGCGGGCGCCGGGGTGGGCGTCTCTTTCGGCTTGGGCGTCGCGTCTTTCTTCAGCTTCTTGTTTCTCTTTTCATCCGCCTCTCGAAACAGGTCGTAGTTCTGCTGAATCGAGACGTTCTTGGGTTGCAGTTGAAGGGCGCGTTCGTAGGCGGCTCGCGCCTTGTCGAAGTCGCCCTGCTGCTCGAGGGTGACGCCCAGGTTGTTGAAGGCCGAAGCGTACTCGGGGTTGAGAGCGGTCGCCTGCTCAAAACGGAATCGCGCCTCATGCCACAGTCCCCGCCGGGCCACGTCAATGCCGAACGCCACTTCTTTCTTGGCGTTCTTGTCAGCACTGTCGGCAGCCGAGGCCGGAAGCGAGGAGAAGAGGAGACAGGAGGCGAATGGAAGATAAAAGCGGAATCGCGTCATCGGGAAGCGCTCCTTAATAGAGGATCCGATCATATTAAGTCACGGCTACACGCTCACAGCAAAAGATACGCCAGCGAACTCGGGGCGGACGCCGGGGTCCAGGGAAGCAGTTTGTCCGGTGGCGGGGACACTGGTTGACCGGGAGAGGACGGCCGGCCGTCCACGGGCCCGAAGGGGGCGGCTCAGTAGATTCGGAAACTGACCGGCGCCTGGGCGATTGTCGCCACCGGGCGCCCGCCCTTGATCGCCGGAGAGAAGACCCACTGGCGCACGGTCTGAATCGCCGCGGCGTCGAGCTGGGGAATAGAACGGAGAACGCGGGCCCGCCCAACCCTGCCGTCGACGCCGATGACGATCTCCAGAGTCACCACCCCTTCGATCTTCTTGATGAAGGCCTCCTGGGGATAGACGGGCCTCGTCTGCTTCAGAAGGCGCGGCGGCTGGTCGTAGTCGAGCACCGGAGAGTCGCCCGTGCCGCCGATCACTCCCCCCAGGGTTCCCCCGAGGGTTCCTCCCACGGTGCCGCCTTCAACCCCGCCGGCCATTCCGTCGGCGGAGCCCGCTTCAGATCCGTCCGCCACGCCGAACTGCTTCAAGGGATCGATTCCCTTTTCCGGCTCCACGGGCTTTGGCTCGTCCGGTACCTTTGGCTCCACCAGCACGTCGGGATCCGGTGGTTTGGCGCCCGTCTTCTCCGGAGCCTTTTCAGCCTGCTTCGTGGAAGCGCCCCTGGGGAGGGGTGGTGGTGGCGGGGGAGGCGGGTTGTAGATGAGCGCCCGGATGTAGTCCACCGGCGGCGGCGTCGCCGGAAAAAGAAGAGGAGAGAGCACGAGGGAAAGTATCAGAAGGCCGTGAATACCCGCCGAGACCCAGAACCAGCGGCCGCGCCCCTCCGGCGCCCGCACTTCTCGCGTGTACAGGGAGAAGAGGTCGACCGGCGCGCTCTGGGGTTGTTCGTTCTCGGTCATATGGCGGCTCTTGATTGCAGCTCACAGCAAGAAAACTGCCACCTTCTTAAGAGCTCGCGGAGTCTACCCCTCGACCTCTCTCGGTCGGGCACGCCGCCTAGACGGTGGCGGAGCCCAACCCGACGGCTTCGGTCGCCGCTGTCTATGCTGATGGGACGCGTGAGGCCTGGCGGTTCTGCCACCACACGACGATGGGGCTCGCGATGTAGATCGTCGAGTATGTCCCGACGAGAATCCCGATCACCATGGTAAAGCCGAAGCCGCGCAGGACCTCGCCGCCGAACAGGAAGAGGCCCAGAACCGCAAGGAAGGTCGTGCCGTTCGAGATCAGGGTCCGGGTGAGGGTCTGATTTAGCGAGTCGTTGAGGATCTTCGCGAGCGAATCCTTCTTCTTTGTCTTGAGGTTCTCACGGGCGCGGTCGAAGATGACGATGGTGTCGTTGACCGAATAGCCGACCAAGGTCAGGAGTGCGGCGATGATGTTCAGGGTGATCTCGTAGTTGAAGAAGGCCAGGAACGCCAGAGTCACGAGAACGTCGTGCAGCACGGCAATGGTGGCGGCCGCGCCCCAGATGGCGCCCCCGAAACGCCAGGTGATGTAGAGGAGCTGGAAGACGAGGCCCCAGACCGTCAACTGAACCGCCTTCTGGCGCAGATCCGCGCCGACTGTCGGGCCCACGATCTCCGAGGAGGACTCGAGGATCTTGTTCTCGGGATACTGGACCGCGATCGCCGCCTTCGCGTTGTTCGCCGCCTGATCGAGCGCGCCCTCGTCTACCGCCGCGATTCGCACCAGAACCTGATTCTTGCTCGGGTCGTCGTAGGTCTGGATGGTGGCGTCGGGCACGGCGGCGCGGATCCGATCATTCTCCGGCGACTTTTCGAAATGGAGAATCAGCTGGGTCCCGCCCGAGAACTCGACGCCGTAACCCTTCGGGTTCGAGCCGACGTAGAGGCCCGTAGCGAGCATGTAGCCGAGACCGCCGAAGATGAGGGCGAGGCTCAGGGCGATGAAGTACTTCGCCTTGCCGAGGAAGTCGAAATTGGGGTTCTTGAGGATCTCGAGCATTGTCTTGGGTAGCGATTCCGTTAGATGGAGAGGGTGTCGACCTTGCGATCGCCGAGCACCCATTCGAAGAGGAACTTACTCACGAAGTAAGAGGCGAAGACGTTCGCGATGAGACCCCAGACCAGAGTGACGGCAAAACCCCGGATCGCGCCGGTGCCGAACTGGAACAGGAAGGCCGAGGCGATGAGCGCGGTCGCGTGGGTGTCGAGGATGGTGATCCAGACCCGATCGAAGCCGTTGCTCACCGCGGTCTTTACCGTCTTCCCCGAACGCAGCTCTTCACGGATGCGCTCGAAGACCAGGACGTTGGTGTCGACGCCCACGCCGACGGTGAGGATGATGCCGGCGATTCCGGGAAGGGTCAGGGTGGCGCCCGCGTAGGCCATGGCGCCAAGAAGGATGAGCAGGTTGGCGAGCAGAGCCACCACCGCGTTGACGCCGGACATCCGGTAGTAGAAAAGCATGAAGAGGGTGATGAAGCCCATGCCCGCCGCCGAAGCCATGACACCGGATCGGATCGAGTCCTTGCCGAGGGACGCGCCCACCGTCTGCTCCTGGAGGAAGTTCAAGGTGGCGGGCAGAGCCCCCGCGCGAAGCACCTTGGCGAGGGTGTCCGCCTCTTCCTGGGAGAACGAACCCTGGATAACGCCTTGATCGGTGATTCGGCTGTTGATGACCGGAGCCGATTCCACCGAGCCGTCCAGAATGACGGCGAGGCGACGGCCCACGTTCTCTCCGGTGGCCTGTCCGAATTTCTGGGCGCCGATGGGGGTGAGAGAAAACTGGATGTCCGGCTGTCCGGTTTCTCCGCTCACGCTGGGCCGAGCGTTCTTCAGGTCTCGTCCGGTGATGACCGCTTCCTTGCGCACCAGGTAGAAGGCGCGGCTTCCCGGCTCGTTGCCGGCGCCGCTCACGATCTCCATGGTCGGCGGGGGTTCGGTCTGGCCCGCGGGCAGGAGCAACTCGCGGGTCGCGGCCTCGTTCTCCACGAGCTTGAGCGAGAGCTGCGCCGTCCGCTTGATCATGTCCTTCGCGCGCACCACGTCGGTGACGCCCGGCAGTTGAACCAGGATCTGGTCGCCCGCGTTTCCGTGCGCGGTGATCACGGGCTCGGCCACGCCAAGGACGTTGACCCGACGCTCGAGGGTCCGGATCGATTCCTGAACCGTCTGATCCTTGAGGACCCGCCGGTAGGGGTCGGTCAGCTTGATGGAGAAGCCGGTCGCGGTCTCGCTCATGTTCCATTCGGTCGAGCGGAAGAAGTCGCGCAGGGTGGTGCGCGCATCCTTGGTTCGGGCCGGCTCGATCCCTTCAACCGTGAAGGTGTCGATGTCGGTCGCCATGACCTTGGCGCCGGGCATGCCGGCGCGACCGAGCTCACTGGAGGCCAGTGACACCCCGTCGGAAACAGTGGCGCGGAGCGCATCGTCGGTGACCACCTTCATGATCAGGTGCATGCCGCCCTTGAGGTCGAGACCCAGCTTGATCTTGTCCTCGAGAGGCCACATGGACACGAAGCAGGCGATCAGGAAGGAGGCGTAGAGGATTCCCCTGGTTCGCAGTTCCTTCCGCAGGAAGGTCCAGGCGAGCGCTCCCACGGCGATCGAGATCACCAGCCAGAGCAGGAATGGATTCTTTGTAAGACTGTCCATCATGATTTCCTAGGTTTTGGATACGCCGGCAGTATGTTCCAGCGCCGCGATGGCGCTGCGCTGCACGCGGATCTTTGTCTTGTCGGCGATGCGTATGTAGGCGTCCGTTCCCTCGATGCCTTCGATGACCCCGTAGATACCGGAGGCCAGAACCACGTGATCTCCGGCCTTGAGCGACTTCAGGAGCGTCTCCTGCTCCGACTGCTTCTTCCGGGACGGCCCGATGACCAGCACATAGAAGATGCCGAACACGATGGCCATGGGCAGGAAGGCTTCGAACACGCTGGGCTGCGCCGGCGTCGCCTGCAGGTTCAGGAGAAAAACGGAGTCCATATTTGGGTGGGGTTTTCTTGGAAACGAGCCGAGCTTTTACTTTGAGGAAGAGCCGATCGAAGCGTCGCGCGGGGATCCTTAGACTCTCCCGAGCGCTCCTTACTCAGAAAGGATAAGGAGCTCAGGCCGAGAACCCCAGAAGGGTCTCCTGCCGGAACGATTCAAAGCGGCCCGCGACGATACTCTCCCGCGCCTTTCCGACCAAATCCAGATAGAAGAAGAGATTGTGCAGGGTGGCGAGCACGCCCCCGGTCATCTCATTCGACAAGTGGAGATGACGAAGGTAGGCCCGGGAGGCAATCCGGCATGTGGGGCACCGACAGGAAGAGTCGATCGGCGAGGCGTCCCGGGCGAATTTCGCGTTCCGGATCGACATCTTCCCTCGCCAGGTGAACAGTTGCCCGGTGCGCGCGTTCCGGGTGGGTAGCACGCAGTCGAACATGTCGACGCCCCTACGGATGCCGTCGAGCAGGTCCTCCGGGGTGCCGACACCCATGAGGTAACGCGGCCGATCTTCGGGCAGAACAAGATCCATGACCTCGAGAATGCGAACCATGTCTTCCTTGGGCTCGCCCACCGAGAGCCCGCCGACCGCATAGCCGGGGAAGCCGATCGCGGTGATGGCGCGGGCGCTCAGTTCGCGCAGGTCGTCGTGAACGCCGCCCTGGACGATTCCAAAAAGCCACTGGTCGTCCCGGGTGTGCGCGCGCTTCGATCGCTCGGCCCACCGGGCCGTCCGCTCGGTGGCATCCTTGACCTCCTCGCGCGTGGCCGGGTAGGGCGGGCACTCGTCGAAGGCCATGATGATGTCGGCGCCGAGCTTCATCTGAATCTCGATGGAGCGCTCCGGCGACAGCTCGAGTCGGGCGCCGTCGAGATGACTTCGAAAGACCACGCTTTGCTCGGTTCGCTTCCGAAGGGCCGAGAGGCTCATGACCTGATAGCCGCCGCTGTCGGTGAGAAACGGCTTGTGAAATCCGGTGAAGCCGTGAAGGCCGCCGAGCTCCTGCACGAGATCCTCTCCGGGCCGCACGTGCATGTGATACGTGTTCGCGAGAATGATCTGCGCGCCGATCTCCTCGAGGTGCGTTGAGGTGAGGCCCTTCACCGAACCCGCGGTTCCCACCGGCATGAAGACCGGGGTTCGGATCTCGCCGTGGGGCGTGATCAATCGTCCCGATCGCGCGCGACCGGAACGCGCGTCCACCTGAAACTCAAAATTTTTCAAACAAGACCTTCATCGCGATCGGCGAGTATAGGGAATGCGTCGGCGAAGAACGGCCACCCTGGTCGCCATATAAGAAACCATATAGAGCCGCAATCAAGGGATGCCACGGAGGGAATCCGCTCCCGCCAGCGTCATAACTAGAGCCAACGGAAGTCGTTGCCGGCCGCCAACCTTTTCGTTTGTGTTAAATAAACCATACAAACTCAAAAATCTCACCGATCCACAACAGGTTCTCAACAGAACTTCCACAGGCTAAGACGCTGAAATAAAGGGAGACGCGCCGATGAAAAATCGCCGCGACCTCTTGACAATGTGCAAGTCATTACCTACGCTCCAACTAGTGCATGCCTCCGCTGTCAACACAAAATGTTGGAAGCGGGGGTCGGCAATACCTAGATCGAAAGGGGGGATTACACACCATGGCCGCTAAGAAAGCTGCTAAGAAGGCTGCAAAGAAGAAGAAGTAAGTCGCTTCCATTTGCGGCTTCAGGAGGGGGTGAGCGATCACCCCCTTTTTTATTTCCCCTCCGAATTCCCGATCAATCCATGGAGCACGAAGCGCTCCACCGCGTACGCGACGCCGTCCTCGTCGTTTCCGGGAATCACCTCGAGACCGAGGGCGCGCAGTTCCGGATCCGCATTCCCCATCACGCATCCCTTTCCGGCGGCGAGCAGCATCAGGCGATCGTTCCAGTTGTCGCCGATCGCGAGCACCTCGGCGAGCTCCACACCCCACCGCGCGCAAAGAAAACGGAGCGCCTCGGACTTGTCCACGGTGGGGGACACGACGTCGATGAGCGACAGATCGTCCTTCGGATAGACGGTTCTATGCGCAGTGATCTCGAAGCCGCGCGCTTCAATCGCTCCAGCGAGCGCGCTCATCTCGTTCATCGAACCGCCGAACATGACCTGCAGCGGATCATCGTCTTTCCCGGCCACCGCGGCCTCGAGGTTTGGGACCACGCGCACGTCCGGATGAGATCGGTTCAGGTAGTAAGCGAGGAGGGTGTGGGAGGGAGAGGCGTTTTCGACATAGAGCAGTCCTTCCCCGGCGTGCCCGAAATGCACCACCGGATCCGCACCCACGCTCTTCGCGAAAGTGAGCACCGCGATCGCGGACGAACGAGCGAGCGGGCGAACCCTTATGGCGACCGACTCCTCGATTACCAGGCCGCCGTTGTGCAGAACCAGAGTCGGACGTCCGGGAAGAAGGTCGGCGATCTTCTTCGCCGCCGGATACCTTCGACCGGTCACGAGGGCAAGGCGAACGCCCGCCTCCAGGGCGGCGGCGATGGACGCGCGATTCCTCGGGGATATCTCCCGTCGAGAGTTGAGCAGCGTTCCATCGATATCGAGGGCGAGGACGCGCGGCGGCGCCTTCGAGAACACGCTCAGCGGGCCTCGCGGCCGTCGAACACGTCGATTCGATCGATCACGTCGCCGGGGCGGATCTTCTCCACCACTTCCATGCCCGAGAGGACCTGGCCGAAGAGCGTGAAGGAGCCATCGAGATGAGGCTGCGGCTCGAGGGTGATGAAGAACTGAGAGCCGCCGGTGTCCTTTCCCGACAGCGCCATACCCACGGCGCCGCGGCCGTAGGGACGTTGGTTGTACTCGCATCGAACCGTCGAACCCGGGCCACCGTACCCGTCCCCGCGGGGATCTCCGCCCTGAATCACGAAGCCGGGGACCACGCGATGAAAAACGAGCCCGTTGAAGAAGCCGGACTGAGCGAGCCGCGCGAAAGACATCGAGGTGAGGGGGGCGTCCACCACATCGAGGACGAGTTCGATGGTTCCGTAGCGCGTCACTATCCGCACGCGCGGCGAATACAGGGTCTGAGCCGTTGTCTCGTAAACGGAGACGAGCAGCCGGGCGTCGGCCAGACGGAGGGCGGTTTCTTCCGGAGGAGCGAACCCTTCGGAGAGAGCGCCGATCGCTCTTTGCCGCACCGCCCGTGAAGGATCCGATCCGGCGATCCGGCGCAGGAGGGTTCGACCCTCGTCGGTGAGGCCCTTGGCGACCGCATCCACGACTGCGATCCGGGCTTCGATGTCCTGGTCGGCGAGCGAGGCATCGAGGGCGCGCGAAAAGGCCTGCGTGAACGCCCGGCCCGAACCCTTCTCGAGCGACGACAGACCTTCCACCGCCGCGGCCCGGATCCCCATGTCCGGGTTCTGGATCTGATCCAGAAGGGTGGGAACCGCGCCCTGACCCCGCGCGCGGGCCAGAGCCGCCAGCACGGCGGGGATGACGCGAGGATCGGCGTCCTTCAGCATCGGCAGGAGAAATGGAGCGGCGCGTTCGCCCAGGCTATCGGCCAGCGCCCCCGCCACTGCCTGCCGAACGCGCCAGTCGCTGTCGGGTCCGATGGTGGACAGGACGATTCCCACCTCCTCCGCGTCTGCCTTGATGAGGGCGGGCCATGCCGCCGATCGGATCCACGGATCAGCATGACCGACGTTGTCCATGATGCGCGAACGCCACTTCGACGGAGACGGAAGCATCGCGACCGAAAGCAACGCCTCGCGCCTCACCACCGGATTTGGAGAATCAATGTAAGCGGCCGCGACCGAGGATCCTTCCGCGGCGCCCAAGGCGCCCACCGCGCGCAACGCCTGGACGGCGACCCCCGGATTGCCATCCTCGACCAGCCGGCGAAGGACACCGAGGTGCGACGGGTCCTTGAGCGCGCCCAGGCCGCGGGCGGCGAGGGCGCGTATGTACGGGTCTTCCGCTCGCGCTCCGGCGATCAGAATCGGGGTCAGCCTGGAGTCGCCGATGCGCATGGCGGCCCAGACGGAGACCCACCAGTCGACGAGCGGGGTCGAGTCGGAACCGAGAACCGCGCCGGCGAGGGACTCCGCATCCTTCAATCGGGCGAGGGCCACCAGATGGAGTCGAAGCTCTACCCAGGGATCGTCGGCACGTCCGGGATCGTCGCCCCGAATTCGCAGGGGACCCTCGCTGGTCCGGGGCAGGGCCCGACGGAAGGCCTTGGCGATCGACGGTCCGGCGGACGAGAGTCCAATGCGGCCCAGGGCTTCGGAGGCTCGGCCCCTGGTGGCGGCATCCGGGTCGCCGAGAGCGGCGATGAGCGCGGGACTTCCCTCGGAGTTGCCCATCAGTCCGAGCGCGAACGCCGTCGCTCGCCGGACCTCGGTTTCGGGGTCTTTCAGTCGCTGGATCAGGCGGGGAAGGGCGAGCGGGTCGCCGATACGGCCCGCCGCGAGGGCGGCTCGGCGGCGAACCGCCGGATCCTCATGCTGCAAAAACCTCTGAATGGCGCCGTCTCCGAGCGAGCGAGAGTCCTCGAGCACGAGGATTCGGGCCAGTATTTCTATTCTCGAGAGCGGGTCGGGGAGGTCGGCTCCTCGCTTCGCGCCGCCGGTGGCGCAAGACAAGACCAGGGCGCCCAGGAGGCCGACCGATATCCGCGTGAATCGCCGCATCAGGACAAGTGAACCTTTGGATTGAGAAAGGCGAAGTGTAATTGGCCCGCCCACATAAACTGAGGCTGCAAGATGCTCTGTCCCGCCTGTGCCCGACCGATCGCCATGGCCCGGGCGAACTGTGTCTACTGCGGCGCGGCGCTCTCGGCCGAGGGGCTTCAGGCGGCGGCACTCGCTGCGCAGAGGATCCTTCAGACCAGGAGTCTGGCCAATCTGGAGGCGGTCGCGAAAGCCTCCGCTCGCGACCACCCCCCCCGACGCTATGTGGTCATCGATACCAGCGTGGCCGGAGTGGAGACCATCGCCGACGCCTGCGGTATTTCCGCCTGGGAAGCACGGCAATGGCAGGCCGCTTCACGCTATCGCCTCATCCGGGTGAGCAACGAGCCCGCGGACGGGCCCCTGGAATCAGGTCTCAAAGCCAAGGGACTTCGGGTTCTGATCGTGCCGGACGAGACGGTCGTGCGATCGCGAAACCCGATACCCCTGGAGTCGATAGATCCCTTCGCCGACCCCGCGCAATGCACCGTTCGCGAGGATCCTGAGGCGCCGCCGTTGAGGAAGGCCCTGAGGGAGCACGACCTTGCCCTCATTGTCTCCGCCTCCATCAAACGGGAGAGGGTCATGGATCAGACTTCCCGTCGCACGCCTGCAGATACCCGGCTCGAGGACGCCTGGCTCGTTCATCTCCATCTCAAAGGAGAGGCCCGGCCCTGGGAGATTGATCCCCTCCGGACGGCCTATGAGGGCGCGGGTCTCGCATCGGCGTACATGCGGACGCTCGAACTCGTGCGACGGCTACAGGCCTTCGCTCCGCACGACGAGGCTTTCAAGAACGTGGTGCCGGCACTTTCCCCGGGCACCGATCCGCTCAAAGGCCTTGAAAGCTTCGCTTCCGCGCCCAGGAAGAAGGGCAAGGACCCCAAGGTCGTGGTCCTCGACAACGTGGCCCAGTTCCGGGAGTATTCAGCCTGGCGCGGGGCCATCGAGAGCACTCGGCGGGACACGCCTTGAGACGCGGAATTCCGAGCGCCCTGTGCTACCTTCCTCCCCGCGCATGAAGCTCGTTGTCCAGATCCCCTGCCTGAACGAGGAAGAATCCCTCCCCGCGGCGTTGCGCGCAATCCCCCGGCAGATCGAAGGAATCGACGAAGTCCTCATTCTTGTGATCGATGACGGGTCGAAGGACCGGACCCGAGAAGTAGCCCTCGCGAACGGGGCCGACCACGTCCTCCGCTTCACCCGGCACAAGGGACTCGCAAGCGGTTTCATGGCCGGCCTCGACGCGAGTCTCAAGCTCGGGGCCGACATCATCGTCAACACCGATGCCGACAACCAGTACCCCGCGGCGGACATTCCCCGCCTCATCGCCCCGATCCTGCGAGGCGAGGCGGACATGACCATTGGCGACCGGCAGGTCTCCGAAGTGGCGCATTTTTCCTGGATGAAGCAGCGTCTCCAGATGCTCGGGAGCTGGGTCGTGCGCAAGGTTTCAGGAACCGACGTGCCCGACACCACGAGCGGTTTTCGCGCCCTGTCCCGGGAAGCCGCCCTCCGGATCAACATCGTCAGCGAGTTCACCTACACCCTCGAATCGATCATTCAAGCCGGGAAGAAAAGGCTCGCCATCGCCCACATGCCGATCGAGGCGAAGCACACGCGGCCGTCGCGGCTTTTCGGCTCCACCGGCGAATACGTCAAGCGCTCGGTGGCCACGATTCTGCGCATCTACGCGATGTACGAGCCGTTCAAGGTCTTCATGATCCTGGGTGGCCTGCTGTTCTCCGCGGGTGCCATCCTCGGCCTCCGATACGCGTACTTCTGGTGGCAGGGGGCCATCACCGGCCACTTTCAGTCCGCGATCCTTTCCGTGCTCCTCCTCATCCTCGGCTTCCAGACCCTGCAGTGGGGTCTGATGGCGGACCTGATCGCCAGTAATCGAAAGCTGATCGAGGACGTTTTGTACCGGGTTCGAAAGGCGGAGCTGACGAAGGACGCGGAGCCTCGTGGCTGAGCCCCGCGACGTCACCGTGGTCATTCCCGCTTTCAACGAAGCGAAGGGAATCGCCTCCACGGTGGCCGGGCTGAGGCCGCAGGGCTTCGCGGAGATTCTCGTGGTCGACGATGGATCCACCGACGGCACCGCGGCCCTGGCGGAAGGCGCGGGCGCGCGCGTCGTGCGCCATCCTTACAACAAGGGAAACGGCGCAGCGGTGAAGACGGGCATACGGGAGTCGGCGTCGCCGGTGATATTGCTCATGGACGCCGACACCCAGCACGATCCCGCCGAAGCACCCAAGCTCATCAACCCGGTTGGAACGTACGACCTGGTCATCGGCGCCAGAGCTCTGGGCGACCAGTCAGTGACCCGGGCTTTGGGGAACGCGGTCTTCAGGGCTCTTGCCTCCTGGCTGACCGGCCGGCCGATTCCCGATCTCACCTCCGGCTATCGGGCCGCGAAACGCCAGGCCCTCCTCGACATCGTCCACCTGCTCCCGAACGGCTTTTCGTATCCGACCACGTCCTGCCTGTCGATGATGAAGTCCGGTCACAGCGTCCTCTTCGTGCCGATCTCGGCGAAGGCCCGGGTGGGCACCTCGAAGATCCGGCCCCTTCAGGATGGCTTCCGCTTCATCCTGATCATCTTCAAGATCGTGACCCTGTACGCGCCGCTCAGGGTGTTTGCACCCATCGCGGGCGCCTCCTTCTTCAGCGGAGTCGCGTACGGGATCTGGAATGTCGTCAAGTTCGAGAAGATCCCCATGGGTTCGGCGCTCCTGATTCAGCTGGGGGTCGTGGTCTTCCTGTTCGGCCTTATTTCCGAACAGATCGCGTCGATGCAGGACAGGCGTTGAGCAGGGCCTACTTCAAAGGCGATGTCTTTGCTCTCCTCGTCCTCGCCGTCTTTCCACTGATCGCCTACGCCGAGCCCCTGCTCGACCATCGCCTCCTGGGTCCGGGCGACGGTGTCGCCCTCCATCTGCCCCTTCGGACCGAGGCGTTCCGGGCCTATCGCGACTTCTCCTGGCCGTTCCTCAATACCCGGGAGTTCCTGGGAACACCGCTTCTCGCCGCATACCGGGGCGGCGTCTTGTACCCCCTCACCATCCTGCTTTCGGGGTTCGATTCGTTCTCCGCGTTTCAAGCCCTAGTCCTCATCTCGGTCTCCCTCACCGGGGTGCTGACCTATCTCTACTTGAAGCGCCTGGGTGCCGGAGCCCCCGGGGCCTTCGTCGGCGCGCTCTCCTTCGCTTACGGTCCGTATCTTCTGAGCCACTTCGAAGACACGGCCACGCTGGTGGCGGCCCCGATGCTGCCTCTCGTCCTTCTGGCCGCCGAATCGCACATGAATCGAGCGAGCCCCGCGCGCCTCGTCGGCCTCGGTGGTTCCATCGCGTTGCTCGTTCTCGCCGGATCGCCGGAAGCCCTTCGAGCGGGAAGCGCCCTTCTCTTTGGGCGCCTGCTCCTGGGACACACCCTCAGCCGGTTGCCACGGGCCCCGTCGCGCTTCGCCACCGGGCTCGCCATACTCCTGGGGATCGCGCTCTCGGCGCCCCAGTGGATGCCCACGCTCGAGATGCTGCCCTTCGCGGGACGACAGGTGACGGGACTCGCGGCCGAGGCCGCGGGCGAGGGCCTGTCGGGGCTCGCGGGGCTGATTTTGAAGACGGTCACGCACACTCCGGCCGCGAGCCTCGCGCTGGCCAGCCTGCCCCTCTTGTTCGAGCGGCTTCCGGTTCGGGTTCTTCTTCTCGCCGTACTCGCCTCTCTGACCCTCCAGACCGGCCGCGGCCCGCTCCTCGCCCCCGGCGCGCTGCCGCTGGTCCTGGAATTCGCCCTCGCGGCCCTTGCCGGACTGGCCCTCGATGAGCAATGGCGGGAACGGAGAACCCGCCGGGGACGAAGGCTTCGGGCGTACTTTCTCGTCGCGTCGCTCGCCTCGGTGGCCATGCTCTCGATTGCCGCGGCCACCTTGGGCGGCCTTCCCGAGGAACTCGCCGCCGCGGTCGGGGTCTATGCGATCGCGCTCATCGCTTACTTCGCCCTGGCCGATGCCCATAGCGACGTCGCCGCCGGCGTCTTCCTTCTGCCTCTCGCGGTTTCGTTCGCGCTCCAGCCCACGAGCCGCGAAGTCTTCAAGACCGCTCCCACCCGCAGTCAGCTCGTGGAGGGAACGCCCACCCGCCGGGCCGTCGATCGCGCGCTCGGTGAACTCGGAGAGGATCCTCGCGTTCTCACCCTCGTGCGCGCCTTCCCCACGGACCTGGCACTCGACCTTGGCTTCGCGGGCTACGGCGCCCTCGCACCGAGAGTTCAGGCCAACGGCTACGATCCGATGGCGCCCATTTCGATTCGAAGAGCGGTGGGCGAGATGGGGGCGAGAGGCTTCCTGACCGACCGGACCCTTACCCCGCCCCTGGCCCTTCTCCGCAACTGGTCCATAGACGCGGTCCAGGTTCAGACGAGCGATCTCGTGCGCGCGGTCACCGATGAGCCGTTCGATGTGACCATCGAACCGGGCACGCGCCGCGTCTTTGCCATTCCCTTCCTTAGGCTCAAAGCCATCGCGTTGACCTTCGGCGGCGCTCCGAAGGCGCCACTCTCACTTCTGGTTCGAGTCAACGGGAACCGTGAAGTTCCTCTCGGCGCGGTGTCGGCCGTTAAGGGCACGGTGCCATCGCCGGCCTACCGCGTGGACGCGGTGATCCTCGAAGCTCCCCGCGAGGGTGTGGCGGTTCGGGTCACCGGCCTGGGCCTCGAAACCCAGGAAGGAAGCACCGTCCAGGCCTCCCGACTCTCCGCGTATCTCTCGCAGGATGCGTTTCAGGAAATCGCCACCATGCCTCAGGTTCGAGTCTTCCGCGTGCTGGGGGCTTCTCCCCTCGTCCATGGAACCGCACCCGTCATGCGTGAGTCCGGACCCGGACCCGGCGGCCAGCTCGGGTTCACGAGCGGATTGGCCCAGACCGTGGAGGTGGCCATGCCGTTTCTCCACGGATGGAGCGGCGGCGCTTCCGAGTTCTCGGGACGAATCCGGGTGGAGGTCGGAGCCCGCTCCTCCACCCACCTAAGGTACACGCCGCCTCTATTCCTTCCAGGCCTCGTGATCGCCTTTCTCGGCCTCATCGGCGCCGTCTGGCTCCTGGCGAGACCCGCGAATCTGACCGCTTTCCTCAAAACCAGCCGAGACGAGGGAAAATAGGGGTTTCCCGAAGGAACTGATGCCGAAACCCCGCCTCTCCGTCTCCGTTTTCTTTCCCGCTTACAACGACGCGGGGACCATCGCCAGTCTGGTCATTCTTGCCCACATGACGGTGCGGCGGTACTCGGATGACTACGAGGTCATCGTGGTCAACGACGGGAGCCCCGATCACACCGGGGAGCTTCTCGACGAGATGGCCCGGGTCAATCCCTGGCTCAAGGTAGTTCACCACGCCAAAAATCGGGGCTACGGGGGCGCCCTGCGCACCGGATTCGAAACCGCGTCAAAGGAGCTCGTGCTCTACACGGACGGCGACGCCCAGTACGATCCGCGTGAATTTGCACTCCTGCTCGAGGCCTACTCGGACGCCGTCGATTTCGTGAACGGATACAAGATCTCGCGGAACGATCCCTTTCACCGTAAGGTCATCGGCCGCGTGTATCACCACTTTGTGAAGCTCGCCTTCGGTCTCAAGGTTCGCGACGTTGATTGCGACTTCCGGCTCATGCGCAAGAGCATTTTCGACAAGGTGAAGCTCACCCGCTCCTCGGGAGTCATCTGCGTCGAACTCATGAAGAAGGTGACGGACTTCAACTTCCGGATCGCCGAGGTTCCGGTTCACCACTACCACCGCACCTACGGCAAGAGCCAGTTCTTCAACTTCCCCCGGGTCTTTCGCACTCTGCGCGACCTCGTGAACCTCTGGGTGGAACTTACGATCTCCAAGACCCATCTGAAAACCGCGGTCCGATCATGACCGGGTATCTCGACACCTACCGGAATCGCGCCGTGCTGGTCACGGGGGGGCTTGGCTTCATCGGCTCCAATCTCTGCCGGCGGCTCGCCGACCTGGGCGCGCGCGTGACCGCGGTCGATTCGCTTCTTCCCGACTACGGCGGGAACCTGTTCAACCTCGACGGATACGAGGACAAAGTGCGCATCAACATCGCCGACGTGCGCGGCCACGCCATGGAGTACCTGGTCCAGGGGCAGGACATCGTCTTCAATCTCGCCGGCCAGGTGAGTCACATCGACTCCATGAGCGATCCCTTCACCGATCTCGAGATCAACTGTCATGCGCAGCTGTGGATCCTCGAGGCCCTGCGCAAACGCAATCCCGAGGCGAAGATCGTATACGCGGGCACCCGGCAGATCTACGGCCGGCCCCAGCGCTTGCCCGTGAACGAGGATCATCCGCTCGCCCCCGCCGACGTGAATGGCATCAACAAGATCTCCGGCGAGTTCTATCACCTAGTGTATAACCAAGTATACAACATCCGCGCCTGCTCGCTGCGACTCACCAACACCTACGGGCCGCGCCAGCTCATTCGCCACAACCGTCAGGGCTTCATCGGCTGGTTCATGCGAAAGGCCGTGCTCGGCGAAACCATCGAGGTCTTCGGCGACGGCGCCCAGCGGCGCGACTTCGATTACGTGGACGATGTGGTCGATGCCTTCCTTCGCGCGGGTGCGAGCGAAGCCAGTAACGGTCAGGTCTTCAATCTGGGCGGGGGGACCCCGGTCTCCCTGCTCGACCTCGCCCACGACCTGGTGAGGCTGTCCGGCCAGAGCGAGATCAAGGTGGTCCCGTTCCCCGAAGAGCGCAAGAAGATCGACATCGGCGACTTCTACTCGGACGCGCGGAAGATCGAAGGCGCTTTGGGCTGGAAGTCCAGCACTCCCTTCGTGGACGGTCTCACCCGGACCATTGACTACTACCGAAAGCACAAGGACCGCTACCTTTGACCGAAACCATCCCGGTTCCCTTCAACGAACTGAAGCCCAAGGTCGCGGCCCATCGCGCCGCCATCGACCGGGCCATGGCCCGTGTGCTGGATCGGGGCTGGTTCATCCTCGGGCCCGAAGTCGACGCCTTCGAGAAGGAGCTCGCCGAGGCCATGGGTGCGAGGGATGCGGTCTCCGTGGCGAACGGCACCGATGCGCTCATCCTCGCCCTCGAGGTCCAGGGCATCGGTCCGGGCGACGAGGTCATCACCTCACCGATGTCCGCCGCGTTTTCCGCCCTCGCCATCTCCCGGCTGGGCGCCACCCCCGTCTTCGGCGACGTCGATCCCGTGACCATGAATCTCGATCCTTCCACCATCGAGGCCCTGATCACGAAGCGCACCCGGGGCATCATGCCGGTGCATCTTTACGGCCATCCCGCGGACATGGATCCGATCATGGACATCGCCCGAAAGCACAATCTGATCGTGGTCGAAGACGCATGCCAGGCCCATGCCGCGAGGTACAAGGGCCGCCCAGTCGGCAGCCTCGCCGGCCTCGCCGGCCTCTCGTTCTATCCCACCAAGAATCTGGGCGGTTTCGGGGACGGCGGCGCCATCCTCGTCGACGATCCCAGCCTCGCGAAGAGACTCCGGCAGCTTAGAAACGGCGGCCAGAGCGAGAAGTACCAGCACGACATCCTTGGAACCAACTCCCGGCTCGACGACATGCAGGCCGCGATCCTCCGCGAGCTTCTCCACACCCTCGATGCCGAAACCGCGCGACGGCGCGAGATCGCCGAGCGCTACTTCGAGGCGTTTCGCGGCCTTCCCCTCGGGTTGCCCGAGGAGCAGAGTTACGCGCGGGCGGTGTATCACCTCTTCGTGGTCCGGCATGAGCGCCGGGCCGCCTTCATGGCCGCGATGGCCGCTCGCGGCGTGGGCACGGCGATTCACTATCCCGTGGCCCTGCACCTTCAGGGCGCCTTCGCGTCGCTCGGAGGAAAGCGCGGGGACCGAAAGGTGGTCGAGCGGGCTGCGGATGAGATTGTCTCCCTCCCCGTCTATCCTGAGCTGACCGACGCCCAGGTGGGCGCCGTGATCGCCGCGGTCAAGGAAGCCGTCTACGCCTAGGAGCCGGCGGCTCGGGCGGTCACTTCGGGAATCCACCTTTGCCACAGACCCTCGGCGCCGCCCTCGCCTTTCCCGCAGCGTTCGTCCTGCTGTTCCTTCCCGGCCTCGGCTTCCTCTCTCTGCTCCGCCCCGCCGATCGCGACCGGCTTGGTCTCGACGAGAGGCTCTTCTTCACGGGAGCCATCTCGGTCGCGGTGTCCGCATGGTTGGCGCTGCTGCTCGCCGAGTTCGGGGCTTTCGGCACGGTCCGCGCCGCGGCCGTGGAAATCGTTCTCTTCGTCATTGTTCTCCTGATCGCCCGACTTCTTGGCCGGCCGGCCGCCGCGCCCTTCGCGCGGCCGGAGCGGGCGGTCACGCTTCTGCCCGCGCTGGCCATAGCCATCGGCGCCTTCCTGTTGCAGGCGAAGCCGAGCGAGTACATCGTCGGCGGCCGTGATCCCGGGGCGTATGTCTCGGCCATGGGGGTGATCGCGCGGACGGGAGCCATCACGCATCTCGATCCGGTGGTGTCATCGATTCCCGCCGAGGACCTCTCGCTCTTCTACGCGAACCTCGACGAGGCCCCGTTCCGCTTCACGCTGGATGGCGACGACGATCACCCACAGCCGTCATGGCCGCGGTTCATGGGTTTCGAGCTGGATCATCCGAAGAGTGGCCTGATCACCCCGCAGTTCTTCCATCTCTTTCCGGCGTTCGGCGCCTACCTCTTCGAAACCATGGGCGTGCGAGGGGCCCTCGCGACCCCCCCCATCTTTGGAATTCTCGGAACCCTGGCCGCGTTCTTTCTGGGACGCCGCATGTTTGGAACCGCGGTGGCGCTTATCGGCACGCTGGGCCTTGCCACCACCGTCCTTCAGGTCTGGTTCGCGCGATACCCGGTGTCCGAGGGTTTTTCGCAGTTCTTGATTCTCTCGGGCCTGCTCGCACACCGGCTCGATTCCCAAAGCGACACCCGAGCGTTCGGGTGGCTTTCCGGCGGACTTCTGGGCCTGACCCTGCTGGTGAGGATCGACAGCGTCCTCCTGCTCCTGCCTCTCGCATTCTGGGTGGCCGTCCAGTTCGTAAGCCGCGCGGGCCGGTGGAAGTCGAGAGTTCTCAGCCTTCTCGTTCCATTCGTGGTTCTGCTCGTCCACGCCGCGATTCACGCGGTGTTCTTCTCGAAGCGCTACGCGCACCAGATTCTCACCCGGCGCTACTGGAATCATCCGCCCTCGTTCTGGCTGCTTCTCGCGGCTCTCGGCCTGGTCGCGGCCCTTCTGATCCGGAAGCATGGCCCACGATGGATGAGCCTCATGTCTCGACGCGAAAAATCCCTTCGGACCGCGGCCGTGGTGGTCCTGGGCGTGGTCGTGATCTACGCGCTCACCCTGCGCCCCGCCCTTTCCGCGTGGGCGGGCGGCGACGGGAACGTCAAGGCGGAGAGGCTCGCGGATCCGGGTGTCCTTCAGACGCTCGGCTTCAACCGGCTGGCCGCTCACGACGCCCAGGCCCTGCGCCGCTTCTCCTGGTTCGTGGGCGCGCCCGGGCTGGCCCTCGCCTTCTTTGGCCTCGCCCTCTTCATCAAGCGCGCCGGTTCGAACGACGTCCTGGCGCTCGCCGTGCTCCTCGTCTTTTCCGGCTTCTACTTCTACAAGATCCGCGTCTTCAACGACTACTTCTTCGCCATGCGCCGCTACCTGCCGGTGACGCTACCCTTCACCTTCATGCTCGCAGCGCTCGCCGTGGTGACGATGGCGCAGTGGTCGAAAGGGTGGCGGCTCGCTGGAGCGGCCGCCGGCCTTCTCGCTCTTGGCACCTCGGTGGCGAACACCCGGCCGATCCTGTCTTATGTGGACTGGAAGGGGAGCGTTCGATTCGTGGCTGACGTGGCCCGACGATTCGGTCCGAAAGATGTGGTCCTGTTCGAGCAACCCAAGAGCATCCACCTGCTCTCGCTCCCCCTTTGGGGCCTTTATGGGGCAAACGCCCTGGAGTTTCGCCGCTTCAATCCCGACCCCGAGCGGCTCGCCCATCTCATCGCCGCCTGGAGAAAGACGTATCGGAACATCTACTTCGTGACCAGTTTCAGAACCGATGTCTGCGGCCTCTTCCTCGAGCGCACCCAGACCTTCCGTTTCAACTCCTCCGAGTTCGAATGGACGTACGACCGCGTTCCGAGCAGGCCCGAGCCGCGCATGGTGGAGTTCTTCCTTTCCCGGGTGATCGAACCGGAGACGCTCAAGGTCACCACCGAGCCGTTGATCGACATAGGCGGGCCCGGCGACCTCCAGACCTCCGGTTTCTTCGAGAGCGAAGCCACCGGAGAGCGCACGTACCGCTGGACCGGCGGCTGTCTCGATGAACGCGGCAACGCCACCGGCTCGATCTATGTGCCCGCCGCCACCGCCGGGGCCCACCTCAGGATCCGGGCCACCGCCCACCTTCGTCCGGCAAACGCCAGGCCCGCGCAAGTCAAGGCGTTCTTCAATGAGGCACTGGTCGGAGAGTTCACCGCGGATGGGACCTGGCGCGATTTCGAGATCGTGCTGCCGAGCCCGCTCCCGCCGGGTTCCAGGATCCTTCGCCTCGATGTGCCGGCCTGGCGGCCCACCAACACCGACCCTAGGGCCACGGACACGCGTGACCTCGGAATCATGGTGGACAGCGTCGAGGTGGTGGCTCGGCCCCCGAAGCCATGAAGATCCTCATGGTCACGTCCTCGTACCCTCTGTTCGATGGAGACGGAACGGCGCCCTTCATCGAGGAGATCGCGCGAAGTGTCGCCGCGCGCGGGCATGAGGTCGACATTCTTCTTCCCGCGCACCCGAGGCTCCGGCGAGCCGACGAGCCTGGACTGCGGTTCTTCCCTTTCTCGTACGCGCCCGTTCCGAGCCTCAGCGTGTGGGGCTACGCGCAAAGCATGAACGCGGACCGGGGCTTCAAGGGGAAGACGCTGTTGGTGGCGCCCTTCGCCGCCCTCGCCACCACTCGCGCGGTGAAGCGACGGCTCCGGAGCGATTTCTACGACCTCGTTCACGCTCAGTGGGTGGTGCCGGGCGGCGTGCTGTCGCGCAAACCCGCAGTGGCGTCCCAAAAGCCTCTGGTCATCTCCCTACATGGCAGCGATGTGTTCGCCGCGGAGCGAAACACCTTCGTGGGGATCGCGGCGCGCCGCGCGTTTGCGGCGGCGGGTGCGGTGACCGCCTGCAGTTCCGACCTTCGAGACCGCGCGATCGCTCTCGGCGCACGAACCGAGAGCACGCGCACCGTGCCCTACGGCGTCGATGCCGGCTTCTTCGGCGGCGACCGCTCGACCCCGCAGCCGCAAGGCGCCGCGATGCGCCGGCGCCTGGGTGCGTCGTCGACGCAGACTCTGGTTGTCGCGGTGGGCCGGCTGGTCGAGAAGAAGGGCTTCGCCCACCTGATCGAAGCCGCGGGCGATTCACCCCAACTGCACCTCGCGATCGTCGGCGATGGGGATCTTCACGAGGATCTGGAAGCGCGGGCTCACGCGTCTCGAGCATCGCTGACCCTCGCCGGGCGTTTCTCTCGCTCGGAGATCCGAGACGCGCTCCAGTGCGCAGACATCGTCGCCATTCCCTCCGTCGTCGATTCGAAGGGAAACGTCGATGGCCTTCCGAACGTCCTTCTCGAAGCCATGGCCGCGGGCAAGGCCCTGGTCGCGAGTCGCGTCGCCGGCATTCCGGATGTCGTGCAGGATGGCGTCGAAGGGATTCTCGTTCCCCAGAAGAACGCGACATCGATACGCGAGGCGTTGCTTCGCCTCGCCGCCAATGCGGGTCTCCGCTCTGAACTCGGGGAGGGCGCGGCGCGCCGCGTGCGCCGCGACCTCACCTGGGACCTTGTCGCATCCACGCTCGAAGAGTGTTATGTCCAGGCGCAGGCGCTGGCAAAACGTTAACGGCCGGCAAAGCCGCGTCACCCGCCCGCGCGAGCGGTTGATGGTGATGGTGGCGAGCGCCGGCGCCCGTCTGCTGGCCCCCTTTTTGGCCCGTCCCGCGGCGGATCCGCCCCTGGAGATTCTCCTGCTTCGGCTGGACCGGATTGGCGACGTCCTCATGAGCCTGCCCGCGATCCGCGCCCTTCGCGACGCGGTTCCGGGCGCGAAGATCCGGCTCGCGGTGGGGGAGTGGTCGCGCGAGATCGCGAAAGACGCTCCCGTCGATGAGGTCCTGGTCTGGAGCGCTCCCTGGGTGGGTCGAAAGGACGAGGGAGCTTCGAGCGTCCGGTCTCTCTTTCAAGTCGCAAGGTCGCGGCGGGCGATGAGGCCCGATCTCGCCATTGACCTCCAGGGCGACGCGCGTGCGATGTGGCTCATGGCCGCGACCGGGGCTCGGGCCCGGGTTGGCTATGCCAACACCGGAAGCCCCGCCCTGCTCTCTGCCGTCGCGGACCTGGATGAGGGCGTGAGCTTCGTCGAGCAGAACTATCGCGCGATCGAAGCGGCCCTTGGCCGCGCGGTCCCGAGAAAGCCCTTCCGGTGGCTCGACGACGAGCGGCGCGCGCGTGGCGCGGCGCTTTTGGCCACTCGTTTCGCCGAAGCAGGCCTCGACCGGAAGGGACCGGTGATCGGGATTCATCCCGGAGCGGGCCGTCGCATCAAGGAATGGCCGGTCGAGAGATTCGTCGAACTGGGCCGGAGACTCGTGAAGGAAAAGAGCGCCACCCTGGTTGTGACCGGCTCGGTGGGCGAAACCGCCAAGGCGGGAGCGATCAGCTCAGGACTTCAAGGAGCCGCGCTGAATCTGTCCGGCCGGCTGAATCTGGGGGCCTTGGCCGAAGTCATGAGCGCCTTCGACGCGTTCGTCTCCTGCGATACCTCCGCCATGCACTTTGCCTGCGCGCTTGGTTTACCCTCGGTGGCGATCTTCGGGCCTTCCGACCCCCAAAGGTATTTCTCCGGAGGAGATCTGGGCTTCCTATCGGGACGCAAGCACATCGCTCTCGCCCCCACGCTGTGGTGCAGTCCCTGCAACCTCATCCGGCGGCCGCCGGAGGAATGCGAGACGGCGCCCGTGCCCGAGTGTCTGGCTCAGATCACCACGACGGCGGTGTTCGAGGCCGCGTTAGAGGTTCTCGAAACCCCGCGGGACTGACCAGGGTCTAGGGGTTCGGGCTCTCGCGGGTCTCGTGGCCGTGCTTCTTTGAGCCCTCGCCCTCGGCGCCGTAGTACGGCGAGTAATAGCGCCCGTAGTAGTAGGAATGCCGGTGCAGGTCGACCCGGTTCAAAACGACCCCCAGTACCGCGGCTCGCACCGCGCGGAGCTGATCCGCGACATGACGAACCGCCTGGCGGGGCGTCTTGTCTCCGGAGCACACCACCACGATCCCGTCGGCCAGGGTCGCGATGATCGAAGCGTCCGACAGGCCCAATGCCGGAGGAGAGTCGATGATGACCCAGTCGTACCGGCTTCGCGCCTGATCAATGAGCGCCTTCATGGCGTCCGAGCCCAGGCGCTCCGAGGAGAGATTCTGCGGCGTGCCCGCGGGTATCACATCCAGACCCCGGACCGGTCCGGCTCGCGCCACCAGATTCACGGGACCTTCCGAGGAGAGAACGCCGGACAACCCCGGACTCTGGGGAACGTTCAGGAGCTGATGGATAGAGGGCCGCCTCAGGTCGGCGTCGATGAGCAGAACGTGCGCCTTGTTCTGGGCGAAGAGGATGGCGAGACCCGCGGCCACCGTGGATTTCCCCTCGCCCGGCGACGCGCTCGTGAAGGCAAGGACTTTTGGCCGGGCCTGGGCCGAACCATAGATGAGGTTCGTTCTCACCACGCGCAGACTATCGGCGAGGCCGTTCTTCGAATCGCCGATGGCGGGTGCCAGTGAACCCTGGGGAAGCCTTCGGATCAGCGGGACGATTCCGAGGAAAGGAAGTCCGAGGCCCTCCTTCACGTCCTCGGGCGACTGGACGGAATCATCGAAGCGCTCCGCCATCCAGGCCAGAAGAAGGCCGCCGATCAAGCCGCCGATGAAGGCGTAGAGGAAGTTGCGCTGTCTCTGGGGGGAGACCGGATCCTTTGAGGGCCGCGCGTTCTGAATGATCTGGGCATCGAGAATGGTGGTCGACCCATTCGCCTGCCGCTGGAACAGAGTTTCGATGGAGCTGCGGCTGACCTCGATTTTCTTGCGCTCCAGCGAGTAGCCCAGAGACTCCTTCTCCACGTCGGCCAGTTCATTCTGTATCCGCGCCATGTTGGACTTGAGCCGCGATTCTTCATTAACGGCCAGCTGGTATTCGGAGTCCGCGCCCTCTTCAAGCGAGCCCATTTCCTGAGCGAGGCGCTGTCTCGCTGCCGCGAGCTGCTGCTGGACCGCGAGGACATCCGGGTGCTTGGGGCCCAGGGTCGAAAGAAGCGTGGTCTCGCGGTCCTCGAGCTCGCTCACCCTGGCCGTGGCTGCGCGCACGAGGGGATCGGAACGCACGGCCGCGACGCCCCCGCGCAATTGAGTCGCTTCCCGTCTCCTGGCCTCGCGCCCCACCCGCGAGGTCTGGGCGTTGACGAGCGCTTCCTGAAACGCGCGGAACTCTCTTTCGAGCATGGCCTTCCGGACTTCGAGATCGCCAAGCCCGGACTTGCCGCCCATCTCTCGCAGTCCGGTGATCTGCTCAGTCAGACGTTGCTCCTTTTCCTCCACCTGGGCGCCGAGCGCCTTTCGCGACTGGTCGACCGCCTGACTGTTCGCCGCTTCGGTTTCGCGCAGGTACTGGTCCAGTACCGCGTTCGCCACATCGGCCGCGATCTTCGGGTCGTAGGCGGCAATTCGGATCTCGATCCAGGTGGACCTGGTGTCGCCCGTCACCTGGAGACGCGAACGGAATGCCGCGACCATATCCGTGGGCGCGTCCGTTCCCTCGGCCCCGATGAGGCGTCCCCACTCCGCCCGCATGCGATCCGGCCAGCTTCCGATGGGCCCCAGAGAAAGTTCCTTCTGCGCGGCGGCATCGAGCGACGGCACGGTGCGAGAGGCGAACTCCGGGCTGCGAATCAAGACCCGCTGACGCTCCAGGATCGCGCCCAGGCGCGTGACCTCCGTGGACATCCTCGCGAGGGGGTTCGCGGCCATGGCCTCGGCGACGGCGACGACCGCGAGGCCTTCGTACACCGACCGCAGAGTGTAGTTGTAGATGGTGGCGCCCACGAGCGAAACCACGAGACCCAGCGCGACGAGCCGCCGCCTGCGGACGACAATCATCCACTCCCGACGCAGGCCGGGGACGACGTCGAAGCGTTCTTCGTTCAATGAGTTCTCATGGGGAGGATTCGCGGGCCGGAGCACCCTTTGGGCGATTTTCTCAGATGTGGAAGGTCAAGCGAGGCGACTAGAGTAAGCGTAGCCCCAGCCGCCTTCAAACCCGTATCACCGAGAAACGAGAGAACCCGCATGTTCCTGACCTCAAGCGCTCTTGCCCTTTTGCTCGCCGCCCCCCCCGATCGCATCCTCGTGAACGGTGTGGTCCACACGATGGACGAGGCCCGGCCCCGGGCCGAAGCGGTGGCGATGACCGGTGGCCGGATCACGGCGGTAGGCTCCACCGCCGATGTTCTGGCTCTCAAGGGTCCGCAAACCGAGGTCATAGACCTGCAGCGCGCCACCGTGGTTCCGGGTCTGAAGGAGAGCCACGGCCACTTCGTCGGCATCGGTCAGGCCCGGATGGTTTTGAACCTCGTGGGAACGAAGAGCTGGGACGAGGTGGTCGCGCGAGTGGCGGCGGCGGTGAAGCAGCGTCCCAAAGGGGTCTGGATCGTGGGTCGCGGGTGGCACGAGGGGAAGTGGGAAACGAAGCCCGTGGGGGAGGTCCGCGGCTTTCCGCGCCATGACGCTCTCTCCGCGGTCTCGCCGGACAATCCCGTCTACCTCGTCCGCGCCGACGGCCACGCGGGCTTCGCCAACGCCCAGGCCATGGCGCTCATGAAGATCACGAAGGAAACCAAAGCGCCCGCGGGCGGCGACGTCATCCGAGATGAGACCGGACAGCCGACCGGCGTCTTCATCGACACCGCCAAGCGCCTGATCCAGCCGCCGGATCCGACCGAAGCGGACATTCGCGAGGCCATTCGACTGGCCACGGAAGAGTGCCTGCGCAAGGGCATCACGTTCTTGGATGACGCGGGCGCCGACCTTTCGACCATCGCCATCTACAAGGAACTGGCGGCGAAGAACCAGCTCGGGCTCCGCCTCTACGCAATGATCGCGGGCCTCGACAACCTGAAGAAGTTCGGCCCGCCCCAGCCCGGAGGGCCGGATTCGTTCCTGAGCATCCGTTCCGCCAAGCTCGTGATCGATGGCGCTCTCGGCTCCCGCGGCGCCAAGCTCCTCGAACCCTACGTCGATGATCCCGGCAACACCGGGCTGTGGGTCACCGACCCCGCGGTTGTTCGCGAGGCGGCGCTTTATGGAATAGAGCACGGCTTCCAGGTCAACGTGCACGCGATCGGCGACGCGGGGAACCGCGCGGTGCTCGACGCGTTCGAAGCCGCGCTCAAGGCGCATCCGGAGAAGAGGGACGTGCGTTTCCGGGATGAGCACTCCCAGATCCTCGACGAGAATGACATCCCGCGTTTCGGCCAGCTGGGCGTGATCGCCTCGATTCAGGGAATCCACGGAACCTCCGATCTGCCCTGGGCCTCACAGCGCCTTGGGGAAGCGCGAGTCCTCGAGGGTGCTTACGTGTGGCAGAAGCTCAAGAGGTCCGGCGCCGTCCTGATCAACGGAACCGATGCGCCGGTGGAGGACGTGGATCCGATCAAGTCCTACTACGCCTCGGTCACGCGCCAGAGCGAAGCCGGGGTTCCTCAGGGCGGCTATCAGCCCGATCAGAAGCTCACTCGCCTCGAGGCGCTCAAGTCCTACACGAAGGACGCCTACTGGGGATCCTTCGCGGAGGCGAACGGGGGCGTCATCGCGCCAGGGAAGTGGGCGGACCTGACGGTTCTTTCCCTGGACATCCTGAGCGTCCCTGACCCCGAGATACTGAAAACGCGGGTTCTCTACACCATCGTGAACGGAAAAGTCGCCTATCGAGGGAGCGCCGCGAAATAGGGCGCGCGAGAAGGCGTCATGGTTTCCGCGACCGGACCCCGAGGCGCCGTCACGGCGTTTCCGACGAGCGAGGAAAGCCTGGCCCTCCAGGCGAGCCTTCTGGACGGAAACCGCGCCCTGGAAGCCTGGCGGAAGCTCTCGAGTTCGACCGGTCTGGAGGAAGGCGGCATCGCTTGGATCGCCCCGCTGCTGATGGCGAACCTCCAGCGCATCGTTCCGGACGACCCCTGGGTCAAGGGCAATCCGCACTACCTCACCCTCGCTCTCCTCAAGGGCCGAGCCATCACGACGTCGGCGGAGCAGATCCTTCGTTGCCTGGCCGAGGCCGCGGTTCCAACCATGGCCCTCAAGGGGCTCGCCCTGGGCGCCACCGTCTACGACTCGCCGGGCCTGCGCACGGTTTCGGATCTCGACATCCTCGTTCCCGGCAAAGACCTTTTCCGGTCCATGGAGGCACTCAAGCGGCACGGTCTGAGGGCCGGACTTGGCGAACCGGTGGGACCGAACGGTCTGCGCGCGAATCACGCGGTCGTTTTCGTCCCGTCAAAGCGGCACGAGCTGAGCATCGATCTCCACTGGCATGTTCTTGCGAGCGCGCGCGCAGACGACGACGACGCCTCGTTCTGGTCGGCGGCTCAGCCGCTCGTGATCGGAAGCACTCCAACCCTCGGCCTGTGTCCGGAGCACCAGTTGCTGCACGTTCTGGTGCATGGAGTGAGGTGGACCCGGATGCCGCACGTGCGCTGGGTCGCCGACGCCGCACTCGTCCTCCGCCGCGCGAAGGAGGGTTTTCGGGTGGAGAGATTTCTCGAGGCGACGCGACGCTTCGACGCGGTGGTCCCGGTTCAGGAAGGCCTGGCCTTCGTGGCCGACATCAGCGAAGAAGGTCGCGAACTCCTCGAGCGCGCGTCCACGCTCACCAGATCCCGCTTTTCGGAATTGGCGTTCAGGGCACGCAGCACGTCCTACGAGGATCGAACGATCGCCGACCGCATCGCTCTTCGCATCGAGTCGGCGGTCTGGACGCAGAGAGCGCGCAGGCGCTCTTCTCGCTCCGACACCGCGGATAGGTGAGGTCGCTTGGCCGGTTCCCTTTCACCAGGATCCGCCCCATCGACCAAAAACTGCTCAAAACCTTGACAGAACGCTCCTCCCCCCGTACCATGCCGGGGGCGAACGCCCCCTCATAATGGCGAACCCCAAATCCCGAGCCCCCGCGTCCGAAGCGCCCGCCGTTTCCGAAAAGGCCTACGTGTCGATTGGCGGTCTCTCCCGCGCCACCGGCGTTCCCATCGAGACCCTTCGGACCTGGGAACTCCGCTACGGTTTTCCGAAATCGGTGCGCAAGCCTTCGGGACATCGTCAGTTCGATGTGTCGCACGTCGAGCGAATCCGCCGCGTCGCCCTCGCCCTGGAGCGGGGCCTTCGCGCGGGCGAAGTGGTGCCGGCCACGGATGTTGTGCTTGAATCCCTCCTCGCCACCGTTCCGGTGAAGCCGGTCGCGCGCCGCCAGGCTCTCCCCTTCGACACCCACTCCCTCATCGAAGCGATCCGGAGATTCGACGCTGATCGGCTGATGCGCTCGCTCTACAGCGACCTCGCGCAGGAAGATCCGCTCGCCTACATCGAAACCCGCATCGTGCCGTGCCTTGAAGTCATCGGGGCCGCCTGGGAGGCCGGAGAACTCGACATCGCCCACGAGCACTTTGCCTCGGAGCGGATTTCGGATGTCCTGCGCGGCGCGCGTTTGCGGTTCGAGGAAACGGCCAGCGGACCGCTGGCGGTTCTCGCGACCCTGCCCGGGGAGCCGCATGGCCTCGGTGTTCAGATGGCGGCATTGGTCCTCTCCGCCCGTGGCGTGAGGGTCTTGAGCCTCGGCACCGAAGTGCCGCTTGCCGAGGTTGCCGCCCTCGCCGAAAGCACGGGCGCCCTGGCGGTCGGCATCTCCATTTCGGCTTCCACGCTCAAGCGCGCCGCTTCCGCGATCGCCGAGTTGAGATCGGAACTCAATCGGAAGATCGAGCTCGTGGTCGGGGGCGCGGGAGCGCCCCGGGGCACCAAGGGGACGACCACGTTCTCGGATTTGCGCGAGCTCGACGCGTGGGCGCAGGAACTGATTCGCGTTCGGCGGAAGGGGTAGAACCCGCTTGCCCCCTGGGGGTGCGCCGGGATACCCACAGACCCTTCGGTGCCCTCCTAGTTCACCCCGCCCATCAGTCGCTTGATCGTGGGAGTTAGGGCGAGGCAGACGAGCCCGGCCACCATGGTGGTGAGGCACACCGCGCCGAAGAGCGAGGGCAGGGGGAACGTCTCGAAAAGGCCCGCGACACGTCCGCCCACGAAGTTCCCGACCGATGTCGCCATGAACCACACGCCCATGATCGAGCCGGCGAGGCGGGCGGGCGCCAGCTTGGTCATGGTCGAAAGGCCCACGGGGGAGAGAAGGAGCTCGCCGATGGTGTGGAGGAGATAGACCACGGTCAGCCACATGGGGCTCACCACCGAGCCGCCTTCGCCCGCCGACACCCGGGCCGCCACCGCGATGACCGCGAACCCGAGACCCACGAAGAGGAGACCGAGGGCGAACTTCACCGGAGACGAGGGCTCCGTTCCCGTTTTGCCCATGCGAATCCACACCCAGGCGAACACGGGGGCCAGGAGAATCAGGAAGACCGAGTTGGTCGATTGATGGAAGCTCGAAGGGAAGGACATCCCGAAGATTTCATTTCGGGTGAAACGATCGCCGAAGAGATTGAGGCTCGATCCCGCCTGTTCGAAGCCGGCCCAGAACAGGGCCGCGAAGACGAAAAGAATCATGACCGCGTAAGCGCGTTTGCGTTCGACCCCGGGCTCGGTCTGAGCGACGAACCAGGCGGCGAAGATGCCGGTGCCGATGAGGATCAGCCCGTCCCGATAGTCCCAAAGCCCGTAAAGGAGGCCGACCACGACCGCGCAGGCCGCCGCGAACTTCGCCCAGAGCAGGGCCGGGCTCTTCGCGGGATGCTCGACCGGGGTTTCCCTGAGCCGATCTCCTCCGAGAACGTATTGAATGACGCCGAGCGTCATCCCAATGCCCGCGGCGCCGAAGCCCCAGTGCCACGCGTGCTCCGGGCTCAAGCCCGCCGAGGCGAGGATGCCCTTGAAGGAATCGCTCTGGGCGAGCCAGCCGCAGATGAGCGGTGAAATGAAAGCGCCGGTATTGATGCCCATGTAGAAGATGGAGAAGGCAGCGTCGCGCCGCTGGTCCTCCTTGCTGTAGAGCGTGCCTACGATCGCGCTGATGTTGGGCTTGAGCAGTCCGGTGCCGGCCACGATGAAGACGAGCCCCAGATAGAAGATCCCCTTGATGCCGAAGGCGAGGCAGAAGTGCCCGAGTGCGATCAGGACCCCGCCCACGAGGACTGCGCGCCTCAGGCCCAGCAGGCGATCGGCCACGAAGCCTCCGGGAATGGCGGCCATGTAGACGCCGGCGGTGTAGGCACCGTAGATCGCCGCGCCATCCGCGGCGGAGAGACCCATTCCGCCCGCGGTCACCGCCGCGGTCATGTACAGGAGCAGGATCGCCCGCATTCCGTAGTACGAAAACCGCTCCCACATCTCCGTGAAGAAGAGCGTTTGGAGGCCGCGTGGATGGCCGTAGAAGGACGTGTCGAGGGAAGCGCTCATCGAGGCATCTTGCATCAAACCGCACCCGGTCACGAAATGCCGCGAGACGGACCGCGCTTTTAGAATCCATTGACTCTCTCCGCTCCGCGACGCTCCCTGGTCGGGGCGTCCACCCAAGTCCTTGACCAAGACCCAGGCCCTCCTTCCCAAGTCCGACCCGCCTCTCCGGGAAACCCGGGTGAAAGGGGCGCGCCTGACCTTCACCGACGAAGGCGCTTCGAAGGAGGTCTTCTTCGCTATTCACGGCGTGCCCGGTTCGGTGCGTGATTTCCGCTACCTGGCCCCGCCTCTCATTTCCTTTGCCCGGCTCATCCGCGTGGACCTGCCGGGCTCCGGCGGATCGGAGCCACGGCGCGAAGCGTTGCGCAGTCTGGAGGCGCGGGCCGAGACCGTCCTGGGCCTCGCCGATGAGCTCGAGATCGGGAAGTTCGGCGTGATTGGCCACTCCATGGGCGCGGGCACCGCACTCGTGACCGCTTCCCTGGCTCCGGAGCGCGTCTCTCATCTGGTACTGATCGCGCCCATGGGCCTGAGGCCGCACAAGGGTCTGTCCAGGTCGCGCGCGTCCTTCATGCGCATCGCCTTCATCCTGAAGGTCCCGGGCCTGCGCCATCTCGTTCTTCCGCTTGTTCGAGACCACTACAAAAAGAGGCGGTTTCCCCGGGCCGACGAGATGACGGCGGGCGAATACGCGACCCACCTCGAGTCGTTCAGCGCGGCTGACTATCCGCTCCTCAATCGCGCCGCCAGAAAGCCTCTCCCGAAAAAAACCCTCGTGATCTTCGCCGCGGACGACCACCTCGTCGAACCCCAGATTCCCATGGAGCTGGCCGAAGCGATTCCCGGAGCCCGCGCGCTCCGCTTCGAAGACGGCGGACACAGCATTCAGAAACACCAGGCCGCGGAGATCGCGCGCGCCATCCGCGAGCTGTAGCCGCCTCGAGCCCTACCCGAGCTTGCGGCAGATCGCGTCGAAGCGCTGGCGGAGCGCCTCGCCCTCGTCGCCCGTCACCGGGCCGAGCTTCTCGTAGATCGAACGAGCCTTCTCGACCTCGGCCTTGAAGTTCGACCCTCCGGGCTTGGCGCCCATGGTTCGCGAGGCCCAGGCCTCCTTCAACCGGGTGGCGAGATCCATGGAGTCGACCTTCGCCTTGTCGTTCTCAAGCGCCTCGAGCTTCGTCACCAGCTTCTCGAGCTTCTTCCGGTTTTCGTCGACATCCATGTCCGTGCCCTTGAAGGCCTCGGAGTTCTTCGAGATGAGGCCGGCGAAAAGCGTCTTGAACTTGAGATCCTGCTCGCGGCTCGGGCGCCCGGACATCTTGCGCCAACGGGCGCGGAAGTCGGCCACTTTGTTCTTGTAGTCCTCCGAGCCCTCCGTGGCGGGTTCGGTGCCCGCGAGCGCTTCCATCTCGGCGAGGAACGAAGCACGCTCGGCCTGGAATTTCTCGTCCTCGATGGAGTCCCGGCGGCGATAACGGTCGAAGACCGAATCCACCGCCTTGTGGAACTTGTTGTAGAGCTTCTCGCGTTCGCGCATCGGAATCGGGCCGACTGCCTTCCACTCCGCCTGAAGCTTCTTCGCTTCGGTGGTGGTCTTGTCCCATTCGGTGGAGGCGGCGAGAGCCTCCGCGCGCTTCACCAGATCCTCGAAGGCCGCGCGATTCGCGCCAAAGGACTTGTCGCGCTCCTCCATGGCCCCCTTGCGGGCAGCGAAGAACCGATCGGCCGGGGCCTTGAAACGCGGAATGAGATCCTTCTCGTGCTTGCCCGAGGAGGGAAGGGCCTTCCACTCGGTCTGCAGAGCCTTGAAGTCGTCCGCACCCCTCTTCCAGTCGGTGGACTCCGTGAGGGCCGCGATCATGGCCTCCGCCCTGACGATGAGATCTTCCTTCTTCTTCTTCGCGTCCTTCTGTTCCGCCGTCCGTTTCGCGAAGAACTCGTTCAGCCGCTTGCGCAGGGGATCGCGGAAAGAGGTGAACTTCTTCCACAACTCCTCGCCCTGGTCCTTCGGGACCTTGCGGACCTCGGCCCAGCGCGCTTCAATATCGCGAAGCTTGTTGGCGGCCGAGTCGGGATTCTCGATGGACGAAGCGGCCTCGATTTCCGCGATCAGGCGCTCTTGGGCGGCGAGGTGAGCGAACCCGGTCCACTCGACCGCCTCCCGCACCTCCTGGGTCTTGCCGAAGAGCCTCGGACGGACCTCCTCGAGCGCGCGGCCGATCTTCTTCCGCTCGTCACCCTGGAGCATGCCCACGAGAGGCTCCATGGTTCGAAGCTCGCGTTGCGCTTCCTCGAGCTGGGAGACTGCCACCTCCTTCTGCTGGATCAGGAACTCCAGACGGGCGGGCAGGGTGCGCAGGGATTCGAGCTCTTCGTCGCGCTTCTGCTGCGACGCGGCATCGATCTCGGCGAGGGCCTGTTCGACCTTGAGGGCCGCGGTCTCGAAGCGGAGGCGGCGCGGGTCGTCGTCGGGAACGCCCGCGTCTTTGGTGGTGTGATCCCACTCGGCGCGCAGTGCGCGGACGCGCTCCCGCTGGTTGCGAATGATCTCCTCAGCCGCGAGCTTCTCCGCGCGCTCGGCCAGGGAATCGAGGGATGGCGAGACGGCAGCGAATCGCTCGGCGCGACCGGCCGCCGCGATCTTCCGCGAACAAAGCGCGCTGAATCGCTCGGCGGACTCGTGCCCCTGAACCCCCGAGAGAGGCGGCAGCGCGGCCCACTCGAGACGCGCCTCGACCACGGCGCCCCGGACTTCGGAGTTGGGAAGGGCCTCGACCCTGGCGAGGATCGCTTCACGCGCCTGGACCGCGGCATCAAAGTCGGCCAGCAACCGGGCCTCTTCGGCCGGATCGATCGGAGCCGCGGGCGCTTCCGCCTCCGAGGCAGGTTCGAGGTCGGAAGAAGCGTCCGCTTCTTCTTCTTCTTCTTCCTCCTCCTCCACTTTGCCGAGACGGGAGAGGGCCTCGCGGGCGACCGGCTTGAGACGGGCGCGCTCGGCCACCCGGGTCAGCGAGGCCTCGGACTCGATCTTCTCCACCGCGGCGATTCCGGAGTCCTTGAACTCCGAATGGAGGGCGATGTCGACCAGAATGCTCTCGTCGGCGCCATTGACGCGCGAGAACGCGGCGATCCGGACATCATGCGATCGCGCGGTCTTTGCCACGTCGGCCAGAGCTTTGGGCCCTTTGATGAAACCGACCGCCTTGGCGCCGGTCTCGCCATGCACTTCCTTGGCCACCCGAACCAGCTCGTCGTCGGCGAGATGGGGTGCTATGTCCGCGAAGAGGGACGAGGCTTCGGGCTCGCTCGAGAGCAGAGCCTTGAACATACGGTCCTGGGCTTCCTGTCGAACGTGGGCATCGGCATCCGCGTTCAGGACCTGCAGAACCAGCGTCGAATTCTTGAGCCGGCGCACCGCCACCTGACGGACCCGGGGATCGAGATCCCGGGTGGCCAGCCGTTCGAGGGCAGCCTGATCGTCCACGGGCCACTCGCGCGCGGCTTTGGCGCGGACAAGGGGGTCCGTGTTCTCCAGGGGAGTCTTTTTGCTGAGGGAGTCCGGGGTAGGCATTAAAAAGCCGCCTTTACAAAAAGGCGGACCGCAGGGGGTTTGGGCAGGTGAGAGCTTAGCCGAGGGTCGCGCGATACGTTGCTTCGTTGAAGCCGACAAGCAGGCGTTTGCCGATTCGAGCGGTGGGCGCACGAAGGCGGCCCGTGGGTCCGATGAGGGCTCTCTCCAGCAGCGCATCGCTCGGCTTGTCCTTCATCAACAGTCGTTCGACCCTGGCTCCCCGCGAAGAGACGATCTCATCGACGCCGGCCAGGAGCGCCTTCGCGTCCTTGAAAGTGAGATGCGTCTTCGTCGCGTTCACCAAGGTTTTGGTTTCGGTTCCGGTCTTCGCAAGAAACTCCTGCGTCTTCTTGCAGGACATTCAACCGTTGCGGTGATACATCCACTCGATCGTCTTCATGGCGGTGCTCCTCAAAAGAGTGGGCGATCCTATCGCGAGGTGTGCCTTTCCACCCGTCAGGCTGGCTTCACCGCCTGATTCGAGGACCAACCCTGTTCTCCCGGGCGACTTGGATACGACCCCGGCGCGAGCGGCGTCAACGGCGCTTGACGCCCACCCCCCCCGGTGGTGGATCCATTCCCCAAGGGGTTCCCAGGAAGCGACTCCCGCACAAGGCCTTGATTCGCGAGCACCGCGCTGGCACCGGCCTTGCCCTACAGAGCCGCCATGACGTTTCACGGTGGGGGTTCTGGACAACTTGGGAGAGACCAGGGCCCCCGCCACCTCAATAACCATCAACCAACAACACCCACGAGGCGGACGACCCGCAAGCCAAAGTCGAGTTCGAAGCCTCAAACAAGGAGAAAACCATGCGTTTCAATACGATCAACCGTTTCGTCGCCGCCGCGCTTCTCGCGGCACTCGTTCTCACCACCGGCCCTGCCTTCGCCGCCGCTTCGGCGCCGATCGGCAAGATCAACCTCAACACCGCCACGGCCAGCCAGCTCGAGGATCTGCCCGGGGTCGGTCCCGCCCTCGCGGCCCGGATCGTCGAGCACCGGCAGAAGAATGGCGCCTTCAAGTCCGTCGAGGACGTGATGGCGGTCAAGGGAATCGGCGAGAAGAACTTCTCGAAGATCCAGGGCTACCTGTCCGTGGGCGCGCCCGCGCCGACGAAGGAGACTCCGAAGCAGTAGGCGGCTTTCCTCAGACGACCGGAAATCGGGGCGCGGATGAAGAGTCCGCGCCCCCTTTTTTGGACTTGAGGATTTTCAGTCAAGAGAAAGACCATGAACCAAGCCCCATCCCGTCTCACCGCCTCCGGCTATTCGCTCCTTGAACTCGTCGTCACTTCGGGCATCCTCGTGGTCATGGGCTCCGTGGCCCTCCCGAACATCCTCGGGTATCGGCAGGAGGCAGCACTCGTGGGCGCCGCGCAGAGTTTCAAGAGCGAGTTCATGCGGGCCCGTTCCATCGCCTCCACGAAGAACACGCAGGCCGCGATTCGATTCGAGACTGACGCCGCGGGAAGGGCGAGTTACTCGACCTATATCGACGGCAACTTCAATGGCGTTCTTGCCGCCGACATCGCGAATGGAACCGACACCCGGATCGCCGGGCCCTTCAGGCTGGACGCTGGGCAGTCGGGCGTCGCGGTGGGCGTACTTCCCGATGCGCCCTCGCCCGACGGCGGCCCCCTCGGATCGGAGCCCATCCGGTTCGGCAATTCGCGGATGGTGTCCTTCTCTCCGCTTGGGACGGGCACCCCGGGCACCTTCTATCTGTGCGCGAAATCGAGCATGGCCGCGGTTCGCGTGACCGGGGGCTCGGCGCGGGTCCGGATCATGATCCTCCGCGGCAAGCGCTGGATCGATAGGCAGGGTTGAGTGATGAGAGCCAGGGACTCAAGCCCCATTCTGAAGGTCATGCCGAAGGACCAGGAGACCGGGGTGCCTCGCGATGCCACCGTGCTGGTGACGGCGCCGCGCAAGGTGGATCAACACTCGACCAAGGGCGTCAGGGTGCGCACCGAAGAGCGCGATGTCGACGGAATTTTGGACATCTCCTCCGATGGCCGCATCCTCTTCTGGCGACCCGCTCAGGCCCTGGAAGCCGAGGCCCGGCACCAGGTGACGATTTCCGGCGTGAGGGACGAACGAGGGGCGCCCTTCGATGACCACTCGAGCACGTTCGTGACCGGCGCCTTCTCTTACATGGACCTTCAACTCCTCACGGAGTGAGGCTTTAGAGGAGTTCGGCCAGGAAGCTCCCGGTGGCCGTGGTCTTCGCGGCCGCGATCTGTTCCGGCGTGCCCGTGGCCAGGATCCGCCCGCCCGCATGGCCGCCCTCGGGACCCACTTCGATAATCCAGTCCGCGGTCTTGATCACGTCGAGGTTGTGCTCGATCACCACGATGGTGTTGCCCGCGTCGACGAGGCGATTGATCACGCCGAGCAGCTTCTTGATGTCGTCGAAGTGCAGGCCGGTGGTGGGCTCGTCGAGAACGTAAAGCGTGCGTCCGGTCGATCGCTTCGAAAGTTCGCGCGAGAGCTTCACGCGCTGTGCCTCGCCGCCGGAGAGGGTCGGCGACGATTGCCCCAGGGCGATGTAGCCGAGGCCCACATCGGCGAGGGTGTCGAGGGCCCGCTTGATCTGCGGATGGTGCTTGAACAGCTCGCGCGACTCGTCAACCGTGATGGCGAGGATGTCGGCGATGGACTTGCCGTTGTACGCGACGGTCAGGGTGGCCTCGTTGAACCGCTTCCCGAGACACACTTCGCAAGGCACGTACACGTCGGGCAGGAAGTGCATCTCCACGCACTTCACGCCGTCGCCTTCGCAGGCCTCGCAACGGCCGCCCTTCACGTTGAACGAGAAGCGCCCGGGGGTGTAGCCGTTCTGTTTGGCCTGGGGAAGTTCGGCGAAGAACTCGCGGACCAGGTCAAAGACCTTGGTGTAGGTCGCGGGATTGCTGCGCGGGGTCCGTCCGATCGGCGTCTGGTCGATGTCGATGACCTTGTCGATGTGTTCGAGGCCGGTGATCTTGTCGTGCGCTCCCACCCTGACTTCGGTCCCGTGCAGCGCGCGTGCCGCGGCCGGATAGAGGATGTGATTGACGAGCGTGCTCTTGCCGGCACCCGAGACGCCGGTCACGCAGATGAGCTTGCCGAGCGGGAAGGAGGCGGTGATGTTCTTGAGGTTGTTCGCCCTCGCCCCCACCACCTGGATGGCGAGCCCGTTGCCTTTTCGCCGCGCCTTCGGCGTCTCGATCCTCAGCGTGCCCTTGAGGTACTGGCCGGTGATGCTCTTCGGATTGGCCTTCACCATCTTCGGCGTGCCCTCGGCCACGATTTCGCCGCCATGCCGTCCCGCACCCGGACCAAAGTCGACCAGCCAGTCCGATTCCTCCATGGCCTCGCGATCGTGCTCGACCACCACCACGCTGTTGCCGATGTCGCGCAGGCGCTTCAAGGCCTCGAGCAGCTTGCGGTTGTCGCGCTGATGCAGGCCGATCGACGGCTCGTCGAGCACGTAGATGACGCCGGTGAGTTCGCTGCCGATCTGGCTGGCCAGGCGGATCCTCTGGCCCTCGCCGCCGGAGAGCGAAGGTGCCGCGCGGTCGAGGGTGAGGTAGGTGAGTCCGACGTCGACCAGGAAGCGAAGGCGATTCCGGATTTCCTTCAGGAGTTCGACCGCGATCGTGGCTTCGGCGCCCTTGAGCTTCAGGCCCTCGAGAAACGCGTGGGCTTCACCCACCGACAGCGCGGTGAAATCGGCGATGGTGAGGCCGTCGATCTTCACGGCCAGCGCCTCGCTGCGAACCCTTCGGCCGTGGCAGGTCGAGCACGGCCGCTGCGACAGGAAGCGCTGGTAGTACTGACGCATGTCCTCCGACGGTGTCTCCTTCATCCGGCGCAGCATCGAGTTCAAGAGTCCCTCGTAGCGCATCCGGAACGTGCCGCCGCCCCACGAGCCCTTGAACTTGATGGCCACGCGCTCGCCGCCGGTGCCGAAGAGCAGCACGTCCTTGTGTGCCTGCGAGAGCGACTTCCACGGCTTGTTGAGGTCGATGCCGCGTTCCTTGGAGAGGGCGCGCACGATGTCCGAGCCCCAGCTCGTGGCATCGTCGAGCTTGCCCCACGCCTTGACCGCGCCCTCGTTGACCGAAAGGTCGGGGTTGGGAATCAGGCGATCCGCGTCCATCTCCATGCGGGTGCCGAGGCCCGAGCAGTCCGGGCACATGCCCACGGGGGAGTTGAAGGAGAAGAGCTGGGGCGTGGGTTCGGGGAACGAGAGATTGCAGTTCGAGCACGCGCGTTGCTGCGACATCACGCGGTCGGGCTCGCCCTCGACGGCCACGATCACCACACCCTTGCCGAGTTTCAGCGACTGCTCGACCGAGTCGGCGAGCCGGGTTCGATCGAGGTCGGGTTTCGCGATCAACCGGTCGACCACGGCCTCGATCGAGTGTTTACGCTTCTTGTCGAGCCGGATGTCGTCCTCCAGAGAGATGACCGCGCCGTCCACGCGGGCCCTCGTGAAGCCGGTGCGCCTTATGGTTTCGAAGACATCCTGATGCTCGCCCTTGCGGCCGTCCACGAGGGGGGCCAGGATGAGGAACTTCTTTCCTTCCCTCAGCGAAGCGATCTCGGCCACGATCTGCTGGGATGACTGCGGTTTCACGTCGCGCCCGCACTTGGGACAGGAGAGGTGACCCACGCGAGCGAACAGGACCCGGAGATAATCGTGAATCTCGGTGACCGTGCCCACGGTGGACCGCGGGTTCGCCGAGGCCGCTTTCTGCTCGATGGAAATCGTGGGGGCCAGGCCGCGGATGGAGTCGTAGAGCGGCTTGTCCATCTGACCAAGGAACTGACGCGCGTACGCGTTCAGGCTCTCGATATAGCGGCGCTGCCCCTCGGCGTAGAGGGTGTCGAACGCGAGAGAGGACTTGCCCGATCCCGAGGGCCCGGTGAACACCACGAACTTCCTCTTCGGGATCGACAGGGAAACGTTCTTGAGGTTGTGCTGGCGCGCGCCGGTGATGGTGATCGAGTCTGGTTCCAAGAAGCCCTCGGGAGAGAAGAACGGGTTGGGGCGAAATTATAGCGAATATCCGGGGGCGGACGAACGAATGCCCAGTCGTCCATAATCGCATTCATGACCACGTCACGCCGCTTCTTCTGCGACACCGAGATGGGCCAGGTCCACTGCGTCGAGGCCGGTTCGGGCGCGGGCGCGCCCCTGATCCTCCTTCACCAGACGCCGCGCTCCGTGGACGAGTTCAAGGAGGTTCTGCCTCTGCTCGCGAAGCACCGGCGGACGATCGCCATCGACAATCCCGGCTACGGGTGTTCCGATCCGGTGAAGGGCCAGCCGACGGTGGCCGACTACGCCCGCGCCGTGATCGCCGTTCTCGATGCGCTGAAGATCGAAAGGGCCGTCTTCGTCGGCCATCACACCGGCGCGATCGTCTCCGTCGAACTCGCGGCGGCTTTTCCCGAGCGCGTGGATCGCGTGATTCTCTCCGGGCCCGTCTACACCGACGCCCAAGGCCGGGCCGAACTATCGAAGTGGTTCAAGCAATGGACCGTCCAGAAGGATGGCTCGCATCTCAAGGAGAAGTGGGACCGATTCTTCCGGTGGATCCCCGACCCGGCCCTGGTGCAGCGGATCGTGCTCGATCTGTGGCGCGCGGGCGAAACCAGCGAGCAGGGCCACTTCGCGGTGGCGCTCTATCGAATGGAGGATCGCATCGGCCTCATGAAGTGCCCGGCGCTCCTCATCTACAACGAGCACGACCCCTTCGCTGATCCGGTCCGCTCGGCACCGGTGCGCGAGGCGTTCAAGCCCGCGACCGAGGTCTTTCTCGACGCGGGAGTGTTCGTGGCCAACGAAAAGCCGGAACTCTTCGCCCAGACCGTTCTCGACTACGTGCGCTGAAAATCGCTCAGTAGCGGACCGACACAAGATACAGGCCCTCGGGTCCCGCGGGCGCGGGCCATTGGCTGCGATCGTGGCTTTCGAGGGCGGTCGCGAGTTGCTCCACCGTCGTGGCCCCGCGGCCCGCGGAGATCAAGCCGCCCACCATCGCGCGCACCATGCGACGCAGGAAGCCGTCGGCCTCCACGTCGAAGACCATGGTGGAGTCTTCCCACTGCACCTCGGACCGGATGACGTTCCGGATCGTCGTCTTCACGTCGGTGCCCGCGTTTCGCAGCGAGGCGAAATCCTTTTTGCCGACGAAGAGGGCAGCAACCCCGCCGATGACCGCGCGATCGAGCTTGAAACCGGTGTGTCCCGCGTAGCGCCTTCTCACCGCATGCTGCGTCTCGCAGACGTCGAGGAGGTAGCGGTAGTGCTTCGAGACCGCGGACCGGCGCGCGTGAAAGTCGGCGGCCACGGGCGAAGACGCCATCGCGCGAATGTCCCTGGGCAGGGTCGAGTTCAAGGCCCGCGCGAGCTCGCTCTCCGGCCAGAGCCGCCGCGACCGGAAGGAGATCACCTGGCCCAGAGCATGAACGCCCTGATCCGTGCGTCCCGAGCCCTCGATGCGGATGAACACGCCGTGGAGCTTGTGAAGCGCCTGCTCGACCTCGTCTTGAATGGTCCGGCCCTTGTCCTTGTCCTGGGCCTGAAAGCCCGCGAAACCGTAGCCGTCATACGACAGCGTGACCCGCTGGTTGTATTGAGGCCGAGCTTCCTCGTCGCTCAAGCGCTGGGGCGTGAACCCGGTTTGCTGGCCAGCGAGCCGGCGGCGCACAACGGGCACGCGGCCGGGCTCCAGGTATCGACGGCGATGGCGAGGAGGCTCTCGAAGGGAGCCTCGAAGCCGGCCTTGCCCGAACTGCGGTCGACGAGCGACCCGATTCCAATCACGCGAGCGCCGGTGGCTTCGACCACCGCGATCACCTCACGCGTCGACTTACCGGTGGTCACGACGTCTTCCACCACCACCACCGTCTCGCCGCGCTCCAGCGCGAAGCCGCGCCGCAGAGTCATGGTCGCGCCTTCCCGCTCGGTGAACAGCGAACGGCAGCCGAAACCGCGCGCGACCTCGTGACCAACCACGATGCCGCCCATGGCCGGCGCCACCACGACATCGGGCGTGACCCCTGCGGCCTTGAGGAGTGCCGCGAGACGCGCGCCCAGATCCGAGGCGATCCTCGTGTCCATCAGCACCCGCGCGCATTGCAAATACTGCGCGGAGTGAAGACCGGAGGAGAGGAGGAAGTGCCCTTCGAGCAGCGCGCCCTGGCGTTTGAAGATGTCGAGAATGTCGCTCACGACGCGGATTATCTCGCGGGTCCCTCAGACCGAGGGTTCTCGGGGCATTCAGCCGGGCTTGAACCCGGGCATGGTGTCGTTTTCGATTACCGGCCTGGGAGCGCCCAGGCGTTCCGCGAAGGCCTCGATGTCGGGCCGTCGGAAGGCTTCGGACGTGAGCGAGACCGTTCCATCCGCCTCGATGAAGAGGAGGGTCGGCACGGTCACGATACCGATGGCGGTCGAGAGCGCGAAGGGATTGCGCTCGCAGAAGAAGGGCAGGGTCAGGCCGAGTTTCGCGAGTCCGGCCGCGGCGTCCTCGGGTGAGTCCTGAAGCATGGCCACCGCGCGCCCGCCGTCCCGGTGAATCCGGTCGATGAACGGCAGGGTCTGACGCGACGTCTTGCAGTTCAGATGGCCGATGATCACGAGCGTCGGCCCACCCGTGTGCATTTTGCTCGACGAGACCAGGGAGCCATCCCGGTTCTGAAGCTCCGCCTGCGGCAGGGTGAACGGCGCGGCTCTCAAGACCATGGCGATCAGGCCTCCACGAAGTCGATGTTGAAGTCCTTGGTAATCACCCCGGCTTCACGACCGCGGCGCAGGAACGTCCGGATGGCCTCGCGACCGCGTTCGCCGGTTTCGATGGTGAGGTCGTTGACCCACATCCCCACGAAACGGTCGGCGATTCCCGTCTGCATTCCGCGCGCGAAGGTCATCGCGTACTCCAGCGCCGCCTCGCGATTGGCGAGCGAATACTTCACGGTGTCGCGAACGAGGCGCGTGAGCTGTTTCATCATCTCGGGGCCGAGGTCGCGACGCACGGCATTGCCGCCCATGGGAAGAGGCAGGCCGGTGTCCTTGAGCCACCACTCGCCGAGGTCGACGATGTTGCGCAGGCCTTCGCTGCCGAACGTGAGCTGGCCTTCGTGGATGACCAGGCCGCAATCGGCGCGGCCGGAGAGAACTTCATCGAAGACCGCGTCGAAGGGGACGACGTAGGTGTCGACGTCGGGCGCGTAAAGGCGAAGAGCAAGGTACGCCGAGGTCATGGTGCCGGGAATCGCCACTCGCCCGAGATCCCTGGCGCCCGGGCCCCCCACGATCTTCGATCCCGTCTTTGCGACCAGGATCGGACCGTAGCCGTCGCCGATGCTGCCGCCGCAGGGCATCAGAGCGTACTGGTCCGCGAGGTAGGGATAGGCGTGGAACGAGCAGGCCGTCACTTCATACGTCCCTTGCAGCGCCTCGCGGTTGAGGGACTCGATGTCCTTGAGCACGTGCGACACCTCGAGCCCGCCGGTGTCGAGCTTCCCCTTGGCGAGGCCGTAGAACATGAACGCGTCGTCGCTGTCTGGGCTGTGGGCAATACGAATCTTCATGGAAAGGAGCTCTCTTGGAAATCAGGGCCGCGCGCGGATGCGGGGCCAAAGGTCGCCCGCCCAGGTGTCGAGCGGCTCTACGACGTCGGCGACCCGCAGATCATAAGGGCGCGCCTCGTGTATCGCCGCCATGACCTCGGCGCTGGGCGCTCGGCCTTCGGAGGCCTGCCGGTTGACCACCACGCAGTTGGCGCGGCCGATCAGTTCGCGCGTGCCCTCCTTCCAGCGTGCGGGGCTCAGGAAGGGATGGACCACGAAGAACGTGAAATCCGGAGAGCACAAGGAGGCGACACTCGAGCCCTCGACCACGAGGCCCCGACCCTCGCCTAAGGCCTTTGCGTCGACCCTCGCCTGCTCGAGAAGCAGGAGAGTCGCCTCCCAGGCGAGCGCGGCCACTGACTTTCGAGCGATCGTCCACAGGACGGGCCCTTCGGTCGCGGCCTTGAGACGCGCGGTATCAGTGCCGCTTTCACCGAGCGTCGCCTCGTCGCGCACCACCTTGAAAGGGACATCGATATCGCAGACGATGCAGGTCGTGCCCCGGGGACACCTCTTAAAGACGTCGTCGGTGGTCGTGAACTTGACCGCGGCCGCGCGGCCGCCCAGACCGCGAAGGACCGTCTCCGCGAGCGCGGTCTTTCCCGCCCGCGAGGAGGAACCGGCAACGACAACCGTGGTCATCCCGCCAGTATAGGGATGGGGTTCGCGACGGCGGGTTACGATTCCGGGCGACGTTCCCTCTTTGAAAGGACTTCTCCCGATGCGTTTTGTCTCCCTCCGTTTCGCCGCGGCCCTCTCCCTTCTGGCGCCGCTCACGCACGCCGCGGATCTCAGACAGCTCACCGTGGACGACTTCTTCGCCCTCAAGTCCGTGGGCGCCCCCGTGCTATCGCCCGACGGCGCGCAGGTGGCCTACACCGTAAGATCGATGGACCTCAAGAAAGACAAGTCGGACGCCGACATCTTCCTGATCTCGACCACGGGCGGAGACGCGGTGCGACTCACCACCTCGCCCAAGGCGGAGACGAATCCGCGCTTTTCTCCCGACGGCAAATGGATCGCTTTCCTGTCCAGCCGCGAGAGCGACCAGAGCCAGGTCTTCCTCATCTCGCGAGGCGGGGGGGAAGCGAGCCGGCTCACCGATTTGAAGGGCGGGGTCAGCGCGTTCGCCTGGTCGCCCGATTCGAAGCGGCTGGTCCTGGTCGCTTCCGATCCCGATCCGGATGCGCGCGCGGGCGAGAAGAAGGACGACGACGAGAAAACGCCCAAGCCCATCGTCACGAGGCGCATCCAGTTCAAGCGTGATACCGAGGGCTATCTGCGAGAACTGCGCTCGCATCTTCACGTCTTCGATGTGGAGAAGAAGACCTCGGTTCAGATCACCTCCGGACCCTACGACGACGCGCAACCCGCGTGGTCGCCCGACGGAAAGGCCATCGCTTTCGTCAGTAATCGCACGGCCGAGCCCGACACCAACCGAGATTCGAATATCTTCCTGATCGCACCTTTGGCCGGCGAAGTCCCGAAGGCGATCACCACGAACCCGAGCGAAGACGAGCGGCCTTCGTGGTCGCCCGACGGGACGACCATCGTCTACGTGGCCGGGGGCGCGGTCGCCGACATGTGGTACGGCCCCAGCCATGTGTCGACCGTGAATATCGCGACGGGCGCGGTGAAGGCGCTCACCAAGTCCCTCGACCGGAACGTGGGAAATCCGCTCTTCTCCAGCGATGGTCGCGCGATCCTGTTCACCATCGAAGACGGTGGCAACTCCCATCTCGGACGGGTCTCCCCCGAAGGCGGAGCGATCGAGCGGATCGTGGCCGGCGAGCGCGACGTGGAGTCCTTCGACACGCGCAACGGCCGGATCGTCTTCACCGAGAGCCAGCCCACGCTGCCGTCCGAAATTTCAATCCTCGACGGCGCGATGGTTCGCCGGCTCACGAAGACGAACGAGGCTCTGCTCAAGGGCCTCAAGCTCGCGTCGATCGAGCGTTTCAAGGCGAAGAGCAAGGACGGGACGATGCTCGACGGCTTCCTGACCCGGCCCGTGGACGGCCAGCCCGGCGTGAAGGTCCCCACCATCCTCCGGATCCACGGCGGCCCGGCCTCTCAGTTCTCCACCGCGTTCAGCTTCGAGTGGCAGATCCTCGCCGCCCAGGGCTACGCCGTGGTCGCCGGCAATCCGCGCGGTTCCACGGGCTATGGCCGCGACTTCAGCTACGCGCTTTTCGCGAAGTGGGGCGAGCCCGACTTCGACGACGAAATGGCGGTCGTCGATCAGGCGGTCGCCATGGGGGTCGCGGATGCGGACCGCCTCGGTGTGGGCGGCTGGAGCTATGGAGGCATCCTGACCAACTACGTCATCTCGAAGACCACCCGGTTCAAGGCCGCGACCTCGGGCGCTTCGATCTCGAACATCCTCGCCGGCTACGGCACCGATCACTATCAATACGAATACGAAGCCGAACTCGGTCTGCCCTGGAAGAACGCCGAGGCCTATCTGAAACTCTCCGGCCCGTTCCTCAAGGCCGATCAGATCAAGACCCCGACACTGTTCCTGTGCGGCGAGGCCGACATGAACGTGCCCCTGCTCAACACGGAGCAGATGTACCAGGCCGTCCGTCGCCTGGGCGTTCCCACCGAACTCATCATCTATCCCGGCCAGAACCACGGTCTCACGAAGCCGAGCTACCTCAAGGATCGCTATGAGCGGTACGTGAAGTGGTACGACACCTACCTTCGTCCCGAGAAGGCAATCGCGGCCGCGGCCGCGAAGACGCCCGAGGCGAAGGGTCTGGACGGTCGTTCATTCTTCGCTCCCGACCTGTCCGCCGATGCGAAGAAGCGGCTCGATGACAATCTCGCCGCCGCGACCGCGGATTTCGTGAAGAACCCCGATGACGCGCAGACCATCGTCTGGGTGGGTCGTCGTCTGGCCTACCTGTCCCGGTATCGCGAGGCGATCGATGTGTTCTCCCGCGGGGTCTCGAAGTTCCCCCAGGACGCGCGGCCATTGCGACATCGGGCCCATCGCTACATCACCACGCGTCAGTTCGACAAGGCCATCATCGACTTCGAGAAGGCGGCGAAGCTCGTGGCCGGCAAGCCCAACGAGGGCGAGCCCGATGGCGCGCCCGGCCGGCGTCCGTCTCCCTCGGCCACGCTGAAGTTCAACATCTATTACCACCTCGGCCTCGCGCACTACCTGAAGGGCGACTTCGCGAAGGCGCTCACCGCCTACCGCGAGTGCATGAAGTACTCGACTGACAACGACGATTCGCTCGTCGCGACCTCCGACTGGCTCTACATGACGCTGCGCCGCCTCGGCCAGAAGGCGGAGGCCGAGAAGGTGCTCGAGCCGATCAAGGAAGGCATGAACGTTCTCGACAACGGCGCTTACTACCAGCGCCTCCTCATGTACAAAGGCCTCCGCAAGCCGGAGGAGGTCCTCAGAAACGACGAGCAGGACCCCCTGCAGGTCGCGACCCAGGGTTACGGGGTTGGAAACTTCTACCTTGTCAACGGCGACACCGAGCGGGCGAAGGCGATCTTCAAGCGCGTGGTGGCCGGTTCGCAGTGGGCGGCCTTCGGCTTCATCGCCGCCGAATCGGAGCTCGCGCGGATGAAATGAGGCCCGCCTCCCCGGTTTGTGACGGGGCTCCCTTTTTCCAGGGTGCTGGCTCTTGCTAGCATCAGCCTTGTCCTGCAAGGAGGATCTTCAATGAAACGACGTTCGGCTCTCGTGGCGCTCGCCACTGCTTTCACGCTTACCCTCTCCGGTCCGGTCTTCGCGCAAGCGAAGAACACCCGACCCCAGATCGCGGTTCTCGACTTCGAGTTCGGCGCGGTCGAGAACTGGTGGGGCCAGTACGACATCGGTAAGGGAATCGCCGATCAACTGGTCGATGCCCTGGTCGAGGACGGCTCCTTCCGCGTGATCGAACGCAAGAAGCTCGCGACCATCCTCGGCGAGCAGGACTTCGCCGCTTCCGGTCGGGCCGACCCATCCGCGCAGACCATGGCCAAGATCGGCAAGGTTCTGGGGGTCAAGTACATCCTCGTCGGCTCCATCACCAAGTTCTCGACCGAATCGCGCGGGGGCGGCGTGCGCGTGAAGGGGATCGGGCTTGGCGGGAAGAAGACCAAGAGCGAAGTGCGCATCACCGGCCGTATCATCGACATGAGCACCGGCGAGATCATGGTTTCCGGCAAGGGCGTGGGTGAGTCGAGCAAGGGCGGCGGGATCGACTTCAGCAAAGGCGGCTCCGGAATCGGCACCAATTCCGAAGAGTGGCGCCAAAGCGGCCTTGGGGATGCCCAGGAAGCCTGCACCAAGGACTTGATCAAGCAGATCGTCGCGAAGATCGACCGCCTGAAGTAACCAGGCTTGGGGGGCTCGCTCCCGGCCCGACTACAATCCCGCCGGTGAGCGCTCGCCCCATCCTTCATCTCGTCGACGGGACGGGCCTGGTCCACCGCTCGTTCTTCGCGGTGCGGGGCCTTGCCACCCGCTCCGGTCAGCCCACGGGCGCGATCTACGGATTCATCAACACCATCCGCGCCCTGATGGGCATCGAGCAGCCGACCCATTTCGTGGTCACATTCGATGTCTCCGGCAGCACCTCGCGGGAGGAAGCCTTCCCCGAGTACAAGGCGCACCGGCCGAAGATGGACGAGGACCTGGCGACCCAGCTTCCCTTCATCGACAAGGCCTGTGAGGCCCTCCGGCTGCCCGTGGTCATCGCGCACGGATTCGAGGCCGACGACGTCATCGCCACCCTGGCCCGGCAGGCGGTCGACCAGGGATTCGACGTGGTGATCATCACCAGCGACAAGGATCTCCTGCAGCTCGTGTCCGACCACGTGAGCGTGCTTTCGCCCGGCCGCGACGGCAAGCCCGAGAAGCGGTACGACCGTGAAGGCGTAATCGAGAGAATGGGCGTGCCCCCGGAGCGGGTGGTCGACCTGCTGGCCCTGGTCGGCGACGCCGTCGACAATATCCCCGGGGTTCCGGGCATCGGGGACAAGGGAGCGCGCGACCTGCTCCAGCAGTTTGGGTCGCTCGACGACCTGCTCGCCCGCGCGAGTGAAGTGAAGCGCGCCGCCTATCGCGAAGGCCTCATCAATCATGCCGCCAGTGCCCACCTTTCTCGCCGGCTCGCGACCCTCGACGACAAGGTCCCGGTGACCTTCGAACCCGCCACGAGCGTGGTGGCGCAGCCCGATCGCGA